>JAITLL010000038.1 GCA_031277915.1 Acinetobacter sp.
ATGTCCTATTCCATATTTTGGTTTTTTATTGAGTGCCTATAAAAGCAATAACCAAAATTACAACAGTTAGGATATGGGCCACTTTACATTTGACGACACAAGCTTAACGTTTAATGACAAAGGATATTCGAAATATTGCTAAACAGTATTCCCAGCAATTGCAGCAGACTTATGTAGATTGGCGCTATTAGAATTTTTATTTTCATTTAAGCTAAAACTCACCGCCTCTTTTGCATGAATGGCGGTCGTATCAAATAAAGGAACCGAGAATTTAAGCTCACCAATCAACATACAAATTTCAGTACAACCCAAGATAATACCTTGGGCACCTTCAGCAATGAGCGTCTCAACAATAGTGATGTACTTTTTCTGGGAATCTGGGTTGATCACGCCTAAACAAAGTTCTTCATAAATGATGCTATGAACTATCTTTCGGTCGGCTTCATTTGGAATAACGACATCAATTCCATAATCTTGTAATCGGGCTTTATAAAAATCTTGCTCCATTGTAAAAGCTGTCCCCAACAGTGCAACTTTACCAATGTTTTGACTCAAAATTTCTTTTGCCGTTGCATCAGCGATGTGTAAGAAAGGAACGGTAATTGAATCTTCAATCTGTGCAGCAACTTTGTGCATGGTGTTGGTACACACCAATATACAATCTGCCCCTGCTTTTTCTAAATTTAGCGCCTGCTCAGCTAAATATGCGCCAGCTTCTTGCCATAAACCCTTCGCTTGCAAGGCTGCTATTTCTTCAAAATCAACACTATTAATAATGACCTTAGCGGAGTGCAATTTTCCTAATTTATGATGAACCATTTTATTGATTTGTTGATAATAAAGGGCTGTAGATTCCCAACTCATTCCGCCTAATAAACCGATTGTTTTCATTTTTTTCAGTCCTTTTGTTTGATCTATTCTTTATATCGAGATAAAGTTGAGTCCGAATAGAACAAAATTGCTCTCTTTATTAAATCTATAAACTGTTTTATAAAATATAATTTTTAAAACTCAGTCATAAAAAGTTTATGTTAGAAACAGACCGCTTAATTTTGAAACCCTTTGTTCAAGAAAATTTATCTAGAGTGATTGAACTGTTACAAGATAAAGATTTTATGGCTTTTTCACCTTATGGTGACTTAACAACTGAAGCTGCAAAGACTCGTTTTTTTGAAATATTAGAGCATTATAAAAACTATAATTTTGGCAAAATGGCTGTGGTTTTAAAAGATACCTATCAAATTATTGGTTATTGTGGATTTGAAACCTGTGAAGTTGATGGCAAGACAGAAGCTGAACTAGGTTTTAGACTTATTAAAACTGAACGAAATAAAGGCTATATTGTTGAAGCTTCACTTAAGTTACTAGATGACATGAAAAATCGAAACTTTAAGCATGTGATCGCTTTTTCAGAAAAAGATAATTTACCTGCTCATAACTTATTAGATAAATTAGGATTCATAAAAACAACTTCATCTCATTACTTAAATATGGATGTCAGTTTTTTTAAGAAAGAGCTTTAAATTTTATCGGTAAAAGCAACTAAGAAAGCCCCTAATCATAAGGAGCTTTAAATTAAACATAGAACAAAAAAGTCAAAGATAAGGCGTTATTAGGAACAAACACCGTTATTAATAACTGATTTCTTATTTGAATCTAACGCCACAATTGAAGCAGAAACTGTATTAATAATTTGACTCATGGCCTCACTTGAAGCGCTCACAATAGCTTCGAGTTTTTTAGCTTTTTGATCGATAGGCTGTTTAAAAGCAATTCGACAATTAAGTTGAGATCCAGCATTCGTAATGACTTTGGCATTAGATGACTGTAATTGAGTCGGTGGTATTTGACGCTTCACAACCCAAGACACCGCAACATTAATATTGCTTTTATCGACAATATCAAAATGTGAAAAGTCTGTAGAAACTCGATATAAAGGCTGATTATTTCCAGCAAGCCCACTGCTATAACTATCAATTGCCCCTAACTTTTGTTGTAACCCCGCAGATAAAGTGTCACGTAATTGCGTACTCATAGTCGAAGTCCAACGCTCGTTATCAAGTACGGTAGACTTACCATTACTGTCTTGTAGCACCAAAGGCGCACGGTCTAAGCGGTCTGGAAGTCCAACTGGTAAAACTTCAATAACTCGAATAGTTGAGTTAACTGACGGAGTAACTTTCGGGCTAATCGTATAATAGTTTGGTGTTGGCGAACTCGAACAGGCTGTTATGACGACTGCTGTCAAAACCATACTCCCCCCAAGCAGCCATGTGGCTGCTTTAGAGTGTAATGAGTGATTCTTTTTATTTTTCATCGTTGGCCTCTGGTCTCTTACCACGAATAATAGATTCAGGATGTTGCTCAATATAATCTGACATGAGTTGTAACGAAGCAGCCGCGCGAGTCATTTGTTGTAGTGCTTTGCGAACGTCTTGTTGTAACGGCGCATCGCTCGACAAAATAGACTCAGATGACCTTACAGTTTTACGAACATCGTCTAAGGTGGCTTGTAAACCAGGCGCAACTTTACCATCTAACTGTTTAACCAGCTTGTCTGTAGACTCAATCGCTGTATTCATATTTTTAAGCGTTTTTCGGACATCCTGCCCAATTTCAACTAATGGGAATTTAGTTAACTTATCAGCAATCTGAGAAACCTGTGCCTGTAAACCGCTTAGCTCTGTTGGCGTGGTTGGAATCACTACACGGCCATCTTTTAAGATTTGTAAAGTTGCTGGTTTCGCTTTAGGGAATTTATCTAAAGCAATATAGTTTTGGCCAGTTAAAAGGTTTCCGGTTCTCATTTGCGCACGCCATCCGTGCTCAACAAAACCTTTAAAAACATTGCTGTTTGGATTGAGTGCCAACCCATTTTCAACTCGCGATGGATAAATAACAGCCTCAACACGCATCCGAATTTGCGTGTAGTTGTTATAAAACTCTGCATTAATTGATTTAATGTTACCAATTTCAATACCCATGAAATCAATTGGTGCACCAGCGGCTAACCCACGTAATGAATGATCAAAATACATAATCACGCTGCGAGGCTGCCCATCTGGATCTTTTAATGCCTCAGATTTTGAGTCCCAAAGATTGAAGTGGCTCTTATTTACAGCCATAGTCGCATTTGAATTTTCAGGAAAACCAAAAGCAATACCACCTGCAACAATGCTTGCAAGAGATTGAGTATTTAAATTAAAGCCTGAAGCGTTCAAGCTGACATCGATACCACTTGCCTGCCAAAAACGCGCGTCTGTGGTTACAAACTTATCATAAGGTGAACGGATAAAAGTTTGAAGCTCTACACTTTTACCGTCATTAGATAAGTTATAAGCCGTAATTTGTCCCACGTTAATGCGACGGTAGTAAATTGGTGAACCGATATCTAAAGACCCCAAATCATCAGCTTTTAGGAAAAATACTTTCCCCGGCACATCCGAGGTAATCACTGGCGGTATTTCTAGGCCTGTAAATTCAAGTTTTTCCTCGGGTGACTTCCCACCATCTACCTCGATATAAGAACCTGATAACAAAGTATCAATTCCGGAAATTCCACTTGTCCCAATCCGTGGTCGCACCACCCAAAATCGTGAATCTTGCGCGGCAAAGTTGCTTGCATCTTTACGCAAATCAATCCGAGCAATAATGTGTGAATGGTCTTCTGCAAGAGCAATTTGCCGTACCAACCCAATATCTACTTGTTTATAACGTACTGTTGTTTTACCTGCGACTAAACCTTCGGCTGTAGGAAATGACACTTCAATGGTTGGTCCATTAGACAAAAGCGCTTTCACAGCCAGTGAAAGAGCAATTAACAGTGCAACAAGTGGAATAATCCAAATTAATAAGGGTTTCCACCGATTTTTCTTTTCTTGGGGTTCTGGTAAATCATTCATGTTTTCCAGTTCAACGTCTGTTTCATGATGATCTGAGTTACCACTGGTTGTTTTGTTTTCAGACATACTCATTGTTCTTTTATTGACTGGGATTAATAGAATCATTATTCAATGGCGAGTGCTCATCTTGAATAATTGTGGTTTTTTCCGAAGAAAAACGGTTGGGCTTATTTGTATTTTGAGATACATAAAAATTATCCCAAATAATACGTGGGTCAAAACTTAAAGATGCAAACATGGTTAAAACTACAACTGAGCCGAAAGCAATAGAACCCGGCCCTGCCAAAATCGTCGCAAGCGATTGAATTTGAATAAGCGCTGTTAATAAAGCGACCACAAACACATCAATCATGGACCAACGCCCGACAAACTCTACAATTCGGTAAAGTTTGATACATTGCTCTGGTGAAAATTTCCACAGTGCAGATGACTGTATATATACAACCAACAGCAGAAAATACAAAATAAATAGCTTAAGCATCGGAATAAAAATACTGGCCATAAAAATGACCACCGAGACCAAATAATCACCATTTTGCCAAAAATAAATCACACCACTCATGATGGTATCTTGCTGGCTACCTAAAAGTGAGTCGGTTATCGTCATGGGTAGCATGTTTGCCGGCACATACAAAATAGTTGCAGCAACCACTAAAGCAAAGGTACGGTTTAAACTTCCCGGTTTACGCTCATGCAGCACACTATGGCATCTAACGCAGCGTAAAACTTTATGGTTTTTATAAGCCGATGTTTGATCTACTTTTGATGAGTTTAATAACCCACAGCAGTGGCACAACATCAGTGAAAGATCTTTGGCTCTTGGGTATTGTTTTAGAACCATATCGGTATTTACGGTTTTATGTGGAGTCACGTTTTTTATTATTTTCATGGCTGTGCCCTATCAATTTCATTCCATATGTCACTGACCTTTATGGACGTAATATAAACCATCAATAGGCTCAAGGCCCCAAATGCCCACAAGGCAATTTCGGGAATCACAAGTACCATATCCATTAATTTTACAAGTGTGACCAAAATTCCAATCAGGAACACCTCAACCATTCCCCACACTCTCATAAAATAAAGTGTTCGTAAGGCGCCGACTAAAAACTTTGGGCGTCTCTTTAATACACTCACCGTACCAAGGACATAACTGAGTAATAACAAATATGAAAGCGGCACAATGAACGTAGTCATTAAAATCAGGACACCGACAAATGCCCGATCATAATGAAACATGCCCCATACAGCACCCAGTAAAGTGGTTTCAGATATGTTCCCTTGCAATTCAATTTTTACAATCGGAAAGCTGTTGGCAATAATAAATACAATTAAGGCCGTTAAAATTAGAGCTAACAACGTGGTAAACGGTTTAGTATGCCGATAAAGCTCTGCACCACAGCAGACACAATAAGCTCTTTTTCCATAAGCAAGCGGGACTCTACGATAGACTGTATCGCACTCCTCACAACCTGCTAATTCTTTAAGCTTCATAGGCATACTCTAAGGTTTATCGTTTTACTGTGTCACACAAAACTCTTTTTATTACTAAGATAAATTAAAATATAAATCAATGTAAAAGCTATATCAGACAATGGAAATTTTAGAATAAAAATTACCGTAGATACTGTTCAATATATTGTTGAAACTGCTGAATAATATGTAGAGATTGTGTGGTTGAATTGAAATAAAGACCAAAAGTTAAAGGCTTGAGCTGAGGTAAGACATTATTTTCTATGGTTTGAATGTCCGAAGGAATTTGAAAATATGATCTCAAGCTTATACCAATACCAGCTCGTACAGCAGGCCATAATGCTTGAACAGAATTACATTCATAAGCAATATGCCAAACCAGCCCAGCCTGTTCTAGTGCCTCAATCGCCATATGTCTTAAAATACAAGGTTGTTGCAATACCACGAGTGGAATGGAAGTTTTATTTTCAATGATTTGCTGAATATGAGCATGGGCACAAAACAACCATTTTGTCTCGACAGTTTTGAGTTCATAAAAGTTTTCAATTACTGGGTTTTGCTGCCAAATAAGCGCTAAATCTAGCTCTTGCTTTTGTACTTTATCAATCAAATTCAGATTTCGGTCGACCTGAATTTGAAACTGGACATTCGGATGCTGCAACATAAACTGAGCGATGAGTTGCTGTAAGGTTCCCTCAGCAAAATCTTCTTGTAAACCGAAACGAATGACGCCACTGGTTTGAGTCTGATGCAGCTTTAAAAGCACCGTATCATTAATGGCTAACATGTTTTTTGCATGGCTAAATAGCAATTCACCACTTGGGGTTAATTCTAATAACCTACCCTGTTTTCTAAGAAGCTGGCAGCCTGTTTGTTGCTCGAGTTTTTTTAATTGCGCACTAATTGCGGCCGGTGAACGACATAAGTGTTGTGCTGCTAGTTGATAACTCCCAAGCTCAATTCCCTTAACAAACGCACGTAGGGCATCTAAATCAAGATTGGTCGGAAGTTTGGCATAATCATTCATAAAAACAGAATTATTAGTTAGAAAAGTTTTGATTTTTTAAACTATAACAAACTGCCATATTAGCAACAACAGCATCAATGTGGAGTTTTATAATGTTCAGAAAAATTGATATTCATAATTTAGAAAGTATTTCGCCCAAGCTTTATGAGTTCAGCAAAGACTATTTATTTGCAGGTATCTGGCAAAGGCCTGTGCTTGATACTCAAACACGTTGTTTTATTACAATTACTGCACTTGTTTTACAAGGACGTTATTCACAGCTCGAATGGCATGTAAAAAATGCCTTAAACCAAGGCATCACGAAAGAACAAATTATTGAAACCATTACGCATATTTCTTTTTATGCAGGCTTGCCTACTGCTATTTCAGCACTTGAACATATGCCAGAGGAGATATGGTCATGCCCATGATTCGCTTTACGACCAGTTATGCATATACAGATCTTGAAAAAACTCAGATTTCGAAAATTGTGCAGACTTGTATGGAAAGTTATTTCGACACACCCCAAAATGATTGCTTCCATATTTTTGAGCAATTACCTCAAGGCAATGTACAGGTTAACCCTGACTATTGGGTGAAATCTCCCCGCACTGAAAAGTTTATGCTGCTGTACATCACTTCTGGCAAACCCAGAACAGCTCAGAAAAAATCAGATTTAATGCAGCATGTAACAGCACAGCTCCATCAAAAATTTAAGATTCCTGAGCAAGATGTCATGTTTGTGATTGTGCAAAATAGTGCGGAAGATTGGTGCTTTGGTCATGCACAGCGTGCAGACCTTTACTTGAAAACGTTAGCTTTAGAAAATTAGCGTCCAAACTGAAATAAATCTAACTTCTTATTTTTTGGTTTTAGAAAACCACACACAGAAGTTAAAAAATTCCTAACAAAAAAATGAGGCTCTAGCAGCCTCACTTTTTATTAACTATCTAGTTTTTACAAATAGTCACTCCACCATCGGCAAGTAAAGCACTCCCTGTAATAAAGCTTGCATCATCGCTCACCAAGAAAAGTGCGGCCTTCGCAATTTCATCAGGTTCAGCTAAACGTTTCATCGCATGTATGCTTTTTATAAACTCTAAAACTTCTGGGGAAGATGTCGCTTCTTGCCCCATTGAAGTGTTGGTTCCACCTGGTAGCAGTGCGTTTACTCTAATGCCTGCCGTTGCATATTCTGCGGCCATCACTTTAGTTAAGCCAATGAGTCCCGCTTTGCTTGCAGCATAAGCCGCCATTTGAGGGAACCCGATATGATGACCAACAAAGGACGATGTAAAAAGTATTGAGCCATAACCCTGCTTTAACATGACTTTAAGCTGCTCTCTGGCAGACTGAAACGCACTGGTTAAATTGCTCTGAAGAACATGATTCCAATTTTCATTGGTTGTATCGTGAGTAAGTTGGTACTCTCCCAACATACCGGCATTATTAAATGCGATGTCCAACCGTCCATAATATTGCGTGGCCAGATCAATTGCTTTTTGCATGGTTGTTGAGTCGTTAAGATCACCAGCTATGAAATGTGCAGCGACTCCGTATTGATTCAAGCTATTACAAAGCTGTTCTAAAATATTCTCACGGCGTGCAACAAGAATAACTTTTGCACCTTCTGCTACAAATAGAGATGCGGCACTTAAACCTATACCTGAACTCGCGCCTGTAATAATAGCCACTTTGTCTTTTAATCTCGTCATAGTAACAATTCCATCTTTATTTAAATTGATGGATGTAGTCTGGATGGTCCACAGAAAATAGACTCTCTGATTCTTGCTGTTTTGAAAAATTAACTTTATAAAAACAGCAAGCTGACCCAGCTTCTATAAAGTTAGCTCCGTGCTAGTTCTGCTTCTTTCTCTAACAATGCACGTTTACGTTCAACACCCCAACGATAACCAGAAATAAAACCATCATTTCGAATAACACGATGACATGGAATAGCAACCGCCAACATGTTTGCTGCACAAGCCCCAGCGACAGCCCGAACCGCTTTGGGTGAGCCTATTTTTTGGGCTATGTCAGAATAACTAACAGTCTGCCCCGCAGGAATTTCTTTCAATGCCTGCCACACTCTTTGTTGAAATGCCGTCCCTTGAATATCGAGCGGTAAATCTAATCCGATTTGTGGCGCTTCAATAAACCCGACAATATGGGCAATCAGTTGTTCAAACTCGTCATCGCACCCAATTAAATCAGCTTCTGGAAATTTATCTTGTAAATCATTTAAGAGCTTTTCTGGGTCATCGCCTAGTAAAATTGCACAAATTCCTTTCTGACTTTGGGCAACTAAAATGTCTCCTAAAGAGCACGCTCCTATGGCGAAAAAGATACGTACACCTTTACCACCAGATTTCCACTCTTTCGCTGTCATACCTAATAGCGAATTTGAATTTTCATAAAACTGACTATTCGAATTAAAGCCTGCATTAAATATTGCATCAGTCACACTGATATTTTCATTTAGGTTTTCTCTTAGCTTTTTACTTTTATGTGCATCGGCATAGCTTTTAGGTGTTAACCCCGTAATTTGCTTAAAAACTCTGTGAAAATGATATGCACTCATTCCAACATGATCTGCTACGTCTGCTAGAAATAAGTTGTCGTCATGCAGTTCAATATATCTACACGCTTTTTCAATTTTTTCTACAAGTTTTGGATCGTGTGCATTAGAGAGTCTATTTTGTATTTTTTGGCTTGCTCGATAACCATTTTTTTCGGCTTGTGCTGAACTTTCAAAGAAAACTACATTTTCTTTTTTAGGCAACCTTTTTGTACTTGATGGTAGGCAGTACATGCCTGAGGTTTTCACACCATAAACAAAATATGCATCAGCTTCCACATCTCGATCTACAATTGCTTGCCATCTATCTTTGTCTGTTATCCACTGATTTTTCATTTTGCTCACCTCAATTGCAATTCAATACTTAATGACTTATTTTCGCAACTTTGTTAATAAGCAAAACTCTTGGTATTGCTATTTTAATCTTTTCAATGCAAAAACATTCCAATGCAACTTTAATTTTTTCAAGCCACCAACACTCAACATGATCATAGAAATTATAAAATTTCTTGAGAAAGTCAAAAATAAATATGATGGCATTACAGTATTGGGCATTTAGAAACCCAAACTCAATAGCTTGGGTTTTTTAAGAGCCTTTTAGGCAACCCTCACCAAAAAGTAATCTAACAACATAGTTTGTTCTTCAATTTTGTTTGACGTTAAAAGCTCTAAAATTGCCCCATCTATCATAAATACTAAAATCTCTGCTTCTGCATACGAAGCCATTTTTTTAGTTTCTACCATGAGGCAGAAAACCTCATTTTTTAGCCAACGCCTATAACGCACAGCGCTTTGGTAAGCATGAGGATAAAGCGTTTTAGTTTCAAAAATTGCTTTAAACAGTAGGTAATAAGCGCTATTTAAGTCGGCATGTAAAAGATAAATTTTCCTGAGTTTATCAATCAAAGTGGAATATTGAGTTGTTTCTAGCACCTCTCTTACTTTTTCCATGAGCGTTTCTTTTTGCAGTAAGAGGCATATTTCAATAAGGCCTGCTTTTGAGTGAAAGTAATTGTAAAGCGTACCTTTCGGAATGTTGGACTCTTTGGCAATCAGGTCTACGCCTGCGGTATGAAACCCATAGGTTGTAAATAGACGGATAGCCGTGCGAATAATGTGTAATTTTTTGGAAGACGTTTCTAAGTAATTTGGCATAGTTTTACCGTTTTAAATTCTTGTTGTGTTAAAAAGCCTGTACCCTTTCTGGGAGAAAAAAAGGCACAGCAAAGCCGTAAGACAGTGCTTGGCACATCTCAAGTTTTGTTATTGCTAAGTTTTAAATAAAAATGACTTTAAGCCTGAAAACCCTAGAGGTCATCAAACTGTTTAAAGGTGATTTAAGTTGTGTCGTTATAGCTTTTGGCAAGGACTGCCATGAAATAATGAATGTGCAAAGCCAACTCCTTTTTATTGGGAGTTCTGCCAGACATTAAAATTATGGTGGCAGAACGGAAGAGGGTTGACAGACTAGTCACTCAACTAGCACACCATAGGTGTCCCTCTCCCGTCCTACCGCTACGGGAGGGAACGAGAGTACACACAAAACTATCCCTCAGATGGAATAGCCCTGATGCGTGAGTGAAACGGCCTGTCAAAGCCGGCTGGCAATGTAGGCCAGCAGGCAAAGCATAATCGGCAAGGTTTAGAGTGTCAATGTCGTACTGAATAGAAAGTGGTTAAATAATTATTATTTTTCATTCAATTAGATAGTTAAGCTAAATGTTAATTTAACTTAAATTTAAAGATACTACTGAATAGTCGATATAGGATAAATAAAAAATAAGATCGCAATATTATTTAAAGATATTTTCTTAATTACCGAGTACAAATAACTATTGTTGGCTTATCGGTGAGTTCTCAAAAATCGATATAAATAGAGTTATGACAATGGCCCCTACTTAAAGTTTGTATAAACACAATTAATAAAAGTAACTTTAGGGGTTAGGATAAAGCAAAGTAGCCCAAAATGAGACAGAAAAGCTGCCTTTTGGGGTTGTTTTAGGTTTTCCTAAAAATACACACTGATATATATTCAATAATAGAACACATTTAACACGCTAATTGTTTTCGCCACAAAGAGGTCTTTACGCAAGAAGTCTCTTTAGGTCCAAATTACTAACTAAAAGGCCCATGATGACGCAAAAGCATTTTCAGAATTTGCTCAGCAAACTTGAGCTACCTAACGATGAAGTAGCACTACACTGGGTAGCTGAACAAAACCAGAAAACTATAGAGAAATTTGCTCAAAGTAGACGTTTTCAAGAAACACAGCAAATCATTCTAAAGTCGTTAAATAATCAAGCAAAGATTCCTTGGGGCGAGCATTATCACGATACAGTTTATAACTTCTGGCAAGATGATAACCACCCTCGTGGCATCTGGCGGCGAACCCAAGAAACATCGTATCTGACAGGAAAACCTGAGTGGGAAACTGTATTAGATATTGATCATCTTAATGAAGAAGAAAATGCCAACTGGAGCTATCACGGTGCAGATCTGCTTTATCCTGATTTCACACGCGCACTGGTTTTTTTATCAAGCGGTGGTGATGCCTGCGAAATTCGCGAATTTGACTTGATCAACAAAACATTTATCAGTGACGGTTTTTTTCTACCGGAGAGTAAGAGTTCAGTCACTTGGCTTGACGAAAACAGCCTATTACTGGCACTAGATGCGGGCGGTGACACACTTACAACATCAGGTTATCCACGTTGCGTCAGTCTCTGGCAGCGAGGTACTATACCACAAGAAGCTGCCCTGATTTATGCTGGAGAAACCAGCGATATGATGGTTTCAGCATGGCGTACTCATACTCCAGGGTACGAAAAAACACTGGTACGTTGTTATCGAGATTTTTATCACAGTCTCACATACCAGCTTACCGCACAGGGAAAACTGGTATCTATAGATATTCCTGAAGATGCATCATGCGGCTTTTTTAATGCTTGGCTACTTATTACACTCGCCACTCCTTGGAAAATAGCAGATAAAATGTATCCGGCTGGGGCCTTACTGGCGATAGATTTTGCATCTTTTCAAGAAGGTCAACGTAACTTCACCACGCTGTTCACCCCAGATGAGCAAACTACGCTACAAGGTTACAGTTCGACCCGTGACTATCTTATTCTCAACCTAACTTTGGATGTGGTCGGAAGAGTTGAAGTTTTAAAAGTGGAGAATGGGCTGTGGTGTCACGTTCAAATGTTGACACTACCTGACTTTACAACAATTTCTGCTTCAGGCATTGATATAAAGAACAACCGCTATCAGCTAATAAGTTATGGTTTTCTACAGCCTTATTGCTTGAGTTATGGTGATCTCGATAACAACACGCTCAGTGTGGTGAAACAAGAACCAGCATGTTTTGATAAGGCAAATTTTGAAGTCACCCGGCATTTTGCCCAGTCACCAGATGGTACTCTCATTCCCTATTTTCAAATAGCAAGCAAAGGTTTGGAACTTACGGGTGAGCATCCTACTCTACTCTATGGCTATGGAGGTTTCGAAGTCTCTTTAACACCTGAGTATCTTGGAGCGAAAGGTGCTACATGGCTGCAAAAAGGGGGTGTTTATATAGTGGCAAATATTCGCGGTGGCGGTGAATATGGTCCCCAATGGCATCAGGCTGCACTGAAACAAAACCGACATCGTGCCTTTGAGGATTTCGCAGCGGTTGCCAAAGATTTAATCACACGCCGAGTGACCTGTTCTGCCCGACTAGCAGCACAGGGAGGAAGCAACGGTGGACTACTCATTGGTAACATGTTGACCGACTACCCTACGTTATTCGGCGCTCTGTTATGCGAAGTCCCACTTCTAGATATGACCAACTATCATCGCTGGCTGGCAGGTTCCTCATGGATTGCTGAATTTGGAGACCCTGAAGTTGCTGAAGAGCGGCAATGGCTACAAAGTTACTCACCATTCGATAAAGTATCTTCTGATAAATGTTATCCGCCAGTGCTGTTTACCACAGGTACCAAGGACGATCGCGTCAGTCCTGCACATGCACGCAAAATGGTGGCTCGAATGCAGCAGCAAGGTCATCACAATATATGGCTATATGAAGAAACCGATGCAGGCCACGGTAGCGCACCGGAAAATGCCCAAATAGCATTTTATCACGCTATGACCGAAGAGTTTTTGTGGCAAATGTTGGAAAAAAATCAAAAGTAACCGTTTGATGTTCAACTTCTTCTGCTGAGTGCCAAGTAAATAGATCACTTACTGCTGGGTCACACCCTTTTTCTTCCCAATGTGCTTTTGTCAAAATATATTGACCTAATGCACAAGTGTAATGCTCAGCGGCAGCGACAATACCTACACGGAACAATAACCAAGACTTTTGCATGCGCTTTGGTAGAGCTTTGCCAAAAGGCTTATCTGCAAGCATAGAATCAAATAGCTCAATGACTCGCTGATATTGCTCTTCAATATCACCCCCATAACGCTGTATATATTTTTCGATAGATTCTTTATGCGCTTGAGCATGAATTGCCTCTTGCCGAATAAAAGTTTCTACATCTTTTTTTAATTTTTCATCAGTTATGAATGACAATGCCTTATTAAAAATACGGCAGAAAAAGTACTCTCCTCGCACAAGTGTAAAACTGAAATGGTTTACCGCATGACTTGCTTTTGGAGATTGTGGCATCCAATGTAGAGGTGATTCATTCCAATCAAAAGCGACACGACGTGGAAATAAAGGCCATAAAGTTTTAGAAGCCATATCTTTGAATGTGTTTGGGTACATGTTCTTTTTCTCTTCCTCAAGATAAGCACACATCAAGTTCCAAAAAAGAACTTATTAATATCATTAAAGGACAATTCTTATGTCAGAGCGGTCAAAACATAAAATTTGATTAAAAATAAAAAAGCCAATTCTTTCGAATCGGCTTAATTACAACAGACCAGCTTTCATTGAAAATTGCTTTTTAATATTCTTGTTCGCAACAATCTTCATCTTTTCTTGTTATAGCCTTAACTTAACTTTTCATTATGACAATTCGGTTAAAAAAACACCACCCATCTGTATAAAAACAAACCTGATGCACAAAATGGTGATTTTTGTGAACAACATCACGATTTAAAAGAGATAGATCTTTTAAATACATATTCCACTAAACAGTTAAGTCTATTATGCTTGAATTATCTAATGGTTAAGTATGTATGATGGAACAGCAAACTTTATTACAAGAACTGAACTCACTCATTGAATACTATTCAAAAAGAACCGATTGCCCACCTGCTCGAATATGCATCGGCTATAGAGCTTATGCAAAACTCATGCAGTGCCCGCCTTTTGCGGATGAAGTAATGAACTCTGCACTAGATCCCAATAAACGTAAATATAAAAAGATAAAGATTAAAATTACCAAAGATGATGACCAATTAGAGCTTGAGTAAATTTATAAAAATTACGTATTTCTTTAAAAAAAAAGCCCATGAACTGAGCTTTTATCTTCTCTATAAAACAGCTTTTAAAACTCGACTTGTACTGTAACCGTGTCTTGATACGTTCCCGCTGGTGTGGTGTCTGCATTTTCATCGACAATTTTTGTGGTAAACACATAGCTCTGCTGTGTTACTCCGTTATGCACCCCCGGGTTCAAGGTCGCATTTAAACTCGACCAACGCTCGTTACCACTACCCCATCGGTCATTCGATGAGTTTTTAAATATATCGTATTTTAAATATGTATTTCCCGTTTGTGACTTCATGGCTCGTTGGTTGCCATTTTGCGGGGAAAGTCCATTATTTAAACTGACATAATACGGTGTATTTACAGAGCAGCGTATTCCCATAGACGACTGCACAGGCTCAAGCTTGGACGCAAAAGCGGCCGTACCAAAGTTTAAGTCTTGAGTTAAAATTCGGCAGTCCGGAAGCACGGTAATTGAGAGCGAACCCAGTGAGTCCGCTCCACTTCCCCAGTTAAAACCGATCCCTACTACACCCCGTTTAAACCCTGGACTTTCAAAGAAGGTCCCGATTCCAATAATTGCAACAGCGGGTACCGAATAAAACCATTTTACTTGTAATGGTACATCGGCCTGATATACACCCGGTGATACGCTTTGCCCAGCCGGAAGGCGTATATAGAAAGGCAAATTACCATCTGGCCCACTAAAAAGATTGACTAGCGTAAAGCTACTCATGTCTTTCTCTTGGCCTAAACTAAGAATTTCATTGTTACTGTCTAAAATAATGGCATTGAGCTTTTCTCCGGTTTGAGCGTTGGTAAATGTATTCGACATTTGCTCAACCCGATATTTTAAATAAGTCATGTTAGCCAAAGCCAAGCTAAAACCACTACACGATAAACCCGAGTTAAACTGAGAAGAGTTCTCACCGTTTTCCATTAAATAGATGGATGGAACCGAAATAGAAGATGTACCCGAAGCACTTACACTACATGCAGCATGAGCCAAATTTCCAGCCAGCATCAGTCCAGAAAACATACACAAATGGCTGAGTAATTTTTTTGTTTTTATATTCATGGTAAAGATACCTCATGACACGTAACAGGCTTAACCACCACAATTTGTTGCTTGGCTTGTTCTACATCTACAGAAAAATCTGCCTTACACACACTCTGATCCGATCGTTGAACAGTGACGGTATTGTTCGGTTTTAAATTTTCTAAATAGACAATGCCATCCATTCCCACATAAGACGACTCTTGGTCAGCTCTATGCACAACAGAACCTACAGGCATAGGTTTACCATCTGCTTGAGTCAAATAAACGTTAGCAGCAATAGACTGATGAACTGGGAACTTAATCACAACACCCGAACCACGTTTAGCAGAAATACGTTGTTCAACTTGCGTGATGGTAAAGTTGGAAGGTAAGTCGATTGGGTCGACACTATATTTACCCGAATAATAAGGCGTGACCGATGGCACAAAAATATGGCCTTTTTTATTACTTCGACCAATTAAACTGTTTTCATATCTGACCAAAACATCCGGTACTTGGTTTGTATCAATCAGTGCAAAAGACTCGCCTAAACGGTTTGAAGCAAACACGTCGCCTGCCATATAGATAAGAGAACCGGATAGACCAAACCAGTAGTTATAGTCGTGATTTCCAGACATACCAAAGTCAGTATTAATATAGTTATTACGATAGTTAACCCGCGCCTGATTGAGATCTTCACTATTTTCATTAAAGCGTCGGGTTAAATCGACTCCAAAACCACCTTCAGACGGAACAGAACGGTTGAAGTTAAGATAGCCCGTATCGCCCTGCTTATTAAATGCATAACCCGAGTTTACAGTAGCATTTCGCTGGAATAGAGGGATCGAAAGTTGAAATGCGGCACTCCATTCTTTCTCAATAAAATCACGGTTTGCACTGAGGGAAACTGTCACACCGTTCATATAACTCGGTAAAATAGGCGCCCATGACAAGTTCAAGAAACGGTTTTTAAAGTCATTTGCCTTGGTATTGATATAACCGACACCAAAGGTGCCTGAGTTTTTGGTCGCAAAGTAAGTATTGGCTGTTAGACTTTCATTACTATTGACCGAAATTAAATTGCTATATTGCAGCCGTGAAAGGTCGGTGTATTCATCATCACGCTGGTTATGGTTAATACTAAAACCAAACCGATTACGGTTATAGCTGTATCCAACCGTATATTGTTTACCTTGTAAGTCTTTCGTCCGATCTTGAGACATCGACTTATCGGCTTTACTTTGGGTAAAAGAAGCACTAAGCACACCTAAGTTTGCAAGCTTAAGCACAGACCCTGCACCGAATAACTGTAGATCTGAAGAAAGTTCAGTCCGCCCTTCTACGGTAAACCAGTCATTTACCCCATAACGGGCATCGGCAGCACTTGCAAATTTCCCATAAGAAAAATTCTTCAGTCCATAGTCTTCACGAATTTTCCCTAAAGATAATGAGTAGTCAAATAGACCGGGCTTTAGCAAAGTATTGGAAATATAAAACGGTACAGCAGTCGTAACCTGTCGCCCGACCGCATCGGTCGTGACCACAACGGCTTCACCTTTACCATTAATAAAAGGAACATTATTTAATATGAACGGGCCAGACTGTACTTCAGTTGAACTGGTCTTTTGCCCATTAATGATTAAATCGACTGTACTAGGCAAAGCAGCTTGTCCAATAAACTGCGGTAATGGATAAGTAATTAAATCTGGTCGGGTTGAATAGTTTCTTTGTACCTGAAAACCACCTAGGCGGACAGAACTGCCCCAAGTGGTCTTGCTCCCAGTAATAATGTCACCCAGTACAAAAGATGTAGCACTCTTTTGGTTATCAAACTGCCAAGATGTGTCATAACGACGATAGCCGTCGTTGTCTAAAGACTCAGCATTACCTTCATTCTTATATTGATTTTTGACATAAACACCAGAGTTTTTAATTACCCCTAACGGAGAGAAAAAACGCTGCTCTGTAAATAAACTGCTGGTTGACCCACCCTGATGTGGTCTATAAGTATAAAAATCATAGTTATTGAGCAGCCCTATACCTGACTGGGCAACGACTGGCTTATACCATGAGTCTTTACCCAAAACTTGAGTTGGCATCCAAGCAGGCGGAAAGTTAAGCTTAAAATATTGGTTTGATGAATTATATTCATAGCTTACATCTTTTAATTTATCTAAAGATATCCAGTCGCTCGTATCGCCACTAAACCCCAAAGTTAAGAGATCTTGATTGGTTAAAGCAATCTCGGTATCCGTTAATAACTCTTGAGGAATCTGGATTTCTAACTCATCAATCAGTTTCTTTTTTTGTATAAAGTACTCATCATTTTTAACAATAACAGGTACAACTTGTTGCACTGAATATTGGTTTACAACCAAGTCTAAGTACAGCTTAAACAGTTGATTAATTTCGTTAATATCTTTGGGTGGCGGAGGCAAATCGCCAGCAAGAGCAATATTTGGAATATTTAAGCATCCACCCGACAACAAAATTAGCAAAATACTTTTGCATAAATTATTATGCCGAAGGATCATGTTTGATCCTCCATTTTGGTGATTTCGATCAACTCTTGTTTTATACCTGAGCTATCAACACCATAAATTTTAGATGTTTTTAATAATTCATTTGCAGTCGATTTATCAACTGCAAACTTCATGGTGCTATTTGATAAAACATAACCAAAAGCAGCCTTCCCTAAAGAAATATCATTGCCAGTTTTTGATGTTTTGAGTGCTGAAAGACGCGCAAATTTCTGACCATTATTTTTAAGATATAACTCAGGCTGACCCTGTTCATTGTTACGGATTGACCATTGTAAAACTGGTTTTGCTAAAGGATTTTTTGTATTCGCTTTTTGGCTTTCTTCATTTAATCCACTGCCTATACCTTTTCCATAAGCAAACAATGGAATTGAATAACGCATTTGGAAACTCACTTTAGAAGCATCCTGCTCACTTCCATCAGAAAGACGAATAGGTAACTCATCTACAATCAAGCGATATGACTGTTCTTTGCCATCCGGCAAATTCATACTTTTGGTTAAACGAAGCATATGCTTCTCACCTGCTTTAATTTTCGCTACAGGTGGGCTTGGTATAACCTCTGATTGCTCGCTATAGTTATCTTTTAAGCCATCTTGATTCCATTTAAATACGCGAATCTGAACCATGGCATCGGTCTTGCCCGTATTTTGGAGCCAAACTGCAGTTGCTTTTTCGTTGGCTTCAATTTTCGGATAAATTGGCCAAATTAAGAAAGTCGCTTGAGCCATCACAGGCGTCACAAGTGATAATGTACTTGCAAATAAAAAAGTTTTTAAAATTCCATTTTTAATAAGTGCAGAATTGTTCATACGAATCACCATGAAATCATTATTGAAACAGTATCTTTATAAATTCCGGCCGTATGTGATTCATTATTATTTCCTAAATCAACGACACCATATATTTGAAAATTTGCCAGACGGTTTGTAGGCGTTGTAGCAGGAAGTAAATATATACCACCTACGACATATTCATTTGTTAAACTACTCGAGCTATATAACTTATAAGATAAATAATTAGAAGATGAAGTATTTTTCATGCGTCTAATATTATTATCAAGATTTTGACCACCATCTATAGAGATATTTACAGGTAAACTTTCTGTACACCGAATATTCCAGGAAGTTGTACTATTTATAATATTAGCTATTACTTTATCTTTGGATAAAGCTGAGTATTGACCAAAGTCCATGTTTTGCTCGATATTATCAATTGAGCAACCATTTTCAATTTTGGCTTGAACTTTAAAACTCGAATTTAATTGAGGGTCTGCTGCATATATAAATTGGCTAACCGACAGCAAACATATTGCTTTAAAACAAAAGTATTTCATTTTCTTAAAACTCAATCGTAATCGGCACTATATCTGTATATTCACCGTTAGATATACGACTACCATCATGGGTTGCCTGACCAAAAATATCGATATTCTTTTTAGTGTTCATATCATTAAGAATAAATATATCGTTTGCTTTAATGACTTGTTTACTTAACCCATAGAGTAAGTTATAAGCAATAAAGTCTCTGCCATTACTTAAGGCATGATAATAATTTTGTGAGAATGAAGCAGGAACATTACTATCATTATTTCCAGATCCAAAGGTTATTTTTAAAGTTGAAATACCAACACATTCAATCTGTAAACCTGAGTTTCCACCATCAACTAAACTTGCCTCTAATATTCCATTAAAAGAAGTTGTATTTTCACCAAAATCAACAGTTCCTAAATTTAAATTTGTCGCATTATTTTCAACAACTTTATTATTAATAGAACAAGAAGGTAATAATTCAATTTGAGTATTTAATTTAGCTCCAATTTCTCTCGCATTAGTCGAGGAAATTAAAAAATACAAAAGTATAAATGCTGAACCGCGATTTAATATCATCATCCCTCCATTTAAAACAGGTTCACTCTTCTTCGAGTAAACCTGCTACTCAATTAATTATTTCTTTTTATATTTAGAAATTTACAGTTACTAATAGAGTATCTTTATAATCACCTTGTGCTTTTGGTGTGCCTGTATTTGGCGCGATTGTACCGAAAATTGGCACAGCCGTAGCTTGGCCACTAACAGTACTGAACTGTTGAGGTTGATTCACAACATATAGGTTTGTACGTGCAGCATCACGGTAAACGTTATATGCAACTACATCTGCAGATGCAGTATTTTTTAAAGTACGGTCTGTACGTTCACCACCATCAATTGCAACTGTAAAATCAACAGGATCAGTTCCGTCACAAGTTACAGAAATATTGCCACCTGTTGCTGCCGAAGCAACTTCAGCTGTTAATACGTTGTTCCATGTACCAGAAGTTTTACCAAAATCTAAAGTACCAAACTTGTTCATATTTCCTTCAGTTTGACTACCACCTACAGTACAGCCTGTTGAGATATTTAACTTAACATCAACTTGTCCAGTAACAGCTGCTTGAGTATTTACCGCATAACCAGCAACTATTAATGCTGCAAGAAGTGATTTCTGAATGTTTTTCATATTCATAACCTACATATATAATGATTAGACTTGTAGAACAAAATGAACCAAACTTAATAAATAAAATGTGACCAAATTGTTTTATATATAAAACAAATTAGTATTTACTATTATGTGATTCCTTTCACAATTTAATAACAATTATTCAACTTGTATACAAACATTACAAAAAGACTATGTTGAGTTATTTAAAAATCCATTTTTAATGCT
The DNA here is from genome assembly GCA_031277915.1 of Acinetobacter sp. Taxonomy (GTDB): domain Bacteria; phylum Pseudomonadota; class Gammaproteobacteria; order Pseudomonadales; family Moraxellaceae; genus Acinetobacter. The sequence continues at coordinate 20,670 of JAITLL010000038.1, forward strand.
TATAAAAACAACAGATTAAATACTCACCCCTCCTTTAGAAAATTTGCTAAAAAACATGAAAAATAAATATCTTTTCTTTAATAAGAAAACCAAAATAGTTATTTAAATACAACAATTTATAAATTTAAAAATATTTAATACGATTTACACACATTAAAATAGGTAGGGCGACCTATTTTAACTACTACTAAACAAACAAAATTAAGTCAGTTGACCTATTTTTTAGTTTTTAATTGAGTCATATGACCTATAGATAATTAATATAGGTCATATGACCTATATTTAGTTTAATAGAATTTAAATATTTTATTTATATTTTTCTAATTTCATGGTTTAGAATGACTTTTTTTAAATAGTACTTACAGGCTGGATAATGATCAAAATTGATACCTTTGATACTATGCAAATAAAGAAGTCCTTTACCACACTAAAGGGACAAGAAAGAATAAAGCAAATCTTAAAAAATGCTGAACTCGTTTTTCTTACTAAGGGTTATTCAGGCTTTAGTATGAGAGGTGTTGCAAATCAATCTAATATTAGTTTAAGCACCTTGCAGCATTACTTTAAAAACAAGGATATTTTATTAAAAGCATTACTTACTAACTTAAGTTATGATTACATACAGCGAATTGAGCATTTAATAAACTTAAATGCGAATGAACCACCTTTACATCGTTTTATGAATATTATTGCTAATATAATTTATGAAATAGAGCAACCGGTCATTACCAATACATTTAAAGAGTTTTTCTCAATTTCAGATCACTTACCCTATGTATATGAGGCTTTGTCAATCATACAAAAGTATAACTTTGAACTTATATATAAAATTATTTTGCCTATTCATAATGAAATATCATCAGAAGAATATAAAGAAAGAGCGATTATTATAATTACTCAACTCAATGGGTATTTAGTGCAACATTCAAACAAAAATACAGATGAGTCCTATAAAGAATTTCTAAGAAACATACTTTTAAAAAATATATCGAGATTAGTCAGTGAACCATAAGTTTGAAAACATAGGAGAACTACTCCTATGTTTTTAGTAAAAATTCGGTGTACTTTGGTTCGGTGAAATACTGACCTTAATTTTTTAATAGTTAAAAATTAACAAAGCCAATAAAAGCTGACTTCATTCATTGCTATTGAATAGTAAAATAAATCTAAAGATAATGGTTCAACACATGAAAACTGAATTTTTTAAAGATTTAGAGAATACTAATGGCAAATGCTAATGCATTAAAATTTATAAACGTTGTACTCGCTTTTCTATGGATTTATCAAGGATTGGTTCCCAAACTCCTTTTTATCAATGTTGATGAAATTTTTGTGTGGCAATGGATAGGATTATCTTTTGAAAATTCGAAACTTGCAGGTCATGCGAGTGGTATCGCCGAAATTATTTTTGGTTTATTGTTTCTGTTTTCTAGTCACAAATATATTCATTATTTAAGTATTTTAGGCTTATTTGGCCTACTTCTCTTAATTGGTTTTTTAATACCGTCCACGCTTATTTTGCCTTACAACCCTATCGTAATGAATATTTCGATGATAAGTTTATCAATTATCTATCTACTTTTATTAAAAGAGCAAACTACTCATTTGCATAGAGTCGGTCAATAACATTCTAATTTTTATATAGAGATTTCAATGAGTTTATCTAAAAGCGATGTTTGTTGTGTAGTCATTACAGGAAGTACCAAAGGTATTGGCTTGGCACTCGCTGAAGCTTTTTTAAAGCTTGGATGTTCGGTTGTGATCGCTGGACGAAACTCAGAGCACTTAAATCATGCCCTCACCCACCTAGAAACTGATTTTAATAAAGAAAAATTTATGGGTCTATGCTGCAATGTGACTCAGATTTCCGACGTACAAACCCTTTGGAATAGTGCAATTGAACATTTTGGACATGTAAATGTTTGGATTAATAATGCGGGAAGCTGCCATCCAACAAAAGACTTTATTGATCTTCAACCTGATGAATTAAACGCAGCCATTTCTACCAATATTTTAGGCACAATGCTGGGTTCGCAAGTCGCTTTAAAAGGCATGCTCAAACAAGGTTATGGTCAAATCTTTAACATGGAAGGTTGGGGAAGCAACGGCGAATGGAGTGCAGGCATGACTCCTTATGCAACTACCAAACGAGCGGTAAGTTATTTTAGTAAAGCACTTTATAAAGAGACCAAATCGACATCAATTTTAACTGGCACCCTAAGCCCGGGCATGGTGGCAACCGATTTGTTAGTTTCGTCTTGGACCAATGGAAATATCCAAAATTGGAAAAAGATGAAACGGTTATTTTTCTTTGTGATTGATTCACCAGAAGTCGTTTGTGCGTATTTAGCAAAGCAAATTATGCAAAACAAAAAAGCCAACCGACGCATCGCGTGGATCACGCCGTGGAAGCTTTTTCTTAGATTTTTACAACCTTATTACTGGCGTAGAAACCCTGTTAAAGGTACAGCATTAGAGCACTTATAGTCGAATTTAGCGCTTTAGGCTCTTTTCGCCATAAAATTGTTCAGTAAAAGTTCTCTTTAGAAGAGCTTTTACTGAATTTGATATTCATCAAGACTCGCTAGCTGAGTTATCTTCTTTATTTAAAAGCCGCCCTTCCCGTTTTGGTCGAATCAATGGCGCTGTTGGTCTTGGATGCGTATGTGTATATTGCATACCTACTCCCGCATTGACGTCATCTGCTGCAATTTCAGTTTCAAAACGCTCATTATCCAGATCTCGAATTTCTTCGGTAATTCTTTCTACTTCGTCTTCATCTACGCCGAGTTCTTGTAAAATTACTCCGCCAAACTTAATCGCAGATTCAAAGGTTTCACGGATCATAAAGTCTACTTTTTGTTTGACTAAATGCAGTGAGTGCTCACGGTCATATGAGCGGACTAATAATTTCGCCAAAGGAAATTCATGAGTAACAAGTTCTACAATTCTATTTGTGGTTTCCTTGCTGTCGACACACACCACAATTGCCTGTGCTGTTGCAGCGCCAGAAGCATGTAAAATATCTAGACGGCAACCATCGCCATAATAAATTTTAAAACCAAATTTTTCCGCGTTTTGAATCATGTCCGTATTATTATCAATAATGGTGACATCGACACCTCGCGCTAACAACAATTGACTGGTTACCTGCCCAAATCGCCCGAAACCAATCATTAAAACACTACCGCTTAAACCCTCAGCAATATTGACATTTTCTAATGAAACATCCGCTTTAGTTTGAGTAAAACGTTTAAAAAGAATACCCACAATTGGGGTCAACACCATTGAAAGTACCACAATAGCAGTAAGGTTAGATTTAATAGTACTGTCTATGACTTGTGCACTTAGCGCGGCAGAGAAAAGTACAAAAGCAAACTCTCCACCTTGAGCCATAAGTAAAGCGCGATCCAATGCTTCAGTATGAGGACTTTTGGTTAATCGGGCGACAATATAAATCATCAGTGCTTTAGCAAACATTAGGGCAATTACGCCACTCACAATGAGCTGCCAGTTTTGAGCAACAACCGATAAATCCAATGACATGCCGACCCCAAGAAAAAAGAGGCCTAATAAGATTCCTCGGAATGGCTCAATATCTGCTTCAATTTGATGTCTAAAGGTCGATTCAGATAAAAGTACACCTGCCAAGAAAGCACCCATTGCCATGGACAAACCGCTGACTTGCATGAGTAACGCTGCACCCAACACCACCAATAATGCGGCGGCAGTCATGACTTCTCGGGCTTTAGCAGCAGCCAAGAGTCTAAATAATGGATTAAGTAACCAATACCCTGCCGCAATCAGACCTGTAATTGCAACTAAACCAATTCCTATATTTTCTAGACGTACAGATGTGCTTTCGACTACATGATTCGGCGCCATAAAAGCGACAATAGCCAGCAAAGGTACAATGAGTAAATCTTCAAAAAGTAAAATGGCTACAATTTTTTGCCCACGAGGTTGAGTCAAATCGCCCCGATCGCCCAACAACTGCATCACAATCGCAGTCGAGGTTAATACAAACCCTGCCGCACCAATAAAAGCGACTTGCCACGTAAAACCAAATAACAGCCCGACGCCAGTCAAAGCCAGAGCACAAATAATAATCTGTAGTGTGCCAAGGCCAAAAATTTCGCGCCTAAGACTCCACAAATGTGATGGCTGCATTTCCAAGCCAATCAAAAACAAGTACATCACAATTCCCAACTCAGCAATATGCAAAATTGCAGTGGAATCTTGAAAAAAAGCAAAACCAAACGGGCCAATAATTAGACCCGCAATTAAATAACCTAATACCGAACCCAAGCCAATACGTTTAAAAATAGGGACTGCAATAACAGCCGCTGCCAATAAAACCACGGGGGCAATCAAGCTAATTGAATGTGCTTCTGAGCTCATACATTTCTCATTTTATTTATCTGCAATTGATTCTATGTGAAACTATGTTTAAGGGCGATTATTAGTTTTGGGAAGAAGCATTCTAAAAAATAAATAAACTTTCACACCATTAAAAAAATAGGGTCCAGACAGTACCTACTCTCTGGACCCAACTTCAAACAATCTTAGAAATTATTTTTTAAGTCATTTAAACCATCTGTGTAAATACCTGTATATAACTCTACAACCTCAGCTTCAGTAACATTGACAGGGGAAAAACTACCTTTCCACTCAACAACAGAAACATTCGGTTTATCTGTTTCTTTAACTGTAATAGTGGCAAAGTAATTTTCTACAGGTGCTGGCCCTTTAAGAATAGAATAACTATAAGTTCTTTCTTTATAGTTAAAACTCTCTAAACGTTCAATGATATTACCGCCATCAGCTGCAGTAAGGTTGCGTATCATACCATTTTCTTCCCACTCGCTTTTTACGATAAAGGGTAGCCATTTAGGTAAATTATTAAACCCACCAATCAACTGCCATACTTGATCAGGTGAAGCTGGAATTTCTAAAGTTGCGATTGCATTAGCCATGAGTTTTCTCCGAATATTTCAGTAAATGAGTTAGTAAATTAAACGAGTGTATCGACAACACCGCCATCAACACGTAATGCGGCACCCGAAGTTGCAGATGAAAGTGGCGAAGCAATATAAACAACCATATTGGCAACTTCGTCTACTTCTGCTGCACGTTGAATAATTGAACTTGGACGTGACACTTTGACAAATTCATCAGCCTGTTCACGTGTACTACGCCCAGCTTCTGCTGCTGCATCGCTAAGCATATTTTCTAGACCATCTGTAAATGTTGGGCCTGGTAAAACTGCATTTACGGTCACACCCGTACCCGCTAAACGTTTAGCCAAACCATGAGAAACTGCTAAATTGGCGCTTTTGGTCACACCGTAATTAATCATGTCACCTGGAATTGCTACACCTGATTCAGAAGAAATAAAGATAATTCTGCCCCAGCCTTGCTCAACCATTGATGGAGCATAGTGTCGAGCTAAACGTACGCCAGATAACACGTTGACTTGGTAAAAGCGCATCCACTCATCGTCAGGTACGCTAAAGAAATCTTCGTCATTAAAAATACCTAGATTGTTGACCAAAATATCTGCCTTCGGTTCAGCTGCAAATAAAGCTGCTGCACCTTGTTCAGTGGTCAAATCAGCTTCAACACCACGTAGACTTGCCTCTGGAACACTTTGACGAATATGGGCAATTGCTTCATCTACACCAGCCTGTTTACGACCCACGACTACAACCGTAGCACCTGCAGATGCCAAGCCTTTGGCAATACCTAAACCGATCCCCGAAGTTGAACCACTGACAACGGCGACCTTATTTTGAAGATCTAATTTCATGATAAAAACTCGCTGTGGAGGGCTAACGCCCTCCTCAAAATTAACGGATTGGTAGTGGTGCAAATTCAGATACAAGACCTTGGCGACGCATCTCTTCCCAAAACTCAGCTGGAATAACAGCATCTAGCGCAGCTAAATCTTCTGCCATACGACCTGGACGGCTTGATCCTGGAATGACCGCAGCAACTGCTGGGTTTGCTAAAGAGAACTGGAGTGCAGCAGCTTTCACATCAACACCGAAACGCTGAGCAATCTGGTTAATTCTGGCAACTTTATCCAAAATTTCTGATGAAGCTTTTTGATATTCAAAATGTTCTCCACCAACCAATACGCCTGAGCTATAAGGGCCACCAACCACGATATCTACATTTTGGTGGAATGCTTCTGGCATCAAACGTTGTAAAGCACGGTCATGGTCAAGCAAGCTATAACGACCAGCTAACAAGAATGCATCTGGTTGAGCTTCGCTTAAATCCAAAGTTAACTCACATGGTTCAACACGGTTAACACCTAAACCCCATGCTTTAATAACACCTTCTTCACGTAAACGAGTTAAGGCACGGAATGCTCCAGTACGGGCAATGTTGAACTGTTCTAACCAATTGTCACCGTAGAAGTCTTGAGCTGGATCATGAATCCACACAATATCAAGGCGATCAGTTTTTAAACGTCTCAAGCTATCTTCGATTGAACGGTAAGTTGCATCAGCTGAATAATCGTTCAAAATTTTATTTTTTAAACCATATTCAAATAGACCACCTTTTTCACCTAAGTCTCGTGATGCAGCATCTTCTTCTTCATCTAACATGATGCGGCCAACTTTAGTACTGAGTACATAGTCATCACGTGAATATTGAGATAGAGCTTCACCCATACGGATTTCAGAAAGACCTGAACCATAAAGTGGTGCTGTATCGAAATAACGTACACCTAAGTCCCAAGCGGCATGAACTGTTGCTTGTGCTTCTTCTTCAGGAATATTACGGAACATATTACCAAGTGGCGCGCCACCAAAACCGATTTTTCCTGGTAGTAAGTGTTTAATTGCCATGATGTTTTCCTCAATTTATTTGTGCTCTTGAACAATGTTCTTAAGCGAATGACTTCGGCAGTTTTTCGGGCTGCCTTTGCGATGAAGAAAATATAGCTTGAACACTTGCGACATGATAGGACATAATTTAACTAACTTGAGTCCCTTAAGGTCTTACATGATTGATTTACGCCAATTGAAATATTTCGTGGTGGTTGCTGAAGAAGAACACGTTGGCCGTGCTGCTGAGCGCTTGTATATCTCCCAATCCCCACTAAGCCGCCAGATTTCTCAGTTAGAAGAAAAGCTTGGTCTTATGCTATTTGAACGAAATCAGCAGCGTATTCGTTTAACTTCTGATGGACAGATTTTCTTGGAGGAAGCTCGTGCGTTATTAGCACACGCCAAGCGATTGGAATCCTTAGGGCGACGTTTAGGTTGTGGTGAAGATGGAGGCTTATGCATTGGCTATATTGAAAATGCGATGTATGCCGGTGTACTGTCAAATACATTGAAATCATTACGTGATTCTCGACCTGATATACATATTGCATTGTATAATCAAACCAGCTCAACTCAGTTTGAGGGATTAAAGCAACGCAGTTTGGATATTGCGATGGTTAATTACCCACCTGACCAACTTGATGTAGATTTATGCTATACCCAAGTTTTAGATGATCGCATGTTGCTTGCTTTACCCGAACAGCATCCGTTAGTAAATAAAGCCGAGCTAGAAGCAAGTGACCTTGATGGTATTGCATGGATTTCTGTCATTCATGAAGAAGATGCCCATTCACGTGATGACTTTATTGGTGCTTGTGCCAAAGCAGGTTTTACCCCTGACATTAAACTTGAAGCGGGGGCACCTTTAACTGCTTTAGGTCTAGTTGCAGCAGGTTTAGGACTCACTTTAATTCAGCACAGCTTGAGACAGCACGTTCCTGATGGTGTGGTACTCCGTGAACTACCGTGGATGTCCTACAACACTCAACTTTGGGCAGTTTGGCATAAAGCTAATTTACGGCCGTTGGTCGTACATTTTAGACAAATGTTGACTAATGAGTTTACTATTGAAGAATAAAAATTATAAATATTAATAATTTGCCTATTGATTAACTAAAGCATCTCGTGTGCTTTAGTTAATCTGAATCAATAACTCTATTTTTATTATTGACTAATACTCAATAATATTTTGAAGCCAATCGGATTTATCTTTTTTCTTATTGAATTAGACTTTTAAATTATTTTAAAGGTACAAAGTAATGAATAACAAATTCCCCTATGCAGGTCGTACATTTCAGCTCACACTTGGTGAACTTATCGTCACCAATCACTATTCCAATGATGGTAAAAATATCAATATTGAGTTTTTAAGTAGTGATTTAAAAGGACTACAAATGACGGTTCCATTTACTTGGAAATATTTGTCAGATGGGAATTATTTAATTTCTTGGCAAGAGTCCGATCAATCTACTGTTGTTCATTGCGATAATTTTGAAAATAAAAAAAGTTATGCCTATTACACCACGATGAAAGGTGATTTCTATGTCTTAGAAGGTTCTATTACTGAAATTTAAATTAGAAAAAACTGCTATAGCAGCATAGTACTTGTGCTGCTATATTTATGGGTTTAAAAAGCCTTTTCCTTATATTTCAATAACTAGCTTTTTTCCCACACCTCCTAAATTCAATCAGTCATCTCTACAATAAAAGTTAAAACTGCAAAAAGATGTCCACACTCAACTTCGGGTAGTTTGGTATAAAGCAAACTTACATCCATTGGTTGTACATCTTAGACAAATGTTACCTAATAAATTTATGATCGAAGAGTAAATTTTATAAATATTAAACATTTAAGCATTATTTAACTAAAGCATTTTATGTGCTTTAGTTAATCTAAATCAATAATCTTATTTTTATTATTGACTAATAATCAATAATATTTTGAAGCTAATCGGATTTATCTTTTTTCTTATTGAATTAGACTTTTCATAACATTTTAATGAATAGAGTCATAATCTTGATTACTTCAAACGTAGGTCGTACCTCTTTATTACTATCGATGTTTCTCTCATTTTCGGCATTTGCGGCCGAACCTAAATCTGAAGCGACTACCAATTGGTACCCTTCTGTATATGGTGCAAATGATGAAATTGGTGCAGCAAACCTCTTAACTCAAGATGTCGTTTTACAGGCGATGAAACTGGTAAAACAAGGTAAAACCCTATCTTTAGCAGTTCCGATCGACAAAAATTTTCCCGCATTTCGCCATCGTAGCTTTCGCTTATATAATATCCAACCGGGTCAACAAGATGGTCAATCTTTAGGTCCAAATAAATTTACTTTTAATGATGAACTGGTTACTGCATGGACAGGAATTGGTACTCAACTCAATGGTATTGGGCATATCGGAATTAATAATGTTTATTACAATGGCAATAAAGCTGCTGATTTTGTCACTGTAGACGGCGTAAAAAAACTCGGAGTTGAAAAGGTTCCACCAATGGTAACCCGAGGTGTAGTCTTAGATATGACCTCATACTATAAAAAGGATATTGTTCCAGGTGGAACAGAGTTCTCAGTCGCAGATATAAAAGCTGTACTGAAAAAACAAGGTATTAACTTACGTAAAGGTGATGTTGTTTTATTCAATACAGGTTGGCTAGAACTGGTTGGAAAAGACAATAAAAAGTTTTTAGAAGTTGAACCAGGTATTGGAATGGAAGCTGCCAAATGGTTAGCAGACCAAGGAATTGTAGCTTTTGGTGGAGATACGTGGGCTTCTGAGGTTTATCCGAACCCTCATAACAATGAAGAGTTCCCAGTGAATCAATATTTATTGGCCAAACGTGGTGTTTATAATTTAGAACTTATTGATAGTCGTCCACTCGTACGCAATAAAACTTGGGAATTTTTATTTGTTTTAGGTCAACCACTATATGTGGGTTCTACACAAGTGAATATTAACCCTGTTGCTATATATTAATATTCATAAACAAGCACCCATAAAAAAAGCCCTTACGGGCTTTTTTTGATTAAACAACAAATTTCAACATGAGCTGAATAACCGTTGCATTAATTAAATCGACAAAGAATGCACCACAAAGCGGAACAATCAAAAATGCCTTATGCGATGGCCCATACATATTGGTAATGGCTTGCATGTTTGCAACGGCTGTTGGCGTTGCGCCCATACCGAAACCACAGTGACCTGCTGACAACACCGCTGCATCATAGTTTTTGCCCATTACACGGAACGTCACAAATGCTGCATATAGCGCCATCGTAATCGTTTGTGCACCCAAAATAACCACAAGCGGACCAGCCAAATCTGCAAGTTGCCAAAGCTTTAATGAAAGCAGTGCCATTGCTAAATATAGTGATAAAGACGCATTACCAAAAACATCAATTGCACGGTCAAAAATATCAATTTTCAACACGCTTTCTAAAATATTTCTTAAGATTACGCCACCGCCCAGTGCCCAAACGAAGGTTGGTAACTCAAACCAAGTTCCCTTACTAAAGCCAGTCATAAATTCAGCAAACGCCAAACATGCTGCAAACATACCCAGCGTGGTAATTGCATTATCGGCAGTAATTAAACGAACTTGATGAGGGTTTTCAAAAGGTGCAAGGTCATCCGAATTTTGCTCAACATGACCATCACGATGTTGGATTTCAGCATTGGTTTTTGCTTGTGCAAGGTTATAACGATTGATGAGTAATTTGGCTAAAGGCCCACCAATCACACCACCAATAATCAAACCAAAAGTAGCACTCGCCATACCTAATGCTAAGGCACCTTGAATACCATGTTGACTTTCTAAAATTTCACCCCAGGCACCTGCTGTACCATGACCACCCGTTAACGTGATTGAACCCGCAATCAAACCAATAAGTGGATCAAGCCCTAATAAGGTCGCAAGGCTCATGCCCACAGCATTTTGAACCACAATAAATGAAGCCACACAAATTAAGAAAATGATTAAAGCAGTACCACCTTCTTTGAGCTTCATAAAATTGGCACTTAAACCAATTGAAGCAAAGAACACGAGCATAAAGCTAGTTTGTAATTCACTACTAAAAACAATGCTGTACCCCCACAAAGTGTGGACAAGTAAAGAAACTACAGCAGCCACCAAACCACCGGCTACAGGTTCAGGGATATTATAACGTTTTAAAAAATCAATACGATTAACAAGAAAGCGGCCTAATAATAAAACGATGACCGCTGAAATTAGTGTATAAAAACCATTAAAAACAAATTCCATATATACTACTTTCTGATTACATTCCTAACGGATTGTAAAATAATTATATTTTAAATTTTAATATGTAAAAAAAACACAAATAAACTTTACAAAATTACCCTAGCAATAAAAATTTTCAACATTCTTAAGAAAAGCTTAAATTTTTAAAATTTTACACAATAAATTTATTTATAATTTACTTTCAAACATTTACTTAAAATAATTCTTAATTAGAAAATTTACCCCTTGATACCTTCAGCAGAAAATCCTGTCTTTTAAGTCACTGAACTCCCCTTTTATTCCATTTAATATTTATGTCAGACCAGCTCGTGATTGCTCTGGGTAACATCTGTTTTATATTCAAATGAGTTTATTGCTTAAAATGCGACAGTTACAATCGATTAGAAGATCTCTTAAAAAGCATGCTGGTCAAAACGTGCCTCGCATGCTAACCAATGCATCAGACCTGTTTTTTAGAGGCTCTCAAATTGCCTTATCCGGAAAAACACCTTTTGATGTCGTTTATGAGCATGAAATTATAAGTTTACGTCATTATAAAAACGAAGCTGAAGTCTCAGCACAGACACATCGTGTGCCCTTAGTTATTGTTCCGCCCTTGGCAGTGAATATGCTCATTTATGACTTATTTCCTACACGCAGCCTTATACGTTATTTTTTAGCTCAAGGTTTTGATGTCTATTTAATAGATTGGGGTGTACCAACCCGACATCAGGCAAAATATAATTTTGGAACCTACATTAAAGTCTTTATGCCTGAAATGTTAAAGCAGGTTCGTGCACATAGCGGGCAAAAACAACTTTCTTTACATGGCTGGAGTTTAGGCGGAGCACTTTCTCTCTGCTATACCGCGTTATTTAAAGATAAAGATATCAAAAATCTAATTATTCTTGCGTCTCCGATCGACACGCATAAAGCAGGCTATATGGGTAAACTCTATGGAAGCCTAACTCAACCTGCACAATGGGTTCGTAAGCATACCCCTTTTCGTATTCAACATGTACCAAGTAAAGTGTTTCATATACATGGATGGCAAAATACATTAGGTTTTAAATTAACAGACCCGATTGGAAACTTAAAAACCTATTGGCAACTTTTTAAAAATCTTGATAACCGAGAATTTATTGTAGACCATGCCACCTCTAGTTCGTTTATAGATAACATGCTGGCTTATCCAGGCGGTGTTATGCGAGACATTATTCTTCGTTTCTGGATTGATAATGAACTCTCAACAGGTGTAATCAAGTTTGGTGAACTTACCGCCTATCTCAAAGATATTGATTGTTCTGTATTAGCTGTTGGCGGTAGTACCGATATTATTGTGACCAGTGATGCTGTGAAGCCACTTATGGAGTTAATTAGTAGCCAAGATAAAACTTTCATGGTTGTACCAGGTGGCCATATGGGTGTCGTTTCAGGCAGTCAGGCACCTACTTCTGTTTGGCCAGAAATAAGTGAGTGGCTAGTTAAACGTTCAGATTAATTAATTTAAAAAGTGGTAAAGCCAGTTCGATGCTGCTCAAAATTATGTACAAGCCTTCTATCTCACTTTATTGATTTATAATGCTCTTGATTGCTTATCACAATTGATAAGTTAGATGTTTTTTGAAAAATAAAAAGCTCCTTTTTCATTAAGGAGCTTTTTATTTATAAGGTTAGAATGTTTATTTATTATTTTTAAATTAATCGAGGTTCATTACAACCGATCTGCTCGTTTTACGCTTTCGGGTCACAAACAATCCGCAAACCACCACAGCCAAAGTTACCCCTAGAGACAAGGTCGTTTCATAACTATATGCTGGTGATAAGAACATATAAGCGAGCACACTTAAAATAATGATAATCACAAACCAAGTCAGCCATGGGAATAACCACATTTTAAATGGAATTTCTGCTCTAGCAGCTTCTAGCTTATGTCTTAAACGCAATTGTGAAAATGCAATAACCAAGTACACCAGCAATGCAATAGAACCTGTACTTGAAAGCAATAAACCAAAAACTTTACCCGGAATTACATAGTTAATGACACAGCATACCAACCCAATAAAAGTTGAAGAAAACACTGCAATTGCAGGTACGCCCGCGTAATTCAGCTTCGTCATTGCCTGTGGCGCCTCATTACGTGTTCCTAAGCGAAATAACATACGAGAAGACGTATAAATTGCGGCATTCATACAGCTCGCCACGGCGATAAACACGACTGTATCAATAATAAGTTTAGTGCCCGGTACATTTAAACTCATTAAAACATACTGGAATGTCCCGTACTTCTGTAAGTCTGGTGAACGCCAATCGACAAGTGAAACTGCAATAAACATTGAAACCACAAAGAAAAGAATAATACGGTACAACACCAAATTGGTTGCACGTCTAATTTTTTGTTTAGGGTTAGATGACTCTGCTGCGGCAATCGAGACAATTTCTACCCCAAAGAATGAAAATGCTGTAATTAAAATAGCAGATAAAACTCCTCCCATTCCATGTGGCATAAAACCAGTGTTATTGTATAAATTGGCAACACCGCTGACATTTTTAGCTAAAGGCCAAACCCCTGAAATTGCCAAAATACCAATAATAATAAACCCAATAATGGCAACCACTTTGACTAAAGAAAACCAGAACTCAAACTCACCAAAACTTTTGGTACTAAAAAAGTTAGCTAAACTTAGAAAAACAATAAAACAAAATGCGTAGATAGAAACTGAAACACCCGGAAACCACGAATGTAAAATTTCAGCACCTGCAATAGCCTCGACCGGAATCGCAAGCACCCAAAACCACCAATATAGCCAACCTATGGTAAAGCCAGCCCAAGGGCCAATCGCTTTACGGGCATAGGTAGAAAATGAACCTGTGTCCGGCTCTAAAACGGCCATTTCACCTAACATGCGCATGACCAGAAAGACCATAATACTGGTGATCAAGTACGCAAGAATAACCGCTGGGCCTGCTTTGGCAATTGCAGAAGATGAACCGACAAATAAACCTGCACCAATAACACCGCCAATACTAATCATTGTGATATGACGATTTGAAAGTCCTTCGCCTAATTTTTTTGTTGTATCGTTATTCATATTTCATTCCTTAAAAATATTTCCATTAAAACAACTTATTACATATTTGAAATCCTACAGTCATGAAAAAGGGAAAACTGCTGTTTTCCCTTTGTGGCAATCATTAATTTAAAGTTGGCATTGCAAATTGCTTAGCTTCACGGACTTGAGCCGATGGCCAGCGTTGCGTAATGGTTTTACGGCGTGTATAGAAACGGACACCATCTGGGCCATACGCATGTAAGTCACCAAATAATGAACGTTTCCAGCCACCAAAGCTATGGTATGCAACAGGTACTGGTAAAGGCACATTAATACCGACCATACCGACTTGAATGTGACTGCTAAAATAGCGTGCTGCTTCACCATCACGGGTATAAATACATGTGCCATTACCATATTCATGGTCATTAATCAGTTGCATGGCTTCTTGCATGGTATCTACACGCATGACTTGCAGTACAGGGCCAAAAATTTCCTGTTGATAACTGGTCATGTTTGGTGTGACTTGGTCAATTAAAGTTGGCCCAACAAAGAAACCTTTTTCATAGCCTGCCGGTTTTGCATCACGCCCATCTACCACAATTTTTGCGCCTTGCTGCTCTGCACTTTGAATATAGGCTTGTACTTTGTCTTTATGTACTTGGGTAATGAGTGGGCCAAAGTCATTGCTTGCATCTGCATAGTGGCCGAACTTTAACTTTTTCATTTCCTGAGTCAGTTTATCAATCACAACATCGGCAACTTCATCACCAATAGCAACTGCTACTGAAAGTGCCATACAGCGTTCGCCCGAAGAACCAAAAGCTGCGCCTAACAAAGAAGTCACCACGTTATCAATATCGGCATCAGGCATAATAATCGCATGGTTTTTTGCACCGCCTAATGCTTGGCAACGTTTACCTGTTGAAGTTGCAGTACGGTAAATATATTCAGCAATTGGGGTCGAACCTACAAAGCTGACTGCCTGAATACGAGGATGATGCAATAAGGCATCTACCGCTTCTTTGTCACCATTCACCACATTAAATACGCCATCAGGTAAACCCGCTTGCTTTAATAATTCTGCAAGGAATAAAACCACAGAAGGTGCTTTTTCAGAAGGTTTTAAAATAAAACAGTTACCGCAGACCAATGCCATTGGGAACATCCATAAAGCCACCATAGCGGGGAAGTTAAACGGTGTAATTCCCGTCACAACGCCTAGCGGTTGGAATTCGCTCCATGAGTCGATATCTGGACCGACATTTTTTGAAAATTCGCCTTTTAAAAGCTCTGGTGCGCCGCAAGCATATTCAACATTTTCAATACCGCGTTGCAATTCACCTTGGGCATCATGAGAAATTTTACCATGCTCTTGTCCAATCAAAGCACAAATCTTTTCGGCATTTTGCTCTAATAATTGTTTGAACTTAAACATAACACGCGCACGTTTAATGACGGGTGTATCTCGCCATGCAGGAAATGCTTGCTCGGCTACCTGAACTGCTTCATTTACCGTTTGCACATCTGCAATTTCGACTTCTTTGGTCATTTCACCCGTTGCAGGATTGTAAACTGGCTGTTTTTTTGCCGATTTAGAGACAATTCTTCCTTGAATGAAATGCCCTAGCACCTTTTTGGCTTGTTCACTATGCGTACTATTTTCAGTTGAAACGTCTTCATAGCTAAAATCTTCTAGGCCATTTGTCATTGTTGTTACTCCTTACTACAATTAATTTTCAGATCAAACTGTATTTTTCATTTAGTTTTTTAAAGAGCACCTATAAACGCTACGGATGCTCATAAATATCTATAAACCTTAATTCACTTGATAAAGCGCATCGCCAACGGCATTCATTAAGCGGTCAATATCTGCTTCTGTACTGTTGAACATTGGGCCGAACTGAAGCGTGTCGCCTCCAAAGCGAACATAGAACCCTTCTTTCCAGAGTTTCATACCAATTTCAAAACCTCGGATTGTGGCATCGCCATCACGCGGAGCTAACTGCAAAGCACCAATCAAGCCACAGTTACGTATATCTAAAATGTGCGGTGCGCCTTTTAAGCCATGCAGCGTTTTTTCAAAGCTTGGAGCCAACGCTGCCGATTGAGCTAGCAGGTTTTTCTTTTCTAAAACTTCAAGCGCAGCTAAGGCGGCAGCACAAGCAACCGGATGTGCCGAATAGGTATAGCCGTGAGTAAATTCAATGGCATGTTCGGGTAGGTCTTGCTGCATAAAGGCAGAGTAAATTTCATGGCTTGCCACCACACCACCTAAAGGAATGGCACCATTGGTCACTTGTTTCGCAAAGTTCAAAATATCTGGCGTTACCCCGAAATATTCTGCTCCCGTCCACGTTCCTAAACGGCCAAAACCTGTAATCACCTCATCAAAAATTAACAAGATGTCATGCTGATCACAGATCTCTCTTAAACGTTGTAAATAACCCGTTGGCGGAACAAGACAACCTGCTGAACCAGAAATAGGCTCTACAATGACGGCTGCAATATTTGAAGCATCGTGTAGTTCAATTAACTTAAGCATTTCATTGGCAAGTTCTACCCCGCCTGTTTCTGCACAGCCTTTGGTAAAAGTTAAATTTGGCTGCAAGGTATGCGGTAAATGGTCTACATCCATAAGCTGACCAAACATTTTACGGTTACCACCAATACCACCTAGGCTCGTTCCTGCAACGTTTACGCCATGATAGCCACGCGCACGACCAATCAATTTGGTTTTGCTTGGTTTGCCTTTAATACGCCAATAAGCACGTGCCATTTTAATAGACGTATCTGCCGACTCTGAACCTGAGTTGGTAAAGAAAACGTGTTGTAGTTTTTCAGGCATATGCTGAACAATTTTATCTGCCAGCTTAAAAGAAAGCGGATGACCAAACTGAAAAGCTGGTGAGTAGTCGAGCTGACCTAACTGAGCGCTCACCGCTTGTTGAATTTCGGGTAAGGTATGGCCTGCACCACACGTCCATAAGCCTGAAAGTGAGTCATAAATTTCACGGCCCGAATCATCAATCAGGTATGACCCTTTTGCACCGACAATCATGCGCGGGGCTTTCGCAAAGTTTCGATTTGCAGAAAAAGGCATCCAGTGTGCCTGATAATTTATGTGCATATTATTACTAGGTTGAACCGCATCCAAAGTACGCTCTGAGTCGCTAAATTTATCCGTATCAAACATAACCATTCCTGTTTATTTTCAAATTATGGTTTGAGTGTACATAGCGATATAAGTTTGATAAATTCAAATTATCTTGAGTTTAGATTTAAAAAAACAAAACTAAATGAAACCTAAAAAATTAAATCAAGTCACTGATTTTGATATAAAACTTCTCAAAATATTTAAAACAGTTTGTGACTGTCATAGTTTTACATCTGCCGAAAGTATTTTAGGTATTAGCCGCTCTGCAATTAGTTTGCATATGAGTGATTTAGAAAATCGTTTGGGCATTCGACTATGTCAGCGAGGCCGTGCCGGATTTGCCCTCACCGATGAAGGGCGGGAAATTTTAGAATATATAGAAGTGCTCACAGCAGCCATTGAAGACTTCCGCTCTAAAGTCAACCAAATGCATAACCGCCTTAAGGGTGAGTTTAATATCGGCATTATTAACAACCTTGTGACTATGCCCAGAGGCTATATCACCAACACCTTGACACAACTTGCCGAGGAACATGCGGAAGTTATTATTAATATTAGTATGAGTACTTTGTCAGATATTGAGTGTCGCGTGCTCGACAGCCGTTTGCATGCGGGCGTTATTCCCCTTGTGACGCCTTTATCTGGTTTAGATTATTTCGATTTATATAGTGAAAGTTCATATTTATACTGCGGCAAAAACCATCCTTTGTTTAACCAATGTAGCAGCATCAATTTAAATGAATTAAAAAAATGGCAAGCCATTCTTCCTA
Organism: Acinetobacter sp.; assembly: GCA_031277915.1. Classification (GTDB taxonomy): domain Bacteria; phylum Pseudomonadota; class Gammaproteobacteria; order Pseudomonadales; family Moraxellaceae; genus Acinetobacter. The sequence continues at coordinate 38,739 of JAITLL010000038.1, forward strand.
ATTATGCGATTACCTCGGAAGCGGCAAAGTTGCATCAGCTTTTAGACTGTAAAGCGACAGCAAGTGACCGCGAAGGGATTGCCTTTCTAATTTTAACTGGAAAATTTTTAGGTTTTTTACCCGACCACTATGCAAAAAAATGGGTTGAAGATGGTGTAATGCAAGCCGTTGCAAAAGACAGTATGCACTACAGTACCCCTATATGCTTAATTACTCATAAGGGTAAAAACCACAATAATATTTTAAAAACCTTTATGGAGATGCTTAAGAAAAGAATCAGCAGTGATTAAAAATATTTATGTATAGGCATAAAAATATATAGAAATGACAATTTTATTTAACGATTTGATAAAATCACATAAATAGTTAAAAAAGTAAGTAAATATGCATTTAAATAAAAATTTATTTTACGTTCATCGCTGTGTAACAGGCTTTTATATTTTAATGTTGATCATAGCCATTTTCATACTGGCAAATTATGGAATAAAAAAAGAAAACTTAATTTTTTCTGTTTTTATTCTTGGCATTTATGCGGGCTTAGGTGCTTTACACTTTAGAGCTTCAAATGAAGTATCTAAAGGGACTGAATCTGGCAAAAATTTATCACAGGGTGTTGGAGTATTACTATTGCTTGGATTCCCGATTGGTACAATTTTGGGTATTATCATTTTAGTTCTAACGACTAAAAAACGTTGGCAGTGGGGAGAACTACCAGAATATGAAAACATTGAATAAAGTTTTATTTACAATATTAGTTTTCAGAAAAACTCTAGTAATTTTTTGATGACCTAAATTTATAATTTATTAGCTTTAGTTTCATAAGAGACTAAAGCTAAATTAATATCAGCTTAAGCCTCACTTTATGCATATAGTTACATTTATAATCTCAAAAATAAACCAAACCAAGCTTTAGTAAAAAGTAATCCAGTACCTTCTCTGTTTCAGTCACAGTGCTGTTATCTAACAGTTGGATAATTGTGCCCTCAATCACATATAAAAAGAGTCTAGCCTCATTAAATGTTGCATCGGTTTTTAACTGTCTGAGATGGCTATAAATTTCATTGATAAGCCACATTCTATATCTCACTGCGGTCTGAAAAGCGTTTGGATAGCTAATTTTTGTTTCAAAAATGGCCTTAAATAATATGTAATATGGCCCTTCTATATCGCTATGTAAAAAGTACAGCTTCTTAAGTTTATCTAGTGTACTTGTAGCGTGGTCATATTCGACCATTTCAATCACTTGTTCTTGAAGACGTTCTTTTTGCACGATTAAACAGATTTCAATGAAGCGCTCTTTAGAGTGAAAATAATTATAAAACGTCATTTTTGTGACTTCAGTTTCTCTCACAATCTTGTCAACACCAACAGTATGAAACCCACCGTGATGGAAAAGATGAATCCCTTTTTTTACAACATTTAAAGCACGTGGTGGGAATGTTAAATTTGGCATAGTTTTACCGTTATAAAATAAATTTTTTTTGTATATAAATGAGATATAAAAATCTGTGCCCTTTCTGGGAGAAAAAAAGGCACAGCAAAACCCATAAAGACTGTGCATGGCACATCTTGAGTTTTATAGTTGCTAAGTTTTTGGTCGTGACGATTTAAAGCTTGATAAACCTAATGGCAATCAAACTGGTTAATAAACTAAGCTGTGTTGTTATAGCTTTTGGCAAAGGCTGCCAAGAAATAGTGAATGTACAAAGCCAACTCCTTTTTATTGGGAGTTCTGCCAGACATTAAAATTATGGTGGCAGAACGAAAAGGGGTTAGCAGACTGGTCAAACGTGGCCAGCACACCCGAAGGTGTCCCCCTCCCGTTCCGCCGCAGAGGGGGCACGAGGGCTCAACACTAAAAGTATGAAACTTTTAATGTACGTTTGATGCGGTCTGCTAAAACCGACTGGCAATGTAGGCCAGCACGCAAAGGATAATAGTCACTATATTGATCGTCAAGCACAAAAAGTGACAACTGTTTTAAAATAAATCAGACAAAGTATTTGATAAATCAGTGGGTTTTAAGATGAACTACAGAATCTACGAGTAAAATCAGATGTTATTATTTTTATAGGTTTTTAAAAAATAATGATTTCAACAATAAAAAGATTGGACTAATTTCTATAGTAGTTAATTAGAATAAATTATAAAACTAAGCCCCTTACTCATAGTTGGTTTGAGGCTTGGTAAATTCATTTTAATAGCACCTATTTAAAAATGCTACACAAAATAATTAATGCTTCTTTTTAGAGAATTTATGACCTTTAGGAAGTGGAGCATCACATGGTTGATCCGTCTTTACATCGACCATTTTCACTGGCCCATCATTGTAGACCGTTACTTTACAGCCTTTTACAACATATTCCTGTTCAATACCACCGTACCTTTCATCATCAGAAACAGGAGCTACAGAAGTTACACCATAACAAGCTCCATCAGCACCGCATTCAACCTCTACTCCACTAACATCAGCTCCACCCGCTTCTGCCACTTCTGCTCCAGCAGCTTCCATTGCATCAACCTCTTCAACCTGTGTCTTTGCTGCATATGTATTTGAAAGACTCATCATCAGAAAAACTGCAAGAAAGAACTTACTACTGCGATTTATTGAATTCATGTTTTATCCATAGTTATTGATTTGAAATTGGTGCTTTCTGGGAAGGAAAAGCTTCAACTTTCCTATTTTTCAAAAATATTAAAAAAATTTTAGAAGTCATACAATGTCATATAATTAGGTTAATTGGGGAGTAATTTTTTAGGCTATCTTAACTTTGATAGATAACGTCATACTGACCAGTTAATTCTTCTCTTAAAAGATCGAATAATTCACTTCCTAATAGTTTGAATTCCCTCTCATCCTGAATCGATTTAAAGGCAGAATTAATAGGATCATCTAAACATAAAGTTTCATTATACATATCAGGCCATAAGATAAGCTTATCTATTAGTATTTCTGATATTGGTAAATCTTTTGGATTTAAATTAGCTACTAAGCCAAATTCATCATATTCCCATAAAGGATAATATTTATAATCTAGCATTAACTTAATCAATTTTTCACATAATTTCCTAAATTTTTAAAAATTTATCTACTATTGATAGGCTTATTTTATAAAGTAATATTTCATTTATAACTCTTAGTAGTTTATGAAAAATCCAATTTTTTTGGCATTCCATCAAGTCTTTGGACAGAACCGTCTAAAGTACTTTCTAATGTAACTTCAATTCCATATTTATGAATGTAATAGTCAATAACTTTATATAACTCCTGATAACTATCATCTTCTGAAACAGAAATAAACCATACTAATTTACTAGGATCTCGACTACACACAATGGTATTATATTTAAATCGATTACCTTTCTTTCCTTTTAATATAGCAATATTATTTACATCTTCCCATTTAAGGTTTTTTTCTTAAAAAATAAGGTTCTATAATGCCCACCACTTTCATCAATATAAATTGGAAATACTGAAGACAAGCCTGAAAGCATCATAAAGAACCATCCTACCAAGACACCTACTAAAACAATTGTTTCATAATTAAAATCAATGATTATATCAGAAAAACCTGTTAGATAGATTTTCCTTAAAACAAAGAACAAACCTACAAAACCAATTACTGAGGCTAAAAATACTCCAACTCTATCAGAATCTTTATGAATATAAGAAGGTGCCGAGTAATCTAAATCATCCATTCTTATTTCCCTCCTCCTTTATTATTTAAATTAGTTTTTTTAGGTTTAACTTGCTGAATTTTCTCTGCGGCAACGCCAACTACAGCTGAATTTAAACTCACTACAGTTTGAATTTTCCCACTTGCTCCTGCTGCCGCAACCGCAGCCTCACCACTAATTGCTGGTTTTGACGTCAAGCACAAAAAGTGACATTTTCACTAAAATATAGCAATTAAAATAATCGACAGTTAAACAAGTAGTTAATAAAATTTTTTAGAATATCTAACTAAAAAATTTATAATTTCACAATATGCATAAGATTAACTAAAATCAGGCTTCTAATAATTAAAATAGAAGCCTCTTTTTTATAAATTAAAGTAAAATATTTAAGCAATAAATTTCATAACGTAGTCACAGATTGTAACTGCTACACTACCACCCTCTACTAGGTTACCTCCTTAAAATATAGAATATGATATATATAAGAATATTGACAATGTCATTATTATGAATAAGGCTCGCATACTAATATCAAAATCATTAGAATCTATATTTACTGAAGGAAATCCAACTGGTGATCCATTATATATTGCAACAATAAATGCAAAATAGGATAAAACTAAGGCAAAAAATTCCTCACCAAATATAAAATTATTAAAAACAATTAGATGCCCAACAATTAAAACACCAATACATGTACAAATTATAACGATTATCTTTCTATATTTTCCCATAATATAATTCAGCAATATATTTTTAATCATTTTCCACACCCAATTTGTTTAGGATTTTTCTCACAACTTATAACTCCTCCAGGTACTTTTTCTGCAACTTTACCCGATGTTTCACTAAAAATCTTTTCTACTGTTTCGGAATATAACCTATCTCCGTCTGGTGTTTTTACACCTTTAACAACTTTACTTGCAGCGCTTCCAGCTATTGTAGAAAGTCCAATTTCTGCTCCCTTTTGATATATAGATTTTTCGTCATCTAACAATGTACTTGCTGTACCTAATAAAGTACCAGCACCGAGCAAATAAGGTGATGCAGGTGTCGGATATAAACCTACTATAGTTGCACCATCACTTAAATTTCCTAATGTACCAGATGCCTCTTTCCTTAGTTTCGCATCTTGGTATTGTCCACATGCCGCTGAATTTGGATTAATACCATTTGCTTGACACTCCGCACGCATTTTAGCAATAGACTTCCCTGCTTGCTTGTTACTTGCATCTGTAACTATTGAAAACTCATTATTCTCCACCGCATTCTGCGCAACCTGCCCACTCTGTACTGTAGAACCAATATCACCCGTCGTTGCTCCAACTGCACTACCCGCTAAACCTACAATAGAACTAATTGTAGATTTCTGATCTGCTGTGAGGTCTTTGGCAGCTTTCCCATACAAGAAACTCGATAATATTGGTGCCGCTCCCTCTGCTCCGCCTGCTGAAAGTCCCGCAGTCAACGCATCATTACCACCAGCCGCGGCAACTGCTGCGCCAAGGACTGTATGAGCTAAAATATGTGCAGCACTACCCTCGGCATCTTTGCCTTTATTAACGTACTGGCCTATCTCATAACTGATTTTCGGACTTAATATTGATGCTGTAATTGCTCACAAATCATATTTTCTAAATATTCTTTCGATCTCTTCTCTTCTTGAGGGTTGCTCTTTCAAAACATTTTCTAGGCCTTGTCTAATATGAAACTTTACAATATCTTCCTCATAATCTCCTTCATTTGGTTCCAGGCCCATCATTTCATGTACCCAGGCGCAATAAATAGTTGTACCATCTTCTTGTAACTCAGGAGCTAAACTCCAACCTGGATCACCACCTACAGGTTCCAATGGATCTTTACCTAGGGTTCCTCTCAAATAATATTCTAGATCTTGCCCTCCTGTTATTCCAAAACCCAAACACCAAAGCAAAGGCATTAAGTCTGCCGAATAGCCCTCTTCATTAATATAACCTATCATTATTTGGCTCCTCCAGAAATAGGATTTATAGGGAATGCTGATGGCACATAATTAGTCCCCTTATATGAGCTAATCGGCACTCTAAAAGTAATCCCATTCACGATTACATGCTGTATTTTATTACCATTCACTCCATAATTTACGATAGCTTTTGATGCTGCCTCATTTGCCATCGCTGCCATTTGCTTATCAGTGTATACTTTTGGGTCATAAACTGTTTTTGTCTCAACTCTTCCATTTGGTAATTGATATTTAATATCCATAATTCCTTTGGAAACTTGAGTTGGATTACTAATTACTTTCCCCCCATTACTATTAAGGACTTCATAGAAATTATCAGAATTATGTCCACCTGAAATTACTTTCTGATTTTTACGCCCTGCAACTTCACCACTGATTAAATGTTTTCCTAAAGGTGTATCAATCTGGCTTGTGCCTGGAGGAGTCAAACCATCTCTAGGTCTAACAGAAACCTGACCAGCGAAATTCGCCTCTGGTTCAATAGTAACTGGTTCTCCTTTCTTCAGATTAACTTCTGCTACTTTCTCAGTTGTTTTGACCTCACTCTTAACACTTTGTGATAACTTCCCACCAACTTTACCGAGTAAAACAGCCTCAGCAACAGCTACCGCTCCATTCAAAGCATCTTGGCTTAACTGGCTAAGCTCTTGCTTTCTATTAGGGTTATAAGAATCAATGACTTTTTTTTCCCTTCTTGAGAAGTATAATCCCCAAAAACTTGGTTTTTTCCTTCTATTGCTGTGCTTACACCACCAACTACACTCACCCCTGCCAATGGTGCTCTCACTGTATAATCTTAACCGCTATCTGTATTTACATTACTCGATACTCGCTAATCTAGTATCATATCGACTATCTCGTACAACATACGGCTCGACAATATCTTCCCATACTTGGCGAGCCATATTCTGCCATTTAGCCATATCTATTATATAATCTCTTTTACCCCAATCCTCTATTTTCATATGCTTAAGATATTGTCTAATCAATTTAATAGATAAATTAAAGTTAACTCTGTCCAACTCTTCAAAAGTATAGAATTTTAAATACTGACCCTCTTCTGATTTTATGCTTTCATGTAATTGAGGATAGTTTGGCAAAAGAACTTCATCCAATAAATCACCAAATGCATCCCAATATGAACTGTTGAGATACTCTATAGTCCATCTTTCTTCGATACTTTTAGCTTTATCTTGACTAAAAATAATATGCTCTGTACTCATAAAAGTTACCTTACGATTATAATTTTATCTCGCTGAGATTTTGGTAGTGATTGAAGATAATTTAAAAATATTTTTTGATTATTAGGGGTTAAAACTCTAAAATCTATAGGAACAAAATCAGCCTTATTAAGGTGTTCTTGAATATTTTGTTTACCAGATCCCATTGTCATATTTTTTTCATAAAACTTATTCAACCCATCAATCTCTTTTTGTGAAAGATTATCAGTAGTATACATAGCATCTACTGTTTTACCTTTATTTGGTCCTGATACTATTTCCCAATCAGGATTTTTATTTAACTGACCACCTGATAGTTCATATTTTTTCATTGGACCAAGCACGCTTTCTAATTGAGCACCAGTTGCAGCCTCAGCAGGTTTAAGTTTTCCTTGATCAAGCTTATTCAACTTATCATGACTATTCAGGGGAGTTGTTGAAGGATTTACTTCTTTTAAGCCCGTTATAGGGTTTACTGTAATTTCACTATTAGTCTTAGTACCTGATTTTGTACCATCATTCATTACCTGCTCAGAAGTTTTAGCCTCACTTTTTGCCCCTTGTGATAGCTTTCCACCAACTTTACCAAGTAAAACAGCCTCCGCAACAGCTATAGCTCCATTCAAAGCATCTTGGCTTAACTGACTAAGCTCTTGCTTTCTATTAGGGTTATAAGAATCAATGACTTTTTTCCCTTCTTGAGAAGTATAATCCCCAAAAACTTGGTTTTTTCCTTCTATCGCTGTGCTTACACCACCAACTACACTCACCCCTGCCAATGGTGCTCCGACTGCACAACCGAGTCCTGTGGTACATAACCCAGCACCTGCTGCACTACCACCAATTGCTGTAACACTACCAGTGATTACCTTTCCTGCACCTCCTACTCTTGTTACAGCTTCATCATGATTCGTCCGAATATCATTCGCTTTATCCCAATTTGAATAGGTAAATAACCCAGTTGCTTTTAAAGCATTTTGCTCTTTAATATAGGTTTTTCCTAGCGCTTCAAATGCTTTCAGAGTTTTATAATTGACATCACTTTCTGGAACACCTTCTGAACAATGTACCAATGCACATGCGGCTGCTCTTAATCGAGTCTGTTCCACTTCCGTTTTACCTTCGGTTAGTTTTTTCAGAACTTTGGCTTCATCAACATGCAACTGTCTGTTATTTGCATCTACATTCACTGCTGTTGCTGTACTACCCGTATTTAAACCTGATGCAACTCCTGCACCTGCAAGTGTCAAACTGGTTACACCACTTGCAACAGCTTCGGCTGCTTTTTCACTCATACCCGTATGAGTTAAAGCCTGAGCTACACTGTTTTGGAAATCATTTATTTTAGGTGCTGAAGCTGCAACCGTGCCTGTCGTAATCGCACCTTCAAGTGTGCCTGTACCTAATGCTCCCAAGGCGGTATGCATCGCTACACGATATATTCCCCCTTCATCCCACTTCTTCGCTTCTGCCTCATTACCTTGTGCTCGTAAAATCAATGCTTGTTTTTGAGCATAATCTGCAACAGCTTTAGGAGCATTTTCACCAAATTTTTGAGTTACTGAAACTTGAGTATTAATCTCTTTTAGAACTTTATCTTTATCAAAGTTGTTTTGCAGTGCTCCACTAGTCTCACGTGCCGTATCTGTGGTTACAGACGTTAATATCTCAGATTTAATCTGTCCGGCAGTTTTACCCGTTAAGGCTTGCTGGCCTTGTTCATCTCGAATTGTAATGTTTTGAGTATTAATACCACTTTTGGTCACACTACTATCTTTATCGCTGTCTAGACCAAACCCAACAGATTTACTTACCCCTACTGTTGTTGAAGCGTGTTGGTCAATTTTGTTTGGTGTCGAAAGTACAGTGCCAGGTTCTTTGTTACCTGCCGTGCTAGTTTTTCCGGCATTAAAACCACCACCTACAGAAATACCCTTGGCATCATATTCAGTCACGTTTTGAATGTTAGAAGATGTTAAAGTACCTGTATCTAGACTATTTTTCTTCAGGTTTTCCGCAGCTTGAGTCGAGGTAATAATCGCACCTTTTAAATCGGTGTTCTTATTTACCTTAATCTGGTAACCGTCATCTCCTGCATAAATACCAACTTGATCCTGTACTGATGCATAATGGGCATTCACATCTGACTTACTAAAACTACCTGATACTGATGTTCCATAACCTACCGTTGCTTGTCCTGAAACGTTCTACTGTTTACTCTTATAATCAGCCTTATTTTGTAAACTTTCTACATTGTCTTTAAGCTTTGATTTAATAGAATTTATAATTAAAAATTAGATACTACATTTCCCTTCAATTTCAAATCATGAATACTCTTTTATAAAAATAAAAAACCTATCAATATTGATAGGTTTTTTATTGAATATTAAGATTCATAAATCTATTTTTTATTTTTCTCTTTCAATTTTACCCGTTTAGCCCACTCATCAAAAGGAATGTTATATTCATCTAATTCTTCTTCTTTCAGATCACTAACAGCTTTCATATACAAATTTACCCAGCTGTCTTCTCTTGGAATATAACCAAATTCAGTACTAAATTTACCACTATTAGTAAGTGTAATTTTAAAATGTGTCCATTTTTCTTTAAAAACATCTAATAATCTTAACTCTTCAATCAAATTGACTATTTGGTCTTCAATTTCATATGGTCTTTGGCCCATTTCAAAACTAATTATCTTTCGTTCTTTAGTTAACCATTCAGCACCACCAGCTGAATAATCAGGATAAATACAACCTACGAAGTAAATTTCTAAAGCATCTTCTGGCATGATTGACCATAATAACTCACCAATTTTTTGGTATATTTCTTGATCTTTCATATACTATTTTCCTGTAGCAGTATTTTTTAATCTTAATGGTGGTAATGTTTTGCCACCTACGTTTTGTTCAACAACAAAAGAACTAGGTCTCTTACTGGTTCCTGAATAAACTGGAGTAATATTAACTTTAACTGATTGATTACTTTCTAAAGCATTCTTCCAAGACTTTTCCAATTCATACCATGCTCCACCTGAACCATTAAATTTAGCATTCATTGGAACAAGATTGATGCCTTCACCTGGCCCGTTAAACATAGATGCAATTAGGTGGCCACCATGATCATCTTGTGCTCTATCAGCTCGCCCAGAAACTTTCTGTTGATAACTGTTTCTATCAATTTTACCTAATTCTAGATCAGCTTGGACTGAACTTACACGACCATTTGCATCAGTCTTATAAGTATAACCATTTTCGAATTTATAAATGGTGTTCGACTCAGGCTTATTCGCTAATTTATTCCAATCACCTTTAGAACCAGCCTTTAACTCAATAACTTCAGGTGTCGTTTTAGGCGGTAAAGAAAAACCATTTGTCTGAACATTTAAACTTGGATCAAAATCAGCCTTAAGTTTAACCTTCTTAGCAGCCTCAACAACAATTTTGCCTCCTTTCTTAGCAACCGTGACTGTACCAGAACTTACAGCATTTAAAACTGTTGTCATCTCGGCATTACCCATCTTTTCAAAATCTGCTGGGCTGTTACCAACTAAATTACCTTTTGTTATGGTCTTTCCTGTTTGCCATAACTCGCCTGGAATATTTTTGACTCCATCCCAAATCGCTGCCATTGTTCCCATCGGATCTTTAGTCAGTGCATCGTAAACTTCTTTTGGAACATTTGGCAGATTTTTGATGTCATTCATGAATTTTGTAGTTGCTTTAGCCTGACCAAGCCTAAATGCTTTTTCTTGTGCAGCATCCATCTTTTGATAGGCAACCGTACATTCCTGACTCCAACATCCTAAGTGCTTTATATCTTGCCAGTATGATGTTTTTTCATCAATCTGATCTCCATGATCAGATATTGCGTCTAGTGCTTTAGTGTTGTCTTTTTCTAATACAGCTATATTTTGCGCTTGAGTAGAAACATCCTTTCCGTCACCTAATTGAACTTTATATTGATCAATTGTGCCTTGGTTGTTTTTAACTCCTGACTCAAAAGCCCAATCAGTAGCCTGACCTACCAAATCTGCTGAAGTTTCATTGCTAATCCCTTGTCCATGCGCTATTTCATGACCTGTTGTGCTTATGATAGATGATCTGTTTTCATTATTTACGTCTAAAACAACAGTATTTGTTTGATGGTCATAAGCACCTTTAATACCAAGGAATGAAGTTATTGATGTTGTCAGTACATCCACATCTTGCCCTAATGCTTGAGCTAATAATTGAATGCTGCCTTTCATCTGTAATAAGCCGTCATAATTTCCATTTTTGAATTGTTCGAGCACCGTTGCTGCTTCCGGATGCTTCTGTACAAAATCGAAAGTTCGTGCAGGATTCATAACAGTGTCATAAGCTTGTTTTAGATTTTGGTCTCCACTTGCTAAAGCAGCCGTCGCCACGCCTAAACTTGTTACGCCTGCTGCTGTCATTTTTCCAACAATCTCAGCATTCTGTGGCAAATCTTTCTGCTGCTGAACAATCTCCGCTCTTCCACTTTCACTCAGTAAACGATGATCTACCGTCACACTACCATTTAACATTCCTGTAGTTTGATCACGGGTAATCTCTTGAGTGCTGTTAACATCACGGTTAGTTGCAGTTGGAGCACCAGTAACTATTCCTAGTCCCATCGTGGCTTTGGTTAACTGCTCCGTTTCCTGCCCATTACTTTGTAAGCCTACCGTCGTACTACCATTCGGATATTTGCCTTTTTCACCGTCTTTCTCTTGAGTAGTCTTACCAATCGTCGTAGATACATTTAGCCCACGGCTACTATTATAGTTATGGTCTTGAAGATCTTTGAGCTCTAACGCACCGCTATAATTCAGGCCTTTATGGTCAGTCAATGTACCATCTGCATTCTTAGTCGCATTTGCAATCACACCACCAATATTCGTAACCTGTTTAACTCCCATCGCATTCAGATCAGCTGTATTTTGGGCATTACCAATCAATAATTTACTGGTATTATTGACCCACGCGCTGTCGCTACTGCCCTTGCTTTGGTTATAGCTGGCACTAACATTACTGATTCCACTTGAACCAAAGCCTGCTCCAATACTGCCACCTTTGCTACTGTTACTACTTTTCGCGGTATCTTGTAAACTTTCTACATGGATTTGATTGACCTGCAAATTACCTCGGTCTGCAATGGAAACTTCGCCACCTTGAATATTGAGTTTATTCAACTGACCTTCTGTACGGTTTAATGCAACCTCACTGTTCACATGGGTGAGGCTTTCACTTTGTGATTGACTTGTTTGTTTGCCAATTGAAGCACTTCCACTACCACCTGAACTATAGCTAATACTTTGATTGTTAGTTTTACTGCTGCTTTCTTGTGAACTATGTTCTGTACCCGCCGTTACATTTAAATCTTTAGTTCCATTGAAGGTCGTTGTGCCTGTAGCACTTAAACGACTGCCCTGAATATTGGCATTTTGGTCTTCTGATTTAAGTGTCAGATTATTCAGGTCTAAATTACTACCTTGCCAATGTCCCTGAGTCTGGTTGCTATTGGTTGTGGTTTCTATGCGCTCACCATTCGCACCAATGGTAAAACCATAAGTTGCTGAACTGGCAGCTGCCGCGGCAGCTGAAGCACCTACTGCAATTTGTGCGCTGGCTAAGTTTGCTGTAGCCATCGCAACATTCGTTTTACTGTCATCTAATGCGTCTTTGGTGAGTTTGCCTGCTGCATAATCACGCTGTGCCTGACTATAAGCATCTTTGGCATCTTTCAAAGCCGAAGCCGCATCTTTCACCGCACCCACTGCGAGTGCAGCATCTAAATAAGCATTACGGACTCCAACCTCTACACTCGTTTTTTCATTTTTTGTTGTTTTTTCTGTGATGGTTTTATTTTCATAACCACCAATATTAAGTTCTCCTCGACCATGGTCTATCGTAGTATCGCCTGTTGCCTTAATATTCTGTCCTAGAATATCAACGCCTTCAGCCCCATTAATACTTAGGTTATCTGTATTAATGCTACCCGCCTTACGAGTCGTTTCAGTCACCGTTAAAGTATTTTTATCTTTTTCAGAAACAAAACCGCCTAAACGAATACTGTCCTTATTCAACTTAGCTCCTAAACCTTCTATGGTTTCAGTGCTATGGCTACTGCTTTCGATATTTTGCTCTTCCGCAGCATTTAATGTCACTTTTTGACCTGATAGTGCAACATTTTTCGCCGTCAGATCTGCGCTAGTTAATGTGGTTTGCCCAGATGAACCAACCGCAATATTTGCTGCATTTAGACTCGAACCTGTTTGACGAATCTGTTCTGTTCTTTGACTATTTGATTCACCCACAGTAATTTTCTTATCAAGTTTAAGTCCTGGGGCCAAAGCCTCTAAACCCGACATTCCTACTGCAAGACCTTTTACAAGTTCTTTAGCAATACCTCGGTACCCTTTTTGCTGCTCATCCCACTGTTGGTCGTGAGTTTCTAAGGTAGATAAGGTCACATTTTCAGGCATCACGGAACCATCAGCAGCTTTTAATGTTCCATCTGCCTGACGTTGCATCAGGGTATTACCGACATAAATACTTTGCCCAGCCTGAACATCATTCGCTTGGAGCTCAATATTCTTACCAGCATTTATATCAACCGTATTGCCTGCTTTTAAAGTTGTTTGGGCAACTTCTTGGTCGATATAACCAGATTGTCGATTGTTATAAGTGGCTGCATTCTTTTTCGAAGAAGTCGCACTTGAGCTCTTCTCATCGACTGCTGAAAGTAGATTGACATCACCTTGCTCTGCGTGAATCTGAATATTATTTCCAGCATTAGCTTGTACATGAGTAGCGCTAATATTGCCTTGCTGGCTATTGATAATTATATTCTGGCCGGCATTAAGCTGATTTGCCTGTGAAACTGTTTCATGAGCATTATAGGTAGAAGATTTTTTACCCCCAAATGATCCTTTCCACGAGGCTTGACTATCTACAGAACTTTGCTTTAATCCGTTATCCAGCTGAATATCTTTTTGCGCGAGTAATTCAATATTTCCTGCCTGACTAGAAAGCTGGACTGCTTTACCACTAATATTTTGCCCTTGAACAATGAGCGAACCGACACTCGAAATCTGACTACCCACATCCTGCATTTTCTGGCTGCTTGAGTGATTCCGGGCGTCTTGATAGGTGTTAAGCTGATACCCCGT
>JAITLL010000072.1 GCA_031277915.1 Acinetobacter sp.
CAATCATCTTTTGGGTGTTTGAGTCAATATTGCCAATATGCGGAGAAAACTGAGCAAGGGCAACTTTAAAACTTTTCATTCAAACCTAATCCTAGATCATAACGAATATAAATACACATGGTGTTGATTTTTATGAATATAATTTTTCAACGATGTGTATGGCACGATAATAAACAAGTAAAATAGTAAACAAAAATGTCAAGATCAATAATATATACCAATCACATATTTTCTGCGTAAAAATAACGAGATTTTCTGTATAGAATAGAAACAAACTTCATTATTTTTATTATTTGTATACTGCCTTATCACTTAAAAATTTGGAATAAGTTTTTATACTTATTTTCAGTAATTTGACATTAATAAACTCAGACCTCAACTTTATTTTCATATTTTTTTGTTTATGAAATTTGCATTGATAAGTCAGTAAAACGTTATGTTGAAGTCAAATGAGATTATTTGGTTACAAATCCAGCTGAGGTAAACAAATAATATTGGGCAGTTTCCCTGAACAGATGTCCCTAGCAATTTCTCCTTGTTGCTCAATATTGTAAGAACTAAATACTTTTTTAGGATGATAAGTGTATTTATAAGGATTGTAATATTTGAAGCTAAGATAATAGGCTGATTGCAATAAAGCGCCTTTTAGTAAAACATGAATACCTTGCTGATATTGCATGACATGAGTCAACTCATGAATAAAAATACCTTGCATAAGTTTAGACTCTAGAGCGTAATTACTGCTGTAGTCAGGAAGATTTACATAGATATTTCCGTTTGGTGCCATGAAAATTCCATGAGCTTGCCAAGGTAAATAACGATTAGCAATAATTTTAGGACGTTCGCAATCAAGCAAATCGCCAAAAATCTTCTGTGCCAAAACTTTTTCTTCGAGCGTGAGAAATCGAATAGGGTAGTTTTTTAAGTGACGGGAAATAAAAAGAGCGAAAATAAAAAACTGACGATGTATAACGAGTTTAAAGGTATTGAGACTGAACATAGTTTTACTATTAAATAAGTTCATCTATTTATTTTGTAGCATAACATACATCAACTATGGTGAAAGATGGACACAATGGATGACATTTATTTGGTAGTTGAACTGTTTCACTTGGCAAATTGTCCGGTTTTAATATCATCATAGGCCTGTAAAATTTCATCAT
The DNA here is from genome assembly GCA_031277915.1 of Acinetobacter sp. Classification (GTDB taxonomy): domain Bacteria; phylum Pseudomonadota; class Gammaproteobacteria; order Pseudomonadales; family Moraxellaceae; genus Acinetobacter. Next base: position 1,164 of record JAITLL010000072.1, read on the forward strand.
AAGTGTTCATTACAAATAGGCCATGACCATTCATTGGTTCTGTAATTGGTTGTTCTGTCAGAAGTAAGAAATTTACAAGTTTGTAATGCAGTAATAGAAAAGTTCTTTCCCAGGTTTGATATAACTGCTAGACCTTGTTCTTCTAAAACTTTAGATAATAAAAAACCCCAGTTAGAACTGAGGTTTTACGACAACTAAAATCACAACCGCAAATAAAATCAAGGTTGGCATTTCATTGAAGAAACGCCAGAACTTATGTGATTTGTAGTGAGCATTTCCGATGAGCTTTTTTCGATAGTAACCACAAACAAAATGGTAAACCACCAATAAAGCCACTAGTCCAACTTTGAGGTAAAACCATGTTGCTTGATGATAATGTCGAGTTGCATCACCCCAATCTACAAGGAAATGCGCGGTAATTAATGTGGCAATCATAGACGGCCACATAATTCCTCGATACAACTTACGTTCCATTACTTCAAAGCGTTGATGACTTGCAGCATCTTCACTCATAGCATGATAAACATATAAACGTGGTAAGTAGAACAAAGCAGCGAACCAACAAACCACGGCAATAATATGTAATGCTTTTACCCACAAAAAAGCATCAGAAGGTGCATCCATCGATAATCCTACGTGGGATTATGCATCCCACTTTTTGAAAATAAGGCAAGCGTTAACACCGCCAAAGCCAAAACTGTTACTCATTACAGTATTCAATTTTGCATCACGTTTTTCAAGTACGATATCAAAAGGTTTTGCGCCTTCATCAAGTTCAGTTACGTTGATGTTTGGTGCAATAAAGTCATTTTGCATCATAAGAACCGAGTAGATCGCTTCTTGAACGCCAGCTGCACCTAAGCTATGACCTGTCATAGATTTAGTTGAGCTTAAAGGTGGTACTTTACCTTCACCAAAAGCACGTTCCATTGCTTTAAGTTCTGTAATGTCACCAGCTGGTGTAGAAGTACCATGTGTATTTACATAGTCAATTTTTTCTACGCCATGTTGCTTAGCTTCTTCAAGTGCCATCAATACACAGCGTGTAGCGCCTTCACCACTTGGAGCAACCATGTCAGCACCATCACTGTTTGCTGCATAACCGACTACTTCAGCTAAAATGTTTGCACCACGTGCTTGTGCGTGCTCAAGTGATTCAAGTACTACGAAACCACCACCACCAGCAATTACGAAACCGTCACGGTCTGCTGAATATGGGCGAGAAGCTGTTTCGGGAGTATCGTTATATTTTGAACAAAGTGCGCCCATTGCATCAAACAATAAGCTTTGAGACCAGTGATCTTCTTCACCACCGCCAGCAAGCATAAGATCTTGTTTGCCAAGTTGAATAAGATTGTACGCATAACCAATTGCATCTGCAGAAGTTGCGCAAGCACTTGTAATAGTATGAGCAATACCTTGTAGTTTAAATGCAACACCTACGTTTGCCGTAATGGTGTTTGACATATTGCGTGGTACGAAGAACGGGCCGACTTTACGTGCGCCCTTAGTTTCTAATAATTCTGTCATTTCAACAACAGATGCAGTTGAACCACCACCTGAACCACCTGCGATACCATAACGTGGGTTACCACCAAGTTGCTCAGGAGTAAGTCCTGCATGTTCAACCGCAGCTACAGCAGCATTGTAAGCATACATCGCACATACGCCCATGAAGCGTTTTAATTTACGATCAATATGATCAAAATCTTGATCGGCAGCAGCGCTCACATGACTCTTAAAATTGAGTTCAGCATAAGTTGGGTTAAAACGTGTCCCGGAGATTCCATTTTGAAGTGAGTGAGTAACTGCTTCTAAAGAGTTACCGATACATGAGTTAATACCCATACCAGTGATTACGACACGTTTCATCTACAGGTCCCTTTATGGTGATATTTAAAGTCTATGAACATAAGCAGCTATTAACTAATAGGAGAGTATAGCTGTAAGAACATTAGACATATGTTTTCGTTGCTACCATGATAGCAGAAAGGTTTTTTATTTCTTATGGCAAATCTTTATGTCAATTTTGCATTTAAAAAAAATAACCAAATACACTGTATGTTGCATTTAGGGTTAACTAAAATACACACATTCAAGTTGAGATAAATCCACATTCCACCTAGTATTTATGTCTAATTAGATAAATTAAAAAATCGAGGTACTGGATGACAAAATTTAATAATAATCAATCTGACAATTTGTTTTCTCAGGTCTTCGGAGTGGCTAAAAAGCTCAGTTCTACTGGTTTAAACATCTTACAACAAAACCAAATAGGTGAGGTTAGTAAGTTGGTTGAGCCACTTTCAAGTGGAAAAACAGTAGAGGGCAATGCTAGAAATAAAAGCCCATTTGAAGTGGAACAGTATGAAAGTCCACAACAAATGCTGCGTGAGCATTTGCCTAAAGTTACTCGTCAGGTATTTGGTCGTCATTTTAGAAAGGTCAATGGTATTGCCACATTTATTTCACCTGATTGGAATGAGAAAATATCAAGCTATTTATTTGATGCGCTGAATGACTTTAGTTCGAAAAGTACACTTACTGAAAAAATTTTAGAAGAAGCAGGTGCTAAAGACTTATTTGAACTGACAAAAGATACATCACGCTCGCAACGTTTAAGCCAGGCACTTATTGAACAAAATAAACTGATTGCGACCATACAAGGCGCTATTACTGGTGTATCTGGTATGGCGGGTGTAGCTATCGATATTCCTGTATCTTTAGTTTTAGTTTTAAGAACAATTTATCAAACGGGAAGATCACACGGTTTTGATTTAACTGAAACAACTGATCAAGATGTAGTTGAATTTATTTTTAAAGAAGTTGATATCAGCTTGATTGCAGAAAAGCAGACTGTGCTTTTGGCATTAAAAGCTTTACGTAACATGTTGGAAACCCAAGATGTTCAACAATTTCAGCAAGTATTGGGGTCTTCAAATGATATTGAAATTTTGAGAGGCTGGTTGGTTGATGAAAATGGTGAGTTTAAATGGAATTGGCTAAATAAAGTCCCTCAACTCGCTACTGTTGGTAAGTTTACTCCAGCAGTTGGGGCGTTGCTTAGTGCTATTTATAGCTGGAAATTACAAGAAGATGTAGGCCATAAAGCACAAGCCATTTTTGGGGCTGCACGACATTATTTAAATGAACACCCAAGTGAGCATTTATCTCCTCTTCAAGCCTATTATGCTGCTGTAACTTTAATTCAGAAAGCAAGTCCTCGTCTTTTAAATATTGGGGAAAATGGTAGTGTTCATGCAGCTCAACACCATAAAATTGAAAATCATGATGTAATTTCAAAAGTGTCGGTTGTTATTAAGCCAAATACTTCTAAAAAGAATGAAGATAAACTTCAAGGAAATGTTCATCAAGGAATTGAACAACTTGCCGAAAAACACGTGGTTGAGCATGAACATAGTGAACAAAAGCCAGCATTAGAAATTGAAAATGATGATGCTTTAGAAGATCAGAAGTACTCTTAACAATACAATTACAAAGATTGGGTTTGAAAACTAAATTTCATCCCTATTAAAATTTGTAAGTCATCCTGTCAAACATTGATATGGTCAACATTTGGTGATTATTGCCATGTTGACCATTTTTGCATCTTAGCTTACAATTATGTGCCCTTAAAAAGAGGTGTTTTCTTTTTAAGGTTTTTTAATAACGGGAGAATTGCCATATGGCAACAACGAATCAGTTGATCCGTAAGGGTCGTACGACTTTGGTTGAAAAATCCAAAGTTCCTGCGTTGAAGGCTTGTCCACAACGTCGTGGTGTTTGTACACGTGTTTATACAACTACACCAAAAAAACCTAACTCAGCTATGCGTAAGGTTTGCCGTGTTCGCTTAACTTCAGGTTTTGAAGTATCTAGCTACATCGGTGGTGAAGGTCATAACCTACAAGAGCACAGTGTTGTTCTTATCCGTGGTGGTCGTGTTAAAGACTTACCAGGTGTACGTTACCATACCGTTCGTGGTTCATTAGACTGTGCTGGTGTTAAAGATCGTAATCAATCACGTTCTAAATACGGTACTAAGCGTCCTAAGAAGTAATTCTAGGAAACTAGTCCAATAAGCCCTTTAGCGTTTCGCTTGTTTGAATTCTTCATAGATTTGTAATTCAAGCGACGTATAGTAAGGCCAGCGTCGTGTACATGACACTTGTACAAACTGCTGGATTATCCTGAAGTGTCATATTATTAGGTGTATTAAAATGCCAAGACGTCGCGTAGTCGCTGCTCGTGAGATCCTTCCAGATCCAAAATTTAGCAGCCAAACAATCGCTAAATTCATGAACCACGTAATGCAAGATGGTAAAAAATCTGTTGCTGAAGGTATCGTTTACGGTGCTTTAGAACGTGTTCAAGAAAAAAACAAAGTAGACCCAGTTGAATTTTTCGAGACTACTCTTGAAAAAGTTCGTCCTATGGTTGAAGTAAAAGCACGCCGTGTTGGTGGTGCTACTTATCAAGTACCTATGGAAGTACGCCCATCCCGTCGTACTGCCTTAGCAATGCGTTGGTTAGTAGATGCTGCTGCTAAGCGTTCTGAAAAAACGATGGCTTTACGTCTTGCTGGTGAGTTGCTTGATGCAGCTGAAGGTAAAGGTGCAGCAATCAAAAAACGTGAAGACGTGCATCGTATGGCTGAAGCCAACAAAGCCTTCTCTCACTACCGTTTCTAAGCGGATAAAACAGTCCCTAATCAGGAGAATATTCATGCGTACAGCAGCTCGATTCAACATTGCTCTTTATCAAAGTGGGAGCTTTGCGGGTATTTAAGTTGCCTGCTTGGATATTTGTGCGCATCAATTTAATTGATGCGTCCTGTTTTAAATATAACATTTAGGAATGTAGACATCATGGCTCGCCAAACCCCAATTAGTAATTACCGTAACATCGGTATTTCTGCGCACATTGACGCAGGTAAAACAACTACAACAGAACGTATTTTGTTCTACACAGGTGTATCTCACAAAATTGGTGAAGTACACGATGGTGCAGCAACAATGGACTGGATGGAACAAGAGCAAGAGCGCGGTATTACAATTACCTCTGCTGCTACAACTTGTTTCTGGTCTGGTATGGGTAACCAATTCGAACAACACCGTATCAACGTAATTGATACCCCGGGACACGTAGACTTCACAATCGAAGTTGAACGTTCTATGCGTGTTCTTGACGGTGCGTGCATGGTTTACTGTGCAGTTGGTGGCGTACAACCTCAGTCTGAAACTGTATGGCGTCAAGCAAACAAATATAAAGTGCCTCGTTTAGCATTCGTGAACAAGATGGACCGTACTGGTGCAAACTTCTTCCGTGCTGTTGAACAAGTTAAAACTCGTTTAGGTGGTAATCCTGTACCTATCGTTGTGCCAATCGGTGCAGAAGATACGTTTGCAGGTGTTGTTGACCTTATCGAAATGAAAGCGATTATCTGGGATGAAGCATCTCAAGGTATGAAGTTTGAATATGCTGATATCCCAGCTGACCTTGTTGATACGTCTAACGAATGGCGTACCAAAATGGTTGAAGCTGCGGCTGAAGCTTCTGAAGAATTAATGGACAAGTACCTTGAAGAAGGTGATCTTTCTAAAGAAGAGATCATTGCAGGTTTACGTGCTCGTACATTAGCTTCTGAAATTCAAGTAATGCTTTGTGGTTCTGCGTTCAAAAACAAAGGTGTTCAACGTATGTTGGATGCTGTAATTGAATTCTTACCATCACCTACTGAAGTTAAAGCGATCGAAGGTATCCTTGACGATAAAGACGAAACTAAAGCGTCTCGTGAAGCATCTGACGAAGCTCCGTTCTCTGCGTTAGCGTTCAAAATCATGAACGATAAATTCGTAGGTAACTTAACATTCGTACGTGTTTATTCTGGTGTTCTTAAACAAGGTGATCCGGTTTATAACCCAGTTAAATCTAAGCGTGAACGTATCGGTCGTATCGTGCAAATGCATGCGAACGAACGTCAGGATCTTGATGAAATTCGTGCAGGTGATATCGCAGCGTGTGTAGGTCTTAAAGACGTTACTACTGGTGATACATTATGTGATGAGAAAAACATCATTACACTTGAGCGTATGGAATTCCCAGAGCCAGTAATTTCATTGGCTGTTGAACCAAAAACTAAAGCAGACCAAGAAAAAATGTCTATCGCTTTAGGTCGTTTGGCTAAAGAAGATCCATCGTTCCGCGTTCGTACAGACGAAGAATCTGGTCAAACAATTATTGCTGGTATGGGTGAGCTTCACCTTGACATCATCGTTGACCGTATGAAGCGTGAATTCGGTGTTGAAGCGAACATTGGTAAACCAATGGTTGCTTACCGCGAAACAATCAAAAAGACTGTTGAGCAAGAAGGTAAGTTTGTTCGTCAAACAGGTGGTAAAGGTAAATTCGGTCATGTATATGTTCGTTTAGAGCCTATGGATGTTGAAGAAGCTGGTAAAGAATACCAATTCGCTGAAGAAGTTGTCGGCGGTACTGTACCTAAAGAATTCTTTGGTGCGGTTGACAAAGGTATTCAAGAACGTATGAAGAATGGTGTATTGGCTGGTTACCCTGTTGTTGGTATTAAAGCGACATTATTTGACGGTTCTTACCATGACGTCGACTCTGACGAATTATCGTTCAAAATGGCAGGTTCTTATGCCTTCCGTGATGGTTTCATGAAGGCGGATCCTATTCTTCTTGAACCTATCATGAAAGTTGAAGTAGAAACTCCAGAAGATTACATGGGCGATATCATGGGTGACTTAAACCGTCGTCGTGGTATGGTTCAAGGTATGGACGATCTTCCTGGTGGAACAAAAGCAATTAAAGCAGAAGTTCCTCTTGCTGAGATGTTTGGTTACGCGACTCAAATGCGTTCTATGTCTCAAGGTCGTGCGACTTACTCAATGGAATTTGCTAAATATGCTGAAACTCCACGTAACGTGGCTGAAGGCATCATTGCTAAATTCCAAGCTGGCGGTAAAAAAGGTGACGACGAGTAATCTTTCGATTACTATAAGCCCTAACTAAATCTTAGTTGAAAACCAAGTGCTCATGGGGCGACCCTCCATGAGTAGTTAATAAAGGAAGATCATCATGGCTAAAGCCAAGTTTGAACGTAATAAACCACACGTAAACGTGGGTACAATCGGTCACGTTGACCATGGTAAAACAACTTTAACTGCTGCGATTGCAACTATTTG
>JAITLL010000067.1 GCA_031277915.1 Acinetobacter sp.
TGTAGCATGAACTTTATAATTAAACAGAATCAAGTTAGCTCAGTTTTAAATAAAAATGGCTCAATTTTTATAAAAAATGAGCCATCAAATCTAAAATAATTTATAAACACTTAAAAAGCTTTTATTTAATACTTTTCTAAAGTTAAATTTAGCTTTTTACAGCAACAAAAAAACTTTAAATATCAAATACTCTTATTGAGCCGACAATAGGTTTTGTACATTTCCAACAATGTTATCTACATTACTACTCATCGCCGTATTATGGTCCCAGTTACCCGTCACATAGCTATTAATTTTTGTCCCAACGACAGTGGCATTAGATATCAAAATATCAGTCGCTACTTTCGGAACTGTTGTATCTGCTAGGCCCTGATAAATTATGATCGGTGTAGAAACTTTTGCCTGTAAAGGTTGAGAATCTTTATCTAAGAATGTTTTAACTAAAGGTATTGCCATAAAATTAGGTTGTGTACGCGTATATCCATCCAGTGTTCCACTATGATTTCCAGCATAACTTTCCATATCTGCTCCAAAAGCATCCTCTAGCGGACCAGCACAAATTGTTTCTGCTTGTGCGGCAATACTTGAGACTTGTGAAGTAAATACTTGTGAATAATCAAATGTTGACTGTGTATTTCGAATACCCGCAGTAACCAAAGCTGTATATGTCTCAAGCTGGGCATAGGTTGCAATTTTAATATCTAATGGTGCATTCGCAACTTGTGTTTCACCAGCTACAAAAATAAAACCTAGATTAGAAGCTGGTGCTACCGCTACTGTACCTTTATAGTTTAGCTGTGCACGACTCGCATATTGTGCAGCGCCCAAGGCAGCATTCCCCCCTTGAGAGTGCCCTACCGTGACCCATTTGTTCGAAGTCAATAAATTACGTTGCGATAAATAATTTCGTGTTGCAACCACGGCGTCAGTAATTGAATAAGCTTCACTTTTAACATTTAAGAATGGATGTATACCTGGTGTTCCTAAACCCTCATAATCAGGCGCGACAACGACATAACCCGCCGCAAGAAGTTTACTAATTAAATCTTTAGTGCTATCTGTTAATGCCGATTTACTTGGTGCACATGCATCTGCAACCCCTGTCGTACCATGAGCCCAAACTACAATTGGCCAACCGCCTGCTGGTGGTGGTGTCGTCGGTGTAAATACTAAACTCGTTGCCTGCACCTCTTGCCCACTTTGGCCTAACATTTTATAAGTTAAAATACTACTTTCAGCAGCAACCGTTCCTAAGTTAGTACTTGTATAAGCATCTACCTTAACGACTGGGTTTTGAATATTATTGGCTGGTGTACCAGATGGATCAGTAGTTGCCGGGCTGTCATCGCTACTTCCACCTCCACACGCCGACAACAGTAAACTTGTGCTAAGAACACTGGTCATGAACAGTTTCATTTTCATTGGTATATCTTCCCTTAAATTCGATTTTTTGTTGTGCTTTAGTTTTTAATGAACATTTTAAATGTCTTACAAACAATTACGCCTAATCTTCATTTTTCGCAAGTGATATTTAATCAAAATGAGCAGCTATATCTGCTACTTTACGGGCTAAATTGACTTTGTTAACCCTATCTAGCCTTACTCCATGTTTAAAAGTAGATAGCCACCTGTTAACATTAATAATTACTTGTAATTATTTAAAGGTTCAAAAGATGCAAGCCATTATTTTAGATACAGAAACTCATACACTAAATGGTTTGCCTATTGAAATTGCATATGCTCCCATTGAACTTAATGGAGGTAAACTTACTTTAGATAAAAGCAAATTGTTTGATCAGCTCTATCAGGTTGGAGCTCCGATCTCTTATGCCGCTATGGCAGTTCACCATATATTAGAGTCAGATTTAGAAAACCAGCCACACTATAAAACTTTCCAATTACCGGATAGCACCACTTATATTATTGGCCATAACATTGATTATGATATTGCAGCTATTGCACGTTGTGGTGTCGATGTATCGCATATTAAACCGATTTGTACTTTAGCTTTAGCGCGCAAAGTATGGGCAGATGCTGAGGCTCATAATATTTCTGCACTCATTTATATGATTTCTCAAGGCAGCAGTAAAGCACGCGAATTGCTTAAAGGTGCTCACCGTGCCGATGCAGATATTATTTTAACAGCCAATATTTTGATGCATATTATCTATCATTTAAATATTCAAGATATAGAAGAACTATACCGAGTTTCCGAAGAAGCACGTATCCCCACGACTGTTAACTTTGGTAAACATAAAGGCACAGCGATTGCTGAACTTCCTAAAGATTATATTCAGTGGCTATTACGTCAAGATGAGTTAGATGCATATTTACGTAAAGCATTAGAAAGCGCCTTTTAAATACTTAAATAAATGATATTCATAAATTCTTCATCATATTGTCATTTTTAGGTTTTATGGTTAACCCCATTTATATTTTATTAAAAACAGTTCTGTTTGATAGAAAAAAATCAAACAGGCTGCTTTATTTTTATATTGGGGAAATACGATGTCTGGTTTTTATAGAACCAACTTGGGAAGAGTTGCGCTTCAACAACGGAATGTCACCTTAAATGCAAAACAAAGACGCTTACTTTTACTCATCGATCATGAAGATTTTGCAAATCTCGATACCGAGTTCAAAAAACGTATTGCCCCACCAGAGTTAATTCAGCAACTTATTGACTTACAGCTTATTGCCCCTACTAACGGAAACGATTCACAAATAACTTCCATAAAATCATCTACAACTACTATAGAAGAACACAAAAAAAATATTGAGGAAAATAAAAGTAACGATTTAGTTGGAGAGATTCAAGTTCCTCAATCAACATCTGGGTCTTCTTCAAATATTGAAAATAACCAACCGACAACTCCAGTTCAGCAACTGTCTTTTGAAGAAATACAACTATTAATGAAACAAAGCTTAGGTCAGTACTGTGGCCTTATGGCAAAACCACTAATTCAGAAAATAGAACAAATAAAAACACTTCAAGAACTTAAAATGTGTCAAATGCAATGGATTACTCACTTACAAGAGTCGCGTATTCCGCCTCAAGAGCTAGCAAAGACACTTCAATCTATTAATTATTCAATTCAGCTCATTCAACAACGCATCTAAAAATAGAACAAGCTGCTGTTTAAATAAGCATTAAACTCACTTGGTATGTATTTCGTGCTTTACCTACAAGTGTTTTTTTCCTATGATGTGCCCCACACATGTGCGCTCGTAGCTCAGTTGGATAGAGTACAGGTTTCCGAAGCCTGGGGTCGTGGGTTCGATCCCCGCCGAGCGCACCAATTTATATATAATAACTTCATAAATTTATCTCAATTTCATAAAATTCCGACTATTTTACTTGGTTTATTAATCATTATCGCTCAAAATATACCCCTCTTTCATAATGTGAGAATTTCATGACTGATGCTTTGGTATTAAAAGATTTGTCCAAAACATATCGTAATGGTTTTCAGGCGTTAAAAGGTATTAACCTCACTGTGCCTGAAGGTGAATTTTATGCGTTGTTAGGCCCAAATGGTGCCGGCAAATCAACAACCATTAGTATTATCAGCTCCCTCACGAAAAAAACCTCAGGAACAGTTGAGATTTTTGGACATAATCTAGATACCCACCCATCTTTGGCAAAACAGCAACTTGGCGTCGTCCCTCAAGAATTTAACTTTGGGCAGTTTGAAAAAGCATTCGATATTTTAGTGACCCAAGCTGGTTATTACGGTATCCATAAAAAGATTGCAGAAAAACGCGCCGAACATTATTTAGAAAAACTGGGCCTGTGGGAAAAACGCAATATACAAGCACGTATGCTATCTGGTGGTATGAAGCGCCGTCTAATGATTGCCCGCGCCATGATGCACGAACCTAAACTGCTTATTTTAGATGAGCCTACTGCGGGCGTAGATATTGAATTACGCCGCTCTATGTGGGATTTTCTGACCGAAATGAATGGCCAAGGTACTTCTATTATTTTGACAACACACTACTTAGAAGAAGCAGAAATGTTGTGTCGTCAAATTGCTATTATTGACCGAGGTGTCATAAAAGAAGACACCAGCATGAAAAGTTTCTTAAACCAGTTGAGTGAAGAATCTTTTATTTTTGATTTGGCAGAACCCATTGCCCCACTCCAGTTAAACATTATTGGTGTGAAGTTCAACTTAATTGATAGTAGCACTTTAGAAGTAACCATGGATAAAGCACATACATTAAATGACTTATTCCAACTTTTAGAGTCACAGGGTATCCGTGTTCGTAGTATGCGAAACAAATCGAACCGCCTCGAAGAGCTATTTGTCAAAATGGTTGAGAAAAATCTTGAAGGAGAGGCAAAATGAACTTTAATCAGCTGCAAATTGCTCTCTGGACTTTAGTTCGTAAAGAAGTACGCCGATTTCTACGTATCTGGCCGCAAACCTTATTACCACCTGCAATTACCATGAGCTTGTATTTTGTCATTTTTGGTAATTTGGTTGGGTCACGTATTGGACAAATGGGTGGCGTAAGCTACATGCAGTTTATTGTACCCGGTCTAATCATGATGGCTGTTATTACCAACAGTTATGCAAACGTATCTTCCAGTTTCTTTAGTGTAAAATTCCAAAAAAGCATTGAAGAACTCATTATGAGTCCTGTGCCATTACACATTATTTTATGGGGCTATGTCATTGGGGGTATTTGTCGTGGTGTTCTGGTTGGCGCCATTGTTACTGCGATGAGTATGTTTTTTACCGATCTTTTTATACATAACTGGTTCGTAACTATATATACAGTCTTAATTACATCTGTTTTATTTTCCTTAGGCGGCTTCATTAATGCAGTCTATGCGAAATCGTTTGATGATATTTCTATTATTCCAACATTTGTACTTACTCCACTCACCTACTTAGGTGGTGTATTTTATGCCATTAGTGCACTTGGTCCTTTTTGGCAAAAACTTTCTTTAATTAATCCTATTGTGTATATGGTTAATGCTTTCCGTTTCGGCATTTTAGGTCACAGTGACGTGAACGTTACGTTCTCTTTAACCATTGTGACATTATGTTGTGTTGTACTTTACGGAGTTGCTTACTATTTACTTGCTCGTGGTTCAGGAATGCGTGAATGAGTGTCGAACAGTCTTTATTGGGTAAAGAAACCCAATATCCAACTAGCTATCAACCCGATGTGTTATTTCCAATTGCACGTGCTCAATCTCGTGAAAATTATTCACATATTGAAGGCATTACCCAAGGTAAAGATTGGTGGCATGTTTTTGAAATATCTTGGTTAAACTCGCACGGTATTCCACAGGTTGCTATTGGCAGAATCACCCTGCCAGCTTCTTCACCAAATTTGATTGAATCAAAGTCATTAAAACTTTATTTCAATAGTCTTAACTTCACTCAGTTTGACTCTAAAGAAATATTTATTGAAACGATTGAAAAAGACTTGTCAGCTGCGGCTGGTGCAAAAGTTGAGCTAACTTTATTTCAGGTAGATGATCTCGATATTTCCAAGCCACAAGGCATTTGTATTGATCATCTAACGCCTGAACGTTTAGAACAACATCCCGATGCATCTCTTTTAAAACTTGATGAGTCAAGTGAAGAAGTCGAAATTGAGCTGTATTCTCATCTTTTGAGAAGTAACTGCCCAGTCACGGGACAACCGGATTGGGGTACAGTTTTTATCCGTTTTAAGGGTAAAAAACCTTGTTATCGTAGTATTTTAGCTTATATTATTTCGTACCGTCAGCATAATGGTTTCCACGAACAGTGTGTTGAGCAAATCTTTGCAGATGTTTGGCAAAATTTGCAGCCTGAAAAGCTGATGGTTTATGCAACTTATACTCGCCGCGGTGGACTTGATATCAACCCTTGCCGAGTATCGGATCTTTCATGGATGCCAAAACCGATTCGATTGGCACGACAATAAAACGAATAATTTGAGGATACACCATGCCGTTTTTTGGCTTTACCCCTTCTGAAGGCTTATTGAACGATATGCAGACTGGAATTGCGAATAAAAATTCTAGTGAACCGCTATATCCACTTCGAGACAAAATTGCTTTGCAACTCAATGAAGAAATTATTGATAATGTACTGATTCAGTTAGTACAACATTTCCCAGCGAGTGAAAAAAGAGATACTGCCGAAAAACTTGCTGGTTATGTCAAATCTACAGTTGCTGTACTTTTAAAGCAATTACTCAGTAAAGCACCAAACGATGTTGTTAAACAGTCAGTTGAGTTTTCAGAGAAAAGCTTATTTAAAGATCCACAAGGTCAATATAAAGTTGGTGTTGCTTTAGATGCGGGCCTAGTAACCAATTTGAAGCATAATTTTACCGAGCTTCAAGCAGGTAATGACATTAATAAAGCAGCATTAGCTGAATTATATAAACAGTTTGGTGATGCTATGGTTAGACACTTTATGTCTGACTTTAATAAAACATTAGATTTAGGCATGATTAAGCGAAAAGCAGCCGATATTGGCGCTGCTGCTGTTACTAAAGCGGTTCATATCGCGATCGATAAACTCATTCCAAGTTTAAATCGTACTGAACTAAAAGCGATGGCTGAATACCATGATGGGCTATTCTTTAATTAATAAAAAATAGACTATCGGAAACCTGGCGAGAGCCAGGTTTTTTTATTGCAAAATATTGATATACATTGCCATAAATCAGGTTTATGTTAGCATGCGCCAAGCACTGATTGACCTAGTTAAAGCCGCATGTCTCCTAGTCCACAATATAAATTTTTACGCCAAGCTCCTCGAGATGGTCTTAGTACTGCCATGCAACCTTCGCGCTGGCAGCAACTCCATATTGACCCTTGGTTATGCCTATTTTTATTTCTAAATGCCCTGTTAGGTTTAACAGTACTATATAGTGCTTCCGCACAAGATGTGGGTTTAGTCAGTAAACAGGCCATGAGCTTTGGTATTGGCTTTTTAGTCATGATTAGTCTCGCGCAAATTCCACCCAAGGTTTACCAAGCTTTTTCACCCTACTTTTATTTATTTGCACTATTTTCCTTAATTGGAGTTATGGTCTTTGGTGAAGTTCGCATGGGGGCTAAACGCTGGATCGACATTCCGGGTTTCGGAAGTGTTCAACCCAGTGAGTTTATGAAAATTGGCATGCCCATGATGATTTCATGGTTTTTAGCACGTAAACCTCTTCCTCCAAGTTTTTCCCAAGTTGTTTTGTCTTTAATGTTAATTGGTGTTCCTTTTTTACTGATTGCAGAACAACCTGACTTAGGAACATCATTACTCGTATTAGCAAGTGGTATTTTTGTACTGTTTTTAAGTGGGTTATCTTGGCGTATGATCGGTGCAGCAGCAGCCTGTGCCGCTATTGTTATTCCTATTGCATGGGAATTCCTTTTACATGATTATCAGCGTCAACGCGTTTTAACACTCCTTGACCCAGAGGCAGATGCTTTAGGAACAGGTTGGAACATTATTCAGTCCAAAACCGCTATTGGATCAGGTGGTTTTTCAGGTAAAGGTTTCCTTGAGGGTACACAATCGCATTTACACTTCTTACCCGAAGGCCATACTGACTTTATTATCGCCGCATACTCAGAAGAATTTGGCTTAATTGGTGTACTTATATTAGTTATTCTGTATTCAGCCATCATTTTTAGAACATTTCAGATTGGTTTACAGAGTTTCCACAACTATGGACGTTTAGTTGCGGGCGCATTTGGTTTGTCTTTTTTTGTTTATGTATTTGTAAACGCAGGAATGGTCAGTGGTATTTTACCTGTAGTGGGTGTTCCTTTACCTTTTATGAGTTATGGCGGTACCGCTATTATTACTTTAATGGCCACTTTTGGTTTAGTCATGTCTATTCATACACATCGATAATTTGGAATTTAAAAAAGATATGTTGTCTCAATTTGTTAATAAAACTTTAAAAGTACTCGCCTTGTGTACCGGCCTCATCAGCACAAGTCATTTTGCCCAGGCCAATGATTTTGTAACGAATCCTAATTATTTAAATTTTAAACAAAAAGCCATGACTACTTATGGTTTAAGTAGTGAGCAAATTGATGCTGCGATGAGCGGTGCAAAAAATTTACCAAACATTATAAATATTATGACTCGCCCGGGGGAAAGTAAGCCTTGGTATGATTATCGCTCTATGTTTTTAGTAGAAGGCACCATTCAACGTGGTGTTCGCTTTAAAAACCAATATGCAGATGCTTTGAATCGTGCTGAACAACAATATGGCGTCTCTCAAGCTGCTATTTTGGGTATTTTAGGTGTTGAAACTGGTTATGGGGCCAATAAGGGTTCTTTTATTACACGTGATGCACTTGCAACATTAGCCTTTGGTTATCCTCGCCGTGCTGATTATTTCAGTGATGAGCTAGCTGCACTAATCGCATGGACTTATAAAGAAGGCTACCCAACTAATAGCATTGTTGGCTCTTACGCTGGAGCAATTGGTTATCCACAATTTATGCCAAGTAATATTAGTAAATATGGGGTCGATTTTGACGGTAACGGTCATATTGATCTTCGAAATTCTGCGGAAGATGCAATTGGTTCAATCGCAAATTACTTAGCAAAAGAAGGTTGGCAACGCGATCAGCCTATTGGTTTTATGGCACGTTACACAGGCTCAAATCCAGAAAGTATTATTGCTAAAGATCTGACCCAGCCTTCACCTTATGGTCTGCTCAAAACTCAAGGGATTTCTCCTTTAAACCCACTAGTTAAAATTGATGACCTAGATATGATAAATGTTATTCAATTACAAGACTATAACGGTCCAATTTACTATTTAACTTATCCGAATTTTCAAGTGATTACGACTTATAATAAAAGCCGGATGTATGCGACTGCTGTATGGTTGTTAGGCACGGAAGTAGCTAGCCGATAGGCTAGCTTTTTTATGAGTTTATGTAAAAGTCAATAAATATTTTTGTTAAATCGATCACAATACACACATTTTAAATACCTTGTTACATATTTGGTTATTTTTCACCCCAAAACTGTAAGTTTTTGCCCTTTTTGTAACTATTTCTCGTTAAAGACTAGACACTCTCCGTAAGCGATGAATATTATCCACCCCAATCAAGCAATTGCAAAAGTGAATAATTAGGCATGTTCACTTCAATTTTTAGCTTTTTGCTAAAATAAAAAGAGCATGTTCTCAGGAGTTTATATAAATGCAGTTATCGCTGAAATACATTCTTGCACTGACGGCTAGTTTAAGTATGGCCCCACTGCACGCTGAAATGATGCAGTCATCATCATTAAACAGTGATGTAGATGGTCCAAATGCAAATTTAGCTGCCCGTGTATTGAGTAAAGATACTCAAAGCTTTAATTCTCGTTTTTCTAACATTAACAGTCTTTCAATCACTGAACGTTCTGGCGATCAAATTCGTCGTCAAGCTATCGCAGCTAAAATTGAAATCCCTGAAGATGAGCCTTCAGTGATTGAAAAACTTAACACAGTAGCTTCAAATACTGTTCGTAAGTTTAGCCAAACTGGTATGGCATCTTGGTATGGTCGTCAATTTCATGGCCGTAAAACTGCAAGCGGTGAAACATTCGACATGAATGCACTTACTGCTGCTCATCGCAGTCTTCCATTGAACTGTTATATCCGTGTGACAAACAAAGACAATGGTAAAAGTGTGGTAGTAAAAGTAAATGATCGTGGTCCATTCCATGCAAATCGTGTACTTGACTTATCATACGGTGCTGCAAAACGTCTTGGTATTACCAATGCTGGTACTGCAAAAGTAAGTATTGAACGTGTAGATGGTCCTACTTCATAAGCGATCACTCCTAGAGTTCATACAAAAGCCACAATTTAATTTGTGGCTTTTTAATTTTTAGAGTCAAAAATATAAAAATCATGATAAAAATTTTATGTTTTTACTCATTTTTCAATTACAAAACCGATCATTTATTAACCACAAAACACATCATTTTAATACCCACCCTTTTTTTCTTATATTTTTCGATTACAGCCATTTTAAAAAAATTACGCTACCCTAGTACTACCTTAGTCTAAAAAGAGCTATTTATCGCGTTTTAAGACAAGTTGAGTTGAGCATTTTTCTATTATTTTCCGACTTCTCGTAAAAAAGTAGTTTTTTGAGTCATTTTCTTACTTCAAAATCCAAAAATAAGTAGTACGAGTCTTTTAAGTAAACCTCACTCTTTTTGAGTTCATCTTTTAATTTTCCCACACTGTTTTTCAGATAATCAGATCTTAAATTTTAGGATCACATAAATTAACAATAAGGAAGATGTACAACTTTTCTTGTCTCCCCTATAACAACAGGCTAAAATATAGACATAAAAAGAATGACTCAAAATTAGACATGGAGCACAAGGTCTATGAAATCTATTAGTGAATGGTTTGATGAATACAGTGAAAGCCATCAAAATCCAACGAATAAGAAAATCCACTGGGTATGTGTCCCAGCTATTTTATTTTCTATTATCGGAATCATCACCCACTTTAGTGCCTTACTCACTGCTTTACTCATTGTATTGACTCTTATTTTCTATGCTCGGCTCGATCTTGTACTTGCAGTAGCGATGACTGCACTTCTCGTTGTGATGGCTTGGCTCATTTATGTCCTACCTGTAGGTGTAGGGTTTTATATTGCACTTTTTGTGATTGCATGGATTGGACAATTCTATGGACATAAAGTTGAAGGTAAAAAACCCTCTTTCTTTAAAGATTTGCAATTTCTATTGATTGGTCCGGTCTGGTGTATGGATGCCTATCTTGGAAAAATATTCCCTAAGTGGAAAAATCGCCAGAACAAATTGATTACTCAATAAATTTTAAAAAGCTGAATCTTTTAGATTCAGCTTAAATTTACTGATTTATTAGAAAATTTATAAAATAGAAAAATGCTAGACTGAGTAGAACACTTGGTAAGACTTTTTTTAAATAGAAAGCAATTACAATACAAAAGATTGTCGCATATAAATATGGATTATCAAAAATCCCCCTTAGTTCATTTCCTTCAAAAAAGATTACTGGTATACAAATAGCACTCAATAAACAAGGCGCTGAATAATTCAACATTTTATTCATCAATACGGGTAATTTTACTTTTACATTGGGTTCCAAAAAATAATAACGATTAAAAAACACAATACCTGACAACCCTAAAATCATGAGCCATGTCATCTTATATTTCTCCTGTTCTATTTTCTGCAACAACTGCAATAAACATGCCCAATAAACCAGAAATTAAAATACCTCCTTCCAAGTTAAAAAATTTGAAAAAAAAGCCAGTAATGCAAGTTGTTAAAACTCCAGCTATGACAGGCTTTCCCTTACACATAGGAATAATCATGGCCACAAAAATAGCAATAATCGAAAAATCTAAGTGATAGGACAATAAATTAGGAACTGCCGTAGCCAATAAAATTCCAGCTAGACTAAAAACCACCCAGAATAAATAAAAACATATACCCGCTCCTAATAAATAATGAGGATGTCTTTTTTCACTCGGAGCACTTAAGGCAAACAATTCATCTGTTAGTAAAAAACCTAAACTTAATCTCTTTGGCAAAGACAAAATAGATATGTCATTTCTTAAAGTTAATGCGTAAATAAAATGTTGAGCAGTAAGAAAAAAAATCGTGATATAGATCGTTAATAATGATGTACCTTCCATCACCATACTCAAACTGACCAATTGTGCAGCCCCAGCAAACACAATTCCTGACATTGCTACTGCTTTATAAAATGATAAACCTGCATGTATTGCCATTGAACCAGCCAGAATAGCCCACGGAATAACCGAAATGGACAATGGCAGTATATCTACCGCCCCTCGTACAAAAAGATACGAAGGTTGGCCTTTAGAAAATCTAATAGATTGATTTACACGAGTATTCATCTCTAGACCTCTATAACACTAAGTATTTATAGAGCTTCTTGTATTTCGCTCAAATTCGCTTGAACAAAATTGCGGTTAGAAATAAAAATAATTTTTAGAGATTAAGACTCGCTACATACTGGGTAGGTGTAACTCCCATTGCCTTTTTAAAATGACGGTTAAAATGACTCTGATCAGAAAATCCACATTGCTGTGCAACCATCACAATTTGATCACCTTGCTTTAATAACTGTCTCGCTTTTTGCAAACGTGCCTGTACTAACCATGCATGAGGTGGTAAACCCACATGTTTTTTAAATTGTCTTAAAAAATGCCAAGCACTTAATCCAACCATGTCAGCCAATTCCTGCAAAGAAAAATTCTTTTCAGGTATATTTGCCAACAAATCTTTAACTTTTAATATCTTCGAATAAGCTTCTGGTAGCTCACAAAAGCTATGCCGCGATTTACCATGACGCATCATTAAACACGCCAATGTGGACAGATACATGGTTTCTTTAAGTAGAAAATTATCTTTTTGTTCTAATAAATCAAATAACAAGCAAAGTTGTTGAGACAAACCCAAGTCCTGAATAACTGCTTCAGGAAACCAAGGTGCACCATACCCGTTCTCAAAAAAATCCTGACTCACTTCAGCAAGCATTTCTGGTGTAGGATAAATTGCTCGATAACGCCAACCCGATTCGACAGCAGATGAACCTGTATGAATTTCGTCTGCATTCACCAAAATAATGTCCCCTTTAGGCGCAACATGTAGTTGACCCGTCCTAAAAAAAGACTGTGCACCTTCTTCAATCACACCAATACAATATCCTTCATGGGTATGCTTTGAAAATTGCGTTTGGTGGTAATGTGCCTTTAATAATTCTAAACCGCCCAACTCTCGCAAATGCAAGTAGTCAGCCTGTTCTCGGTACATATATACATCTCATCTACTTATCTAAAAAAAACATAACATGTTTTAAAAAGATGCATAGAACAAAATTGCTGTTGGGTAGAACTGAATATCCCTTTTCTATTGGTAAATACGTCCATTATGTTTTAGCCAACCATTTTCATGGCGATTTTGTGGATCATGATGCGTCCAATGTAATACACCACCTTTCTCGTTATATTCATATTCACCATTAAATTCGACAATATCTCCTTTATGTAAATTGTCAATTTTTGGTGCTAAATCAATATTATGGGCAACTAAAATTGAAAGGCCATTTTTTAATACAAGAATAAATTTCTGGTGTCTTGTCCCATCATTGTCTTCTCTTAAAATTGCTTTTACTCGACCACTTCCCTGCACTTGAACTTTACTTTGTCTATGTTCATAAGCAGCTTCTACAGTATCTATCCCATCATTTGAAAGTGCAGACTCAGTATTCTGAGTTACGTAGTTTGATGATGGCGATTGATTTTTCTTATGCCCAGATAAATCCAGACCGAAATATGCAGCAATCAATAAGACAATAATGCCGCCAATACTTAGATTTTTTTTATTTGTCATTTTATAACCTTAATTTACCTAAGATAAAAAAAGCCCCAATGGGGCTTTTTTTATTGTGATACGAATTACTTCGCAGCAGCTTGAGCAGCAGCAACTTCTTCAGCGAAGCTCATTTCTGCTTTTTTCTCGATACCTTCACCAACTTCGAAACGTACGAAGTTAGCAACAGTTGTACCAGTTGCTTTTAATACGTCAGCAACTTTTTTGTCGTTGTCGATAACGTACATTTGACGGTCAAGAGCAACTTCGTTTAAGTATTTCTCAACAGAACCAGTTACCATTTTCTCAACGATGTTCGCTGGTTTACCAGATTCTAACGCTTTCGCTTCAGCGATTTCTTTCTCTTTAGCGATAAGGTCAGCAGGAACAGCTTCAGCGCTTACTGCTACTGGGTTGAATGCAGCAACGTGCATTGCAATACCTTTACCAGTGTCAGCATCACCTGTATAAGAAACTACAACACCGATTTTTAAACCGTGTTTGTAGATAGCCAAGTTTTCGCCTTCAACGATTTTCGCACGACGAACTTGGATGTTTTCACCGATTTTTTGAACAAGCGCAATACGAGCTTCTTCAACTGATTGACCATCAGCCAATTTTAATTCAGCGATTTTAGCAGCATCAGTTTCGCCAGCAGCTAAAGCAGCAGCAGCAACTGCGTGTGCAAAGTTAGAGAAGTTTTCGTCTTTAGCAACGAAGTCAGTTTGACAGTTTACTTCAACTAAGATCGCTTTCTTACCGTCTTGAACGATAGTGATTGCACCGTCAGCAGCAATGTTGCCAGCTTTTTTAGCAGCTTTAGCTTGACCAGATTTACGAAGGTTATCAATAGCAAGTTCGATGTCACCGTTCGCTTCTGTTAATGCTTTTTTGCATTCCATCATTGCAAGACCAGTACGGTCACGTAATTCTTTTACCATGCTTGCAGTAATTGCAGTCATGTTGATCTCCTAAAATCGGTAGAAAATAAATCTTTTCAACAAAAACGGCCCAAAGAAACTCTGGGCCGTTTGCACTCTCGACGCTTAATTTGCCACCATTACATGTCGCAAAAATGACAAGCCTGCGTCAAAACGCATTAAGCCTCAGAAGCGTCTTTCGCAGCGTCATCGCCTTTTGCTTGAGCGTTCGCTTGAGATTGAGCGTATTCTTTACCAGCAAGAATTGCGTCAGCCATAGCTGAAGCATATAAAGTTACTGCACGGATCGCATCGTCGTTACCAGGAATAACGTAATCAACGTTGTCTGGGTTAGAGTTTGTATCAACGATACCGATAACAGGAATACCTAAGTTCTTAGCTTCTTTAATTGCAATCGCTTCGTGATCAACGTCGATTACAAATAATGCGTCAGGTAAACCACCCATGTTTTTAACGCCGCCTAAAGAACGCTCAAGTTTGTCCATCTCACGAGTACGTTCTAAAGCTTCACGTTTAGTAAGCTTAGCAAAAGTACCGTCTTGAGATTGAGTTTGAAGATCTTTTAAACGGTTGATAGATTGGCGAAGTGTTTTCCAGTTCGTCAACATACCACCTAACCAACGGTGGTCTACATATGGTTGACCAGCGCGTTGAGCTTGTTCACGGATGATGTTAGAAGCAGCACGTTTTGTACCAACGAACAAAACTTTATTCTTTTTGCTTGCTAATTGGTTAGCGAAGTTCAAAGCATCATTTAACGCAGGAACAGTGTGCTCAAGGTTGATGATGTGAATTTTGTTGCGCGCGCCAAAAATGTATTGACGCATTTTTGGGTTCCAGAAACGAGTTTGGTGACCAAAGTGCGCACCTGCTTGAAGAAGGTCGCGCATGCTTACGTTGTAATCTGCCATTTTCTTTACCTTAAAAGTTGGGTTAGGCCTCCATATATCCGCATTCTCCACCTTTTTACGGGCACCCAGAGTAATGTGACGATATATGTGCGGATTTTTTACTCCATCTATCAAAATTCTTCGTAAAAGATATTCACGAAAAGCATTTGATAAAATGGGCGGCTATTTATACCATAGACGCTTATAAATTACCAAAAGTTTTTAGAGATCATGAACAGTACTTATACAGCTCCACGTCGATTAATTAAAACTCCAGATGAAATTGAAAAAATGCGCATTGCAGGACGACTGGCAGCTGAAGTTCTAGAGATGATCAAGCCGCATATTAAAGCCGGTGTAAACACACTTGAGCTTGACACCATTTGCCGTAATCATATTGAAAATGTACAACATGCTATTCCAGCCTGTGTAGGTTACGGCGGTGCGCCAGGACGCCCTGCGTTTCAACACTCTATCTGTACTTCGGTTAACCATGTTGTATGTCATGGTATTCCTTCTGAAAATAAAATCTTAAAAAACGGCGATATCCTTAACATTGATGTAACCGTAATTAAAGATGGTTATCACGGCGACACCAACATGATGTATGTCGTAGGAGGTGAAACTTCTATTTTGGCAAATCGTTTATGTAAAGTTGCTCAAGAAGCAATGTACCGTGGAATGGCAACAGTTAAAGACGGTTCATACTTAGGTGACATTGGTCATGCTATCCAAAAATATGTCGAGTCAGAACGTTTTAGCGTAGTACGTGAATATTGTGGTCACGGTATTGGTACCGTTTTCCATGACGAACCTCAAGTGTTACATTATGGTCAAGCTGGTACTGGGATGCGTTTAGAAGCAGGTATGACCTTTACGATTGAACCAATGGTCAATGCTGGTGTTTGGCAAACTAAATTGCTTGGTGACAAATGGACTGTTGTAACCAAAGACCATAAACTCTCAGCTCAATATGAACACACTATTTTAGTCACTCAAACTGGTATTGAAGTTTTAACAGCTCGCCCTGAAGAAGACCTCTCTCGTTTCAACTAATAATTTAATAAACATTAACAAAAGGCTACTTTATGTAGCCTTTTATTTTTTATTTTGTACTTTTTATTAATAAATCTTTCCAAATATAAACAAATATTTCAAAACAATTACAATTATTAATTTTTATTAAACAATCAATTTAATAAAACGCGCTATGGTGGGCTCAATAAAAATCAGTAAACAAATGTCCGGACATGGAGTCCTTTTATGATGAAAAAGTCATTATTTTGTATGACAGCTGCCTTTTTTGCTCTGCCAACAGTCACTTTCGCTGCTTCACCCTATTTTAGTTTTAAAGATGGTGATGGTTTCAAACGTTTTTCGGTCTCTGCCGGCTGGTTACATGCCATGCCACAAGGAAGCGCAAATCCAGTTAACATTAATACCAGTGTCGCAGAAGGAACCACCTCTAAAGTAGGATCTGTGTCAAAACAATCCGTCTTAAATGCTGCTGATCGAAGCACAAATCCTCTCTTGTATGATGCAATCAAGATTTTACCCACAGATACGCTACCTTCAATACTCACAGGAACAGCCACAGTCAATGGATTATCAAATTGGCAAAGTCAAGGTACGGGCTTAGAAGCTCAAAGTGTTGATACTGTTGGTATCATGGCAAATTATAATTTTACAGATAATTTATCTCTAGAAATTAAAGCAGGCGTTCCTCCAAAGGTAGATATAAAAGGTAAAGGTAATATTTATGCACCATTAACTGGTTCAGCAAATACAGCTCTTGGCTCGATAGGCCTAAAAGAAAATATTTATATCACTGATCTCACTCAAGGCGGCAAGGCTGCTACAGCACGTGCTTGGTTACCAGCAGTTGAACTGCATTACCAATTTGGTAAATCTGGTGTAAATAAATTTCGTCCATACATTGGTGCAGGTGTGATGTATGCCTATTTTAATGACTTAAAAATGAATTCAGGAATCGAATCGGATTTAATAAAAGCAGGCCATATGATTCAGAATATTCATGATGGTCAAGCGGGTGCAGCATTAGACGGCAAAACCTCTTCAGCCAATCCTATTGTGAAGTTAGAGGCGACTGATACCTTTGCACCAATTGTTACTGTCGGCGCAACGTATGATTTCAACCCGAACTGGTTCGCCGTTGGTTCAGTCTCATATTCCAAAATGAATACTGAAGCAAAAATTTATGTCACTGATCAAAATACAGGTAAAGAGCTTATTAAAGCGAATACCAAAATTGATATCGACCCACTTATTACTTATGTAGGTGTAGGTTACCGTTTCTAATTTTTAAAACATTCAAGCTATAAAAGCCTTACTAAAGCTTTTATAGCTTTTTTTATTGGAAAGATAAATTTTGCTTCTTTTTAAATCAACATGCTAAAAAAATGAGCACTTTCTATTTAAGTTATTAAAAAATTTCACACTATGCCTTTGTTGTTTCCTTTTTTCTTAATTTTATTTTGTTAATTAATTTTATTAAATTCCAACTAACTTAATAAAATTAAAAACTAATATTTTCCTTTTAATAAAAATTATTTTTTGGCACATCCTTTGCTTTATCTACAGCATGATGAATCAATGGCGATTCAATGGATAAACCAAGACGGCCAAAGATGTCCGCTCTGATCGGTATGCAAATAGACAATTCATTTTGTCGTGCAAATTAAAAATTCGTTCAGTTCAGAGGGACGGCGTATGTCTTCAAATATCAATCTAGATGCAAAAAAAGCAACTGAGATTAAATTATTCAGCTTCTCAACTCCAGCAATGCGTGCTTTTCACATGTCTTGGCTCGCTTTCTTTGCCTGCTTCTTCGCTTGGTTTGCTTGTGCTCCCTTAATGCCTGTAATTAAGGGTGAGTTCAGCTTAACAAAAGATCAAATTGCCAATATTAATATTGCCGCCGTTGCAATTACGATTTTAGTAAGGCTCGCTGTTGGACCTCTTTGCGATAAATATGGTCCACGCATTACCTACACAGCCCTTCTCTTACTAGGTAGTATTCCAGTATTTGGTGTGGCTGCTGCAAACAGCTATGAATCTTTTCTATTCTTCCGCTTACTCATTGGTGCAATTGGCGCAAGTTTTGTAATTACCCAATATCATACAAGTATTATGTTTGCACCTAATGTTGTAGGCACAGCCAATGCTGCTGCTGCTGGCTGGGGTAATGCTGGTGGTGGCGCAACCCAAGCTTTAATGCCTTTATTACTCGGTGCAATTGTCATGTTTGGTGTTGAGCAAACGATGGGGTGGCGCATTGCTCTCATCGTACCAGGTGTGATGATGGTGATTGTGGGAGTCCTTTACTGGAAGTTAACCCAAGATTGCCCTCAAGGAAACTTTAAAGAAGTTCGTGCACAAGGCATTGAAGTTGGCAGTGGTAAGAAAGGTGGTATGGCAATTTTAATGCAGGCTGCTCGCAACTATCGTGTCTGGATTTTATTTTTGGCATATGGTGCAAGTTTTGGTATCGAAATTTTTATTCATAACGTAGCAGCGATGTACTATGTTGATCAGTTCAAAATGGATTTAAAAACTGCGGGCTTAACTGCAGGAATATTTGGTCTACTGGCATTATTTGCACGTGCACTAGGCGGCATTATTTCAGATAAAGTTGCACTCAAGAAAGGCTTAGATGGTCGCACTAAAGTACTGGTATTCATGATTTTAGGCGAAGGTTTATTCTTAATACTTTTCTCTCAAATGAACGGTGTCGCTCTCGCTATTCTTTCAATGACTATTTTTGCACTATTTACCCATATGGCGTGTGGAGCAACATATGCTCTTGTACCATTTATTGACCGCAATGCATTAGGTGGTGTTGCAGGCATTATTGGTGCCGGTGGAAATGTGGGGGCTGTCGCAGCGGGCTTCTTACTTAAAGGTTTACTTGATGTACAAACTTGCCTATTTATTTTAGGTGGCCTAGTTATAGTCGCAGGCTGTAGTGTAATTTTGATTCGCTTCACAACCGAGCATAAAGAAAAAGAACAAGTTCTTTTTGAACAAGCGCTACTTGAACGTAATTCTGCAACTTAATTTTTTATAACAAGCAGAAATCAAAATGATTTCTGCTTGTATGCTTTTGTTATGAAGATACTAGCGTTATTACTTTTAATTTTTCTTAAATATTCCCACCCCCTATATCGATATTTTTCGATATATCTTCTACAATAAATCACCACATTATTATAATTTTCCATTAACCATGACTAAAACTGCTCAGACCTTTTCCCAACCACTTATCTATATGTTGATTGGTAGTGCCCTTATTTTGGCACTTTCTTTAGGCGTCAGGCATGGTTTCGGTCTCTATCTTGTGCCGATGAGCCATGAATTTGGCTGGGGCCAACATGTTTTTAGTCTTGCAATCGCTATGCAGAATCTGATCTGGGGCGCAGTTCAACCTTTTACTGGTGCAATTGCAGATAAATATGGCAGTAAAATTGTGGTTGCTGTTGGCGGATTACTTTACGCCCTCGGCTTACTCTTAATGGCCTTTAGTTCAAGCATCTTAATCTTAAATTTGAGCTTAGGACTTATTATCGGTTTAGCTTTATCAGCAACTTCTTTTACGGTTTTACTCAGTGCAGTAGGTCGGGCAGCTCCTCCAGAAAAAAGAAGTATGGCAATGGGTATTGCCAGTGCGGCAGGCTCTTTCGGTCAGTTTATTATGCTGCCATCTACGCTTCTCTTACTTAAAACAGTGGGATGGTCCGCAGCTTTAATGGTGAGTGCTCTCCTTATTACTCTAATTATTCCGCTTGCATTGATGCTTAAAGCTTCAGCTTATCAACCACCTAAGGCACTCATTCAACCTCAACTCACATTTAAACAGGTACTTAACATTGCCAGAAAACATAAACCTTTTTGGTGGTTAGCTTTAGGGTTCTTAGTTTGCGGATTCCAAGTGGTCTTCTTGGGTGTGCATTTACCCGGCTATTTAATCGACCATGGCTTTGATGCAGCGACAGGTACTGTATTTCTGGCACTCGTAGGACTATTTAACATTGTTGGGACTTACGGCGCGGGTTGGTTAGGAGACCGTTTCTCAAAACCTAAATTATTAATGGCGCTTTATGGTAGCCGTGGCATCGCGATCATTGCCTTTTTGTTATTACCTCTAAGCACTTATACAGTATATGCTTTTGGTATCATCATGGGCCTTTTATGGCTCTCTACTGTTCCGCTCACGAACGGTATTGTGGCAAATATGTTTGGCGTTAAATATCTTTCAATGCTAAGCGGTATTGTATTTTTCACCCATCAAGTCGGTTCTTTCTTTGGCGGTTGGCTTGGCGGTGTTAACCACGACTTAACAGGTAATTACAATGTGATTTGGCTATGTTCAATCGCATTAAGTATATTAGGTGTAATCGTACATTTCTTTGTAAATGAGGAGGCTGTTATTCATGACGCATAATGCCTTACTTTTAAAAACAATTATGACTTTTATCATAGTCACGCTTTTGGTGTTTTCTATAATTCTATGGAAACAGACACCGGATTTATTTGAATATTTTAACCAAGCATTTTGTGCGCATTAGTATGATAAAAAGCTAAAATCATACTTTGGATTGTCATAAAAATATAAAAAAACTATGATCTAATGAAAATAAAAAAGCCCGCAAATTTGCAGGCTTTTTTATTGAAAAATTATTTAAAATCAAAACAAACGATTCATACCATTAAGTGCAGCTACACGGTATGCTTCAGCCATTGTTGGATAGTTAAATGTCGTTTCAACAAAATATTTCAAGGTATTATTTGGGCTGTGCATAACTGCTTGCCCAATGTGGATAATTTCGGCAGCGTTATTACCAAAACAGTGAATACCTAAAATTTCCATAGTGTCACGGTGGAAAAGAATTTTTAACTCACCCACTGTATCACCGGTAATTTGTGCACGAGCCAAATGACGGAAAGAAGCTTGACCTACTTCATACGGAATTTTCTCTTCCGTTAATTCCTGTTCATTTTTACCAATTGATGAGATTTCTGGAATGGTATAGATACCTGTTGGGATATCACGTACTGGCTTCGCATCTTCACCACTCATGTTTGCACCAGCACAGCGCCCTTGGTCATAAGCAGCCGAAGCAAGTGATGGCCAACCTATGACGTCACCAGCAGCATAGATGTTTTCAACTTCAGTTTGATATTGATCATTTACAGAAAGCTGACCACGGTTGTTTGGCACTAAACCAACATTCTCGAGACCTAAACCTTCTGTATTACCTGAACGGCCATTACACCAAAGGATCGCATCGGCTTTGATTTTTTTACCACTTTGTAAATGTAAAACAACATGATCATCAAACGTTTCAAGATGATCCATTTGTTCATTGTGGCGAATCAATACACCCTGTTCACGTAAGTGATAAGACAAAGCATCAGCAATTTCGTCATCTAAATAGCTTAAGAGTTTTTGCTGAGTATTAATTAAGTCAACTTTATGGTCTAAACCAATAAAGATTGAGGCATATTCACAGCCAATAACGCCCGCACCGTAAATAATGATTTTTTGAATTGAATAATCAAGATCAAGAATTTTGTCCGAATCAAACACGCGAGGGTGGTCAAAGTCGAGACCTTGTGGATGATAAGGACGACTACCTGTCGCAATTACGATTTGCTTACAGATGATTGTTTCTTTAATGCCTTCATGGCTAAAAACTAAAACTGTATTTTTGTCTTGAATATATGCACGGCCATGAAATACGCCGATTTTGTTGCGATCATAAAAGCGTGTATGTGTATCAACCTGTTGTTGAATCACTTTATGTGCATTACGCAACACCTGTTTCATGGTGAACTGTTTCCATTCACCTACTTTTTGAAACATTGGATCGCGCTGATAGCGAATAATACTAGAAACTGTTTGACGCAATGCTTTACTTGGAATCGTTCCTACGTGTGCACAGTTACCACCAAGTTGATCACGCACATCTACAATTGCAACACGCTTACCAGCTTTTGCAAGCTTCATTGCCGCGCCTTCACCTGCAGGTCCAGAACCGAGAACTACCGCATCGTATTTAACGAAATTCCCACTAACGACCTCTTTTTTACGTGGCATTGAAAGCTCCTT
>JAITLL010000021.1 GCA_031277915.1 Acinetobacter sp.
CCGTCGCCAGCCTCTACGGTAATGACTGCTTCATCAACAAAGCGCATTTGCCAATCCTCTAAAAACTCTAAAACCGCCTATTCTGCCATATTTTCATAAAATTCTCGAATAGAAAATCGTGAGAATTCTACTTTCCTGCCTGTTATTTTATTTCTTTTTATTTTAATAAAACTTTATGGCAAATCATGAACAATCTTTATCTGTTTACAGCCTTAAGGATGAACGTTCCTCAAAGGTAAATCCATCTTCATATCTAGATTAGCTTTTGTGTGCTGCACAGAATTATACATAATGGCATTAAAGCTTGAGATATTGCCCATTTCCATCGCATCGTTAATTTTCAAAGTTGGATTGAACTGATGTTTAATTGGTAAATTTACAGATTCATCAAACTCAAAATAAACCGGACCATTAAAAGCAATTTTAACAGGAATGGTATAACTACGTTTTAACTGAAATGGAATATCTAAATTGATAGGAATATTTAATTTTAGTGGAAATTTAGGGAGTAATTTATTTTGGTAAATTAAATCGGTGGTTGTTTCTAAAGGCATAACCTGTTCAACTTTTAGTGTTGTCGTATAATCAACACTCACTGTGATTGGAGTCTCAACTTCAAATTCTAAATCAGCCAAATACCGCCCCTTTAATGGCACCGAAATCTGACGATTGATATCAATTGATGTATCTAGTTTACCTATAGACTGTACCTGTAAGTTATTCCCAACATGAATTTTAGTTTCTAACGATTCTGGTAAACGAATATCCGACTCATGCGCAGACACAACAACTGAAGCTTGTATATTTAAATAGAGCCAAAATAAAATTGCTGTGAGTACCATAATCAGGAAAAAACTGATGAGCATACTTTTTATTGAACCCAACATAAGCCATGTCCCTACTTGTTCTGTTTCTGAACAGGTAAAGATGCATCGTTATCATCTTTAACACGATTAAGGCTCATGCTCGACAGCGGTATTTTTAACTCGCCATGCTCAATTTTAACGGGCAAGGTATTTTTCACATCTACTGAAGCATTTAAAGCAGTTTTTACAGGTACATTTAAACTACCTTGAATTGGAATATTAGTTTTTAATTGAGCATTTAATGGAATATGAAGATTTTCTTTTAAAACAGTCCGTACTGGTGCATCAAACTTCAAATGAACTTTTTGATCGAGTGGTACCTGAATATCAATAGGCACATCAAGTTTTAAAGGAATATTGCCTTTTAATGGCAAAGTAATATCTTTACCTAATACTCTGACTTGAACTTTAGTGTCTATGGGTAAGCTTTGATCAACTTTTAAAGTTTCTTTAACAGGAATAACCGTACTAATCGGCACCATATTATCGAAATAGACACGAGGTGTTAACGTCTGTGTGAGAGGAATCGTTAACTTTTCATTAATAGGAATATTCGCATTTACTCGGCCTTTTACATCGACATTTAAAGCATCTTTTACTTTAACTTGTACCTGTAATGGTTCTTGTAAATCAATCGCCACAGCTTGGTTTTTCAGCGGAATATAAATATTAAAATGCTTAAAAACCCAAATGGCAATAAGAACACCACATATATTGGCGATAATGATAAAAAAGAAGACGATTAATAGTCTTTTAAACTGCTGCAATTCCAATCCCTTTACTATTTCTTTTTGTTCCTTAATTCCTATTCTCATTGATTTTTAAAAAATAATCAGCATATATTTTGTACGGTTGTAAAAAAACCCAGTCTAAACTGGGTTTTTTTATCACATACTTTGATCTAACGTTAAATCGAATTAAGCGTTAGTTTCTGCAGGAATTTTTGTATAGCTTACGCCACACATTTGTTCAGCAATACGTAATACTTGGCAGCTATAACCTACTTCGTTATCGTACCAAACATATGCAGTTAAGCGGTTACCAGAAGTAATCGTTGCTTGAGCATCATATACACCAGCTGTACGAGAACCGATAAAGTCGCTTGATACCACTTCTGTAGAGTTGGTATAGCCGATTTGACCTTGAAGGCTAGAGTTAATTGAGATTTGACGAATGTATTCGTTCACTTCTTCACGATCAACTTCTTTATCAAGCGTTAAGTTTAAAATCGCAAGAGATACGTTTGGTGTAGGAACACGTACAGAGTTACCAGTTAACTTACCTTTTAATGCAGGTAATGCTTTAGCAACAGCTTTAGCAGCACCAGTTTCAGTAATAACCATGTTCAATGTAGCTGCACGACCACGACGATCTGCTTTGTGGTAGTTATCAATTAAGTTCTGGTCATTTGTAAATGAGTGAACTGTTTCAACGTGACCATTAAGAACTTTATATTTGTCATCCAATACTTTAAGAATTGGAGTAATTGCATTTGTTGTACAACTTGCAGCAGAGATGATTTTGTCTTCATCTAAGATATCAGTGTTGTTTACACCAAATACAACGTTTTTCATTTCGCCTTTACTTGGTGCAGTTAATACAACACGTGCAACGCCTGGGCATTTCAAGTGTTGGCTTAGACCTTCAGCATCACGCCATTTACCAGTGTTATCGATTAAAAGTGCGTTTGAAATACCGTATTCAGTATAGTCAACTTCACTTGGGCTAGATGCATAAATCACTTTAATGAAGTTACCATTAGCAATGATTGCTTCGTTTTCTTCATCAACAGAGATTGTACCAGCGAAAGTACCGTGAATAGAGTCACGACGAAGTAAAGAAGCACGTTTTGCTAAATCACCGTCAGAAGACTTACGAACAACAATCGCTTTAAGGCTTAAACCACGACCTAAACCTGATTGGCTAATGATTAAACGAGCTAAGATACGACCAATACGACCAAAACCGTAAAGAACTACATCTTTAGGTTGTTCAGAAGTTGCGCTACCTTTAATTGACCCAACTGCTTGAGCAACAAATGCGTCAACATCACCGCCTTTTTCTTTATATTCAACTGCCAGTTTACCGATATCAACTTCTGCAGAACCAATGTTTTCAACTTTTGCTAAAGCTTCTAAAATTGGGAATGTATTTACAACAGAAAGCTCAACATCTACAACACGTGTACGACGGTGAGTTTTCAAAATTTGAATAACAGAACGGTTAATTAAAGAGCGACCGTAAACAGATACGACAATATTTTTTTCACGGTATAATTGACCGATTAATGCAATCATACGTTCCGCGATTTCTTCACGGTTTTTCCAACGACCTTGGTGTTCAGCGTGCAGGGCGATGATAGTGTCTTTGCTCACAGATACGTCCTCTAATTAATTATATCTAGGCGTGATTTTTAAAACCCCGTAATTGTAATGGAATTATTGGCAAGAATGAATCAAAAGCTGACGTTAGTTGCTAGATTTTCCTAAAATTCATCATAAATTCATAAAATACCTATAATTATTTTTTATTATTTTATTGTTTAAAGCAGCTAAATTTTTGCTTTTTCTTAATTTTTATATTCTAAGGCTTTAATCAAGCTCATCAGTTTTTAATCTTTTTTGATATTTTTCGATATTTAATTGTAGATTTTTAACTTTTTGACGTTGTTGATAAAGATGCACTGCACCTTCTAAAACCAGTACAAAAACAGCACACCAAATCGGAATATAAGTAAACCACTCTTCTCGACCAATGCTTTCCCCCAAAACTAACGATGCTAAAGCAAGCAAAACAGGCTCAAGATACCCAAGTAATCCAAACACAACCAAGGGTAAAAAACGACTCGCCAAGATGTAACTTCCCAGACCTATGGCACTCAGTACCCCTAATCCCATAATAACTAAAACCAATGTCGGCTGATCGAGAAACTTACTATATGGCAATAAGCCTGTATGCGTTAGATAAATTGCAACAGGCATAATAATGACAAGATCCCACCAGAAACCGCCTAAATTATCCGTTTTAATTTTCTTGCGTAATAAAAAATAAGCTGAATAACCAATGGCAACTAAAGCAGTTTCCCAAGCAATACTTCCTAAGCGAAAAATTTCATGGCTTACCCCAACTATGGCCAGAATAATAGCGACCCACTGGAATTTTGATATTTTTTCGCCATATAAGACACTGCCAGCTAACACCAATACAAGCGGTAGAAGGAAATACCCCAAAGAAACTTGTAAACCACGCCCATGCATTGGCCCCCATAAAAAGAGCCATAGCTGTACCGAAGTCAACACGGAGGTGGTGATGAGTAATAAAAGAAAAGAGGGTTTTGCCAAAATACGCTGATAGATATTTTTAATATGACTTAAGTCACCACTCCACCACATAAACACAGTTAAAAATGGCAAAGTTGCAATAATACGCCATCCAAAAGTCTGCTCACTATCAAGCTGACCAAGTAATTGGGTATAAAAATAAAGCACACCGAAAGTTAATGATGCCATGACAGAGAAAATCACGCCTTTTAACATCATCAACCTCTTCATACTTTAATAAAAATGAAGCGATACAATACTTGATTTATCCACTATACAAAAGAAAAAACCATGTTTTCACATGGTTTTTTCTTAAGCAGTTTTTTTTATTCTTTATGATCAGAGTGAATAATATCTCGAATATCAAATCCTAATGTTTTTGCATAATTCAGATATTCATCAACTACTTCTTTTTTAGGGTGCGGTGTTCGAGATAACACCCAAAGATATTTACGAGAAGGCTCTCCAACTAAAACAGTCTGATAGTCTTCATCTAGTTTTAAAATCCAATAATCACCACGAATTACTGGTATCCATCTTACAGCCTCAGGTAAAAAACTAACCTTTAGTTTAGTGTTATAGGGTGGATTCACCACAAATGCTTCACCAATAGATTGCTGTAATTGTTTTTGATTATCATAACAACGGTTATCTACAACAATATTTCCATTTTCATTTAAGGTATATGTTGCAGATACGTCGTAAGCACATTTTTTTTGAAAAAAAGCCGGTTTACGTGCAACTTCATACCACACACCTAAATAACGGTCTAATTCAACTTTATCGACAGTGGGTAACGGTTTTTGCTGGGCATAGGCATATGTTCCAACGGCTAAGCCAGTCAGAACAATCCCGCCCAATGCAATTTTTGCCAAGCGCCAACTGGCTTGCGGAACATTTTTTCGAAATGCCATTGTTGCCCTCAACTTTTAGTTGTGAATACAAAAATAACTTAAACACCTACAGTAGCTTGTTTTTTAAACAAATCATGTAGTGTTATGTATCCATTTATTGCAACATTTGCGCTTTTAAACGAACAATTTCATCACGAATGCGAGCAGCTTGTTCGAACTGTAAATCTTTAGATGCCTTTAACATTTCTTTCTCAAGCTTATTAATATGCTTACTAAATAGTTTAGGATCAGACAAAATATGGCGCTCATCAGCACTCAATGCTTGTGCTTGTTCAAGTACTTTTTCATCAATCTCGTCATCTGAAAGTACCTCACCCGAGTCAATTTCTTTGACAACCTGACGAACCGCACTACGTGGTGTAATACCATGCAACTCATTAAATTCAATTTGCTTGGCTCTACGACGGTCAGTTTCATCTATTGCTTTTTGCATTGAATCGGTAATTCTATCTGCATATAAAATTGCTTTACCTTTCACATTTCGTGCGGCACGACCAATCGTCTGAATAAGTGAACGCTCGGAACGTAAAAAGCCCTCTTTATCTGCATCTAAAATAGCAACTAAAGAAACCTCAGGCATATCTAAGCCTTCACGGAGCAAGTTAATACCAACTAAAACGTCGAATACACCTGTACGTAACTCATGAATAATTTTGACACGTTCAACCGTATCAATATCTGAATGCAGATAAGCAACTTTAACGCCATATTCTTTTAAGTAAGACGTTAAATCTTCTGCCATACGCTTGGTTAAAGTCGTCACTAATACACGTTCATTTAAGTTCTTACGAATATTAATTTCAGAAAGAACATCATCAACTTGTGTCAGTACTGGACGAACTTCAATTTCAGGATCAATCAAACCTGTTGGTCGAACAACTTGCTCAACTACCTGTTCTGACTTTTCTAATTCATATTTCGCCGGCGTCGCACTCACATAAATAGTCGTCGGAACAATACGCTCCCACTCTTCAAATTTCATAGGGCGGTTATCAAGTGCACTTGGTAAACGGAAACCGTAATTGACCAAATTCTCTTTACGTGAACGGTCACCTTTATACATTGCACCAATTTGAGGAACCGTTACATGTGATTCATCAATAATAAGTAAGGCATCGTCTGGTATATAATCAAACAATGTCGGTGGTGCTTCGCCTGCTGGACGGCCTGATAAATGACGTGAATAGTTTTCAATACCATTGGTATAGCCTAGTTGCTGCATCATTTCCAAATCATAACGAGTACGCTGTTCGATACGCTGAGCTTCAAGCAATTTGTCATGTTCACGGAAGAACTTAAGCTGGTCTTGTAGCTCATCCTTAATCGTATCAATAGCACGTGTTAAATTATCTTTTGGCGTTACATAATGGCTTTTTGGATAAATCGTGACACGTGGTACTTTGCGAACCATTTTACCAGTAAGCGGATCGAACCAACGAATTGAATCTACTTCATCATCAAAAAGCTCAATACGAATTGCATGTTGATCGGATTCGGCTGGGAAGATGTCAATAATTTCACCACGAATTCGGTATGTACCGCGTAAAAACTCAAGCTCATTACGGGTGTATTGCATTTCAACCAAACGACGAATAATTTCGTCTCGACTTACTCGGTCACCCTGAACCACATGCAATAACATTTGCATATAGGCATTTGGGTCACCCAAACCATAAATGGCAGATACCGAAGCAACAATAATTGCATCACGGCGCTCTAACAAAGCACGTGTTGCAGATAAACGCATCTGGTCAATATGGTCATTAATTGCTGCGTCTTTCTCAATAAAAGTATCTGAAGACGGAACATAAGCCTCGGGTTGATAATAGTCGTAATAACTTACAAAGTATTCAACTGCATTATTTGGGAAGAAAGCTTTAAATTCTCCATAAAGCTGAGCTGCCAAGGTCTTATTATGCGCCATCACAATCGTTGGTCGCTGTGTTTGGGCAATAACATTTGCCATGGTGTAGGTCTTACCAGAACCAGTCACACCCAACAGTAACTGATTACGAAAACCTTTTTCGACACCATTGACCAGCTTTTCAATCGCCTGTGGCTGATCACCCGCTGGCTGGTAGTGAGTGACCAAATCGAAAGGTTGATTTTCGTTCACAGTTCTCTCTCTTTTATAAACATCTGTAGTTTGCTATTAATGGAGTCAATCAGCCAAATTTACAATCATTTTTCTGTACTTTAATCAGATTTTTGATTACATATAAGTGCATATCTTTAAATTTTATATTTTTATAATTTAGTGCAGCAACCTTGAATTCACACATGAATACACTTTATTCTACTCCCTTCAAAAATATGAAATTTTAAAAAATTGCTGTGAATTCCATCAATATGCAATATTTTATATTAATTGTTCCAAGTTGCCTGTTTTTCATTGGTCTGGCTTTTACCTTCTGCCGCTTAATTTTTAAAGCCGATCATTTTTTATTATGGATTGGTTTGGCTTATGTAATTCCTTCAATTGCATTATTTGCTCAATGTTTAATGAACAACACTCAACTTACTTTAGCTGCTCCTTTCACGGCAATTTTATATTTACTTGGTAATTGGTTTGGTGCCTATGCTATCAGTCTGAAGTTAAAAGTTTCATTTCAGTACAAGTTGGCACTAGCAATTAGTTTATGCACGATTGTCATACTAACCTATTTTTCATATATAGAACCCCAAATATGGGTGAGATTAGTTATTTTAAATATTTCATTAGGTTTAGTAGGCTTTATTACGATTCCACATGTAATAAAGAAATTACCTACCTCTAAATCATTTGATAGATGGATTTTAATTTTTTATTTGCTCAGTGTTTCATATTCTTTTTTTCGAGCTGGAATTAATTTCATCTTTTTAGAACCTATAGACCAAAGTCAATTCACCTTAACTTCATCAGTATGGTGGCTGCTTTGTATGTCAGTCAATATCATCTTAAATATTTTATTTGCTCTGATCATTAGTGGATGTGCTATTAAAGATGTCATTCAGCATCTTAATAATGAGCGCTTTCAAGATCCGCTCACTCATTTATTAAATCGTCGTGGCTTTTTTGAAAAAAATAAAGTTATAGATTTTAATAATAGTTTTTACTTTTTAATATACTTCGACCTTGATCATTTTAAAGTAATTAATGATACATGGGGGCATTACACAGGTGATTTAATTTTAAAAGGCGTTAGCGAGATTATATTAAATAATAAAAAGACTAATGACTTAGCAGCACGCTTTGGAGGTGAAGAATTTATTTCTTTGATCTCGGCTCAAAATGAAAAGGATGCTTTACACCAGACACAACGGCTTAAGGAGTTGATAGAACAAACTATATTTACGAACAATAAAATTAGAATTACAGCAAGCTATGGAGTCACTTGTGTAAAAGACTTACAAGATATTGAACAGGCTTTGCATCGTGCAGATCATCTTCTCTATAGGGCTAAAGCAAATGGTAGAAACCAAATTTCATTTGACTTTATTATCTAAATAAAATTTTTATTCATAAGTCTATAAAAACATGTCATTTTTTATAAACCTTTCTTTATAAAATGAATTGTTAGCTCCCATCTTCATTGAATACATTCTTATAAAAATATAAAAGAAAAATGCAAACAGGTATTGACCCTTCCTGCAATCAACTGCAACATGAGCTTATACTCTATTTAATGATAAAAATATGTCATACCAATACCATGATGAAAGTATAGTAACTGAACTTCCTGAAGATACAGTATTTGTCTTCGGTAGTAATATGGCTGGGCAACATGGGAGTGGAGCTGCTCGAGTTGCTAGTCAGCACTTTGGAGCAGTTGAAGGTGTAGGTCGTGGTTGGGCTGGTCAAAGCTTTGCAATTCCAACTTTGAATGAACATGTTCAACAAATGCCGCTTTCGCAAATTGAGCATTATGTTGAAGACTTTAAAATTTATGCAAAAAATCATCCGAAAATGAAGTACTTCGTCACTGCTTTAGGATGTGGTATCGCTGGCTATAAAGTTTCAGAAATTGCCCCACTTTTTAAAGGCATTCATCATAACGTGATTTTTCCTGAATCGTTTAAACCCTACGTTGAAGAAAATGCTGTTTCCCAGTTTCCAACACTCACTCAAAAAATGGTTCAAAGTTTCATTAATGATGAAGTTATCTTTTACTTTAATCATGGCAGTGAGTCTTTTGAAGACGCCTTAGATAAAACAAATTTATCAGATACCGAAAAAGCTGTAGCTCTGATTGTACTTAATGAAGAATTATATCCTCGTGACCGTTATGGCAGAGGCCGTGACCACGAATTGAGTGATATTTTAGGCAAGCTCAATGGCAAGATTTTCAATATTCATGGTAACTCAGAAGGCGCTATGATTTTTGTAAGTGTCATTGTTGCGCTTATGGAACTTTATGATTTTGATGAGCAAGACTTTATTAAGCTATGGCGTGGCGAGAAGAATATCGACCATCCGATTAATCGTTAATTCATTTTGATCTTTTATGAGTAAAGCAGATAAATTCTGCTTACTCATTATTTTAATAGATTTAAACTATTTATCTTTCCCAATCTGATTTTTTCTCATTATACTTTCAGACAAACTGAATACTTAAAGAAACAAATGGAAACTTTAGATTCTTCAATTTTTGAACTTAGCCCAATTCCAATGTGGATTGAGGATTTCAGTGAAGTTAAACAATTATTCAATTTATGGAGAAATCAAGGCGTTGAAAATCTCTACGAATTTCTAAGCCAAAATGAAAACTTGATTGTTGAATGTGCCCATAAAATTAAAATTATTAAGGTTAATCCAAAAGTATTAGAGCTTTTCGAAGCAAGAAGCCAAGAAGAGTTATGCGAGAATTTAAATCTTATTTTTAAAAAAGAAATGTTCGAAGCCCATATTCATGAACTTGAAGAATTATGGAATGGCAAAACTCATTTTTCAAGCACAACGATAAATTACACTCTTTCTGGTAAACGTATTGATGTACAACTCCGAGGAGCAATTTTACCGGGATCGGAATCTACATTTGATCGTGTTTTAATTACCACTGAAGATATTACCCCCTATCAAAATGCACTTCGTCAGGAAGAGAAAAACCGTCGCTTAGCAGAATCGATGTTTTTCTATTCTCCTACGTCCTTATGGGCTGAAGATTTTAGCCGCATTAAAAATAGAATTGATCAACTTAGGCTCTTAGGTATTGAAGACTTTAGAACCTTTTTAGATGTACATCCTGAATTTGTTCGTCAATGTATAGAAGATATACTAATTTTAGACGTCAATCAGTCAACTCTGGATTTATTTAAAGCCACTGACAAAGCGACTCTCTTAAAAAATACCCATAAAATTTTTGCCGAAGAAATGGTCGAAACTTTTAGAGAACAACTGATCGAACTATGGCAAGGAAATATTCACCACAAACGTGAAGCCATTAACTATGCATTAGATGGACAAATTAGAAATGTTTTACTGCAATTTACTGTATTCCCTGGCTATGAAGAGACTTGGGGATTGGTGCAAGTTGCTCTTACCGATATTACTGCACGAAAAAAAGCTGAAAATTATCTCGAATATTTAGGGCAACATGATGTACTCACTAAACTCTATAATCGCGCTTTTTTTACAGAAGAAATGAATCGTTTAAATCGTAATATCATCCGTCCTGTTTCTTCAATTTTTTTAGATATGAACGGTCTAAAAGAAACCAATGACCAACTTGGCCACGACATTGGAGATGGCTTGTTACGTCGTGTTGGTAATATTTTAAATCAGGTCGTTACAAATACTGCTTATACCGCATCCAGAATTGGTGGTGACGAGTTCGTTATTTTAATGCCTGGTGCAGATGAAACGAATGTTTTGATAATACTTCAAACCATTCAGGAACTTTTTAATA
Organism: Acinetobacter sp.; assembly: GCA_031277915.1. Lineage (GTDB taxonomy): Bacteria > Pseudomonadota > Gammaproteobacteria > Pseudomonadales > Moraxellaceae > Acinetobacter. The sequence continues at coordinate 10,986 of JAITLL010000021.1, forward strand.
TCGATAATCAATATTACTCAAGCCATCCAATTAGTATCGCAATCGGACATGCGACAACCAAAGAAAATGAACAAGTAGAAGAAATGCTAAAACGTGCAGATCACCACATGTATCAAAAGAAAAAAAATTATTATCAAAATATGTCTTTACAATAAAAAAACAGGCAATGTGCCTGTTTTTTATTAGTTTAACGTTTACCCATAGAGCGACGAGTACCACGTGGAGGCATCCAGGTCCGATCTGCATATTGCTCTGGTTTCGGACGTACTTGATTATGTACAGCATCATCTGCTTGATTACTTTCATTCGGCATTGGAAATGGCAATTTCACCAAAGCCTTTTTCTGTTTTGGCTGTTGCTCAGTCATGATTCAGTCTCGATATTTCGATTGCGGGTTATTATAAAGGATTTTTTCCTTTCTTTCGAAAAAAGCTTCAATTGAATAAAACAGCAACAAGATCTTTCTTAAATTAAACTTTTTTACATCTAAAGATACCTACACCCGCAAATTGCTTAATTTTTGCGATAAGATAGTATGCTTTTTATTTTTAATCCCATAAGAGGAATATTGCCGTGGACGTACGTCTTTCTGATCGTGTCAATGCTATCAAACCGTCCCCTACACTCGCTGTAACTAACAAAGCTGCTGAGCTTAAAGCTGCTGGTAAGAACGTGATTGGTCTAGGTGCTGGCGAACCAGATTTTGATACCCCTCAACACATCAAAGATGCTGCAATTGAAGCAATTAATAATGGTTTCACCAAATATACGGCTGTAGATGGTACTCCAGGGTTAAAAAAAGCAATTATTGCTAAATTAAAGCGTGATAATAATCTTGATTATCAAGCAAATCAGATTTTGGTTTCATGTGGTGGCAAGCAAAGCTTCTTTAACTTAGCACTTGCTCTATTAAACAAAGGTGATGAAGTTATCATCCCTGCACCATTCTGGGTAAGCTATCCAGATATGGTCATTATTGCTGAAGGTACGCCAGTTATTGTGAAATGTGGTGAAGACCAACGTTTCAAAATCACTCCTGAACAATTAGAAGCTGCAATTACACCTAACACTCGTTTAGTAGTATTAAACAGCCCATCTAACCCAACAGGTATGATTTATAGCAAGGCAGAGTTAGAAGCTTTAGCTGAAGTACTGCGTCGTCATCCACAAGTATTTGTTGCTTCTGACGATATGTATGAACCAATTCGTTGGGAAAATGAGTTCTACAACATCGCAACTGTTGCTCCAGATTTATATGATCGTACAATTGTTTTAAATGGTGTATCTAAAGCATATGCAATGACTGGTTGGCGTATTGGCTATGCAGCCGGCCCAGCAAAAATCATTGGTGCAATGAAAAAAATCCAGTCTCAATCAACTTCTAACCCAACTTCAATTTCACAAGTTGCTGCTGAAGCTGCATTGAATGGCCCACAAGATGTTTTAGAACCGATGATTGAAGCGTTTAAACGTCGTCATGACTTAGTTGTAAACGGCTTAAATGACATCAAAGGTATCTCTTGCTTACCTGCTGATGGTGCATTTTACGCTTATGCAAACATTCGTCCTCTTATTCGTGCAAAAGGCTTAAAGTCTTGCACAGAATTCTCTGAATGGTTACTAGAAGAAACCGGCGTAGCCGTAGTTCCTGGTGATGCATTTGGTTTAGGTGGTTTTATGCGTATTTCATATGCAACCGCTGACGAAGTACTTGTTGATGCATTGGCACGTATCAAAAAAGCTGCGGACTCGATCGAAGGTGTAGATGCTGCTATCGCTTCAATTGAAGCTGAAAAAGCTGCGAAATAATCTGCATTTTGCAAAAAAAAGGGTTCTCCGCAAAGAGAACCCTTTTTTAATTCATCTATGTTTTAGCTTTTTAGGTATTTTATAAATAACCAGCAAAATTCCAAACAAAACCATCAAACTAGACAAGATTACTCGCCCAGTCACAGTCTCATTGACAAACAGGCTCCCTCCTATAATTGCCAAACATGGTACGCTTAGCTGTACTGTGCTGGCAGTTACCCGATCAATATGCTTCAAAATTGCGTACCAGAGTACATAAGCTCCACTTGAGGTAGCACCACCCGACAAAACTGCTAAAATCCATCCTTGCCAGTCAATATAACGTTCTTGAGCAAGTAATATATTTGCCAACAAAACTATTGGCACAGCCAATGTAAAGTTTGCCAATGTACTACCAATAGGTTGCGTCATATTACGACCAGCAATACTATATGCAGCCCATGCCAAACCAGATATCATCATAAGTAATGCATATTTCCAATCAGGTGCATGGGCACCAGGTAATAACAAAACAATGATTCCAGCTAAAGCAATACATAAACCTATACCACGGGACATGCCAATCTGCTCACCATGCCAATAGCCGTAAAGCACCATAGTCAGCTGCACAACGCCAAATAGTAATAAAGCTCCAATGCCAGTATCAATTTGAAGATAAGCACATGAAAACGCCAAAATATAAATCGCTAGAAAAAAGGCGTTTTTTATATTCCATTGAATATAGGTTTGCGGCGATCTTGAATAAAAAAGTAAACCCAATAAAACAACTGCACCACTCCCCACGCGTATTAGGCTAAAGCTCATTGGGTCAATATGGTGACCGATCAAAGCTAAACGGCACAATACAGAATTTGCTGCAAAAGCCACCATCACCAGTACAATTTTAAAAAGCATTATCCTTATGCCCCTATTATTTTTTATAGTGTATAAGAAGACTCTTTTATCTACCTAATTCATTATGCAACTAATTTAATTCTATTTTTATAATAAAGAGTTTTTATGCTAAATAGTTGAGTTTCTATTATTTAACTTATCAGTTCAATCTTTAACTATAGAATTGACATATCTATAGCTTAATAATAGGCTCTTATCAAGTTCCGTTTTAGAACCACAACTTTAAAGGACTTAAAAATGAAAAATCCTATGGAAATGACTGGTCTTGAGTTTTTACAAGCAATGATAGAAGGCCATATTCCAGCAGCAAGTATTAGTAAAACTATACCAATGCAACCTACTGAAATTTCAGAAGGATCTGTAACGTTCACAGCACAAGCAGATCATAACCATTTAAACCCTTTAGGTGGCGTACATGGTGGTTTTGCAGCAACAGTCCTAGACTCAGTGACTGGCTGTGCTGTTCATACGATGTTACCTGCAGGCGTGGGTTATGGCACTATCGATCTTAATGTAAAAATGTGCCGTCCTATCCCCAAGAACCATCCTTTAATTGCTATAGGTAAAGTCATTAATTTAAGTAAAAACTTGGGCATTTCCGAAGGTAAAATTATTGATGAAGAAGGTAAACTCTATGCCCATGCAACGGCAACCTGCATGATTATTCATCCATAATCATGAAAGGCAGCTTTAAACGGCTACCTTTTTTATCGAGTAATCTAACTTCTTTGGGCGTTCACAAGTTTGTGCAACTACATACGGCGCCCAAATATTTTTAAGTTGAATTTCGATAATTTCTTGATACTCAGCAGACCAAGCTAAAACTTTATTTTTACCCAAAATTAGTTCCCCTTCTAACTGAAAAATATATAAGGGTTGAGAGCATATTAATAATTTTGTGCTCTTTAAAACTTTAAATGAAGTATGCACATCCCACTTTGAACTAAACCACAGCTGTAACAAGTCACCCAAGTACAACTTCTGCTTCTTAAATGGATAAGTATTAATCCAAGCATCTTCTATAAGTATGTAATAAGAGTCTGCCTGACTTAAAATATTGAGATAATTGCGTTGATAAAAATCAAAATTAGAAAAAATAGAAGTAATCGTAAGCGTTTTCATACTTATCTCCGATTTAGCCATTTTAGTGCTGGCAAGTTGGTTTAAATCCACACTGTCTGGATTTCTCCAAACATATATTCTGTTTTGAATCTACCAATTGAGTTTTTATAGTGCAAGTAATTTATGAGCTTGTCGCCCAACTTGATCAAATAAAAAGCATACAACACAAAAATGAAGGGAATATGACGATTTTCACTTGACCCTTATCAAAATCTCCTTATAATCGCATGCAGATTCTCCCATAGCTCAGTCGGTAGAGCGACGGACTGTTAATCCGCAGGTCCCTGGTTCGAGCCCAGGTGGGAGAGCCAAATACTAAAAAGCCCGCAGCATTAAAGCGGGCTTTTTTTTGCCAAAAATTTATCGATAGCTATAAAAAATCCCCCACCTGCCCGTAGAGGATCTGCTTTCCGATCTGAGTCTCTTAGTTCAATTTAATAATCCAAACTAAGTTCAAAACATATTCTCTTCTTAAATCATTATTCTACTTCTACCACTTTCAAAGGATTGAAAGACTGAGTAGTTGGCATCATTTCTATACGATTAATATTAATATGAGGTGGTTGTGATGCAATCCATGCTACCGTATTTGCAATATCTTCAGGCAAGATTGGGTTTTTCTTATCATATAAACTACTCACTTTTTCCTGATCGCCTTTAAAACGTACTAAAGAGAATTCAGTACCACCGCACAGCCCTGGTTCAATATTTGTTACTCGTACCCCAGTACCAGCTAAATCTGCACGAAGATTTAAACTAAACTGCTCCACAAATGCTTTTGTTGCTCCATACACATTACCGCCTGGGTATGGATATGTGCCTGCAATTGACCCCATATTGATGATTAAACCCGATTTTTTCTTGACCATACTTGGTAAAATTAATCGAGTAACAGTAACAAGCCCCTTAACATTGGTATCAATCATAGTGTACCAATCATCTAATTCCGCTTTGTCTGCCGACTCTAGACCTAATGCCAAACCTGCATTATTCACTAACAAATCAATTTGGTCGATTTGGAACTCATTTGGTAATTCTTTAAATATCTTGTTGATATTATCCAATGTATCTGTCATGTCAAAAACAAGTGGGTAGAATTTTTCACCAAGCTCTTGTTTTAGTTCTTCTAATTTTTCTGCCCGTCTTCCGCAACCAATAACTTTATAGCCCAACTCAATCAATTTTTTTGAAATACTATAACCAAAACCTGCCGATGCACCTGTAACTAATGCTAACATTCTTATATCCTTAGAAATAATCAACTTTTTCAGTTGGACTCATGGTGAACATATCAACCCTTATATTTACACAATATTTTTGATTAGGCTAAAAAAATAAGCATTTTTTAAAAAATTTTAAGAGAAATCCAAATCTATAAAAAATATATTTATTTAATAATCATATGCATTAAAAAACTAAAAGCAAAGCATTCCCCCCTACCTAATAGATAAAGCTTTACTTCATAAAAAAAGTTTACCTTTTACGGTAAACTTCTTTAATTTGCAGCATCCAAGACTACGCAGGAATACCACTATGAAAACGGAAAGTATTATCTGGCATTAAAATCAGGTTCTTTTCAACCTCACGGATATGCTCAATGCGCTGCTGAAGATCTTCTTCAGGATCTTTCATTTTGGCAGTTTTAGCCACATCAAGTGCAAGAGCTAAATAGTCTTCAAAATGGCGAGATTCTGACTTAAGCAGATAACGGTAATAACGCCCAAGCTCTTCATCTACACGCGGTGAAAGTGCATAAAAACGTTCACATGAGCGTGCTTCTACAAAAGCGCCAATGACCAGCACATCAATTAAAGCCTCTGGCTCATAAGTACGAATTTCTTTACGTAAACCACCTGCATAGCGTCCCGCACTTAAACCCTTCCACTCTTGCCCACGCTTGGTCATAAACTCAAGAACTTGCTCATAGTGGAGCATCTCTTCGCGTACAAGCTGAGCAAGTTTGACTTGCAAATCTGTAAAAAAACTATAGCGGAACATTAAGTTCATCGCTGTGCCCGCTGCTTTTTTCTCACAGTTGGCATGATCTTGCATCAAGATATCTAAATTATTAACCGCCTCATCTAACCATTCATTTGGAGTTTGGCACCCCAAAAATGTCAATACAGGCTGCATTAATTCATCGTAATTGATACTCGACATTACTAATTATCCTGCTGCCTGAATTGCTGTTTTCATATCTTTAACAGCCTGTACCAGACCTACAAAAACACTTTCCGCAATAATTGAGTGACCAATGTTTAATTCATGAATCTGTGGAATAGCTGCAATTGGTGCAATATTTTTTAGATTAAGTCCATGACCCGCATTTACAACCAGCCCTTTTGCTGCTGCATACTCAACACCTTTCACAATGCGAGCAAGTTCTTCTTGTTGTTCTTGTTCTGTTATCGCGTCTGCATATGCACCTGTATGGAGCTCAATGGTAGGTGCTCCACATGCGACTGCCGCATCAATTTGAGCAAAATCTGCATCAATAAATAGAGAAACGTCACAACCCAAAGCAGCTAAGGCCTGAGTTGCAGCTTTCACTTTTTCAAAGTTAGCTACTACATCCAAACCACCTTCAGTTGTTACTTCTTGGCGTTTTTCAGGAACGAAGCATACATGCTGAGGTTGAATTTCTTTAGCAAACTCAACCATTTCATCAGTTACAGCCAGTTCAAGGTTCATACGTGTTTTTAACAATGGACGCATACGGCGCACATCATCATCTTGAATGTGGCGGCGGTCTTCACGCAAATGCAAAGTAATCCCTTCTGCACCTGCTTGTTCACAAATAAGAGCAGCTTCTACAGGGTCTGGGTAAGTAGTACCGCGCGCCTGTCTTAAAGTAGCAACATGGTCTATGTTTACACCAAGCAATGCAGCCATAAAAAAATCCTAATTACGATTGAGTTTGAGTATTTTGAATCCACAATTGACGACTTTTTAGGGGACGATCACCTAAAAGCGATGTAATCATTTGACGGTATAGTTTACCTAATAATTGCAATTGTTCGTGAGAAAAATCCTGCCCATGTTCATAATCCAGCATCGATAAAATTGCTTTTCCCGACAAAGATGAACGACTTGCCTGAATAACTGGAGCAAAACCTTCAGTCACTTGAAATTGATAAAATTGATTAGGCAAAATTTCTTTTTGTGAGCTATCAATTGAAAAATCAATAGCATAACCCAGTTCTGAAAGTAAGATATGCTCAAACTGCCTTAATATCTGTCTAAGGAATAGATCTGGATTTTCGTGAGAAGATAACTGCTGTAACTGAAGCAGTGTTAACTGATATTGCTCAAAGGTTTGTGGCATTGCCTCTTCTAGAGGACAAAGCCTGAGAACAACTTCGTTTAAATAAAACCCAGCAAAAAAAGCATTACCAAAAAAGAAAACCGGCTGATTTAATATTTCCAGCTTCGTAAAATTTTTGAGTTCACTTTTTCCCGTAGCTTGCAACCGAATTGGTTGATATTGAGGAGGCGGGGTCTGTCTTAAAATACCATCCACTCGCCCATATTCTTGAGTAAAGAGATGCACAATATGGCTTTTTTCACGATATTTACGGTGATGAATCATATATCCATGTAAGACTTCATTACGCATCATAAAAAGAAACTATTCCTTAGATTCTTTTTCTTTCTTATCGTCGTCATCACCATCAGGAATTACAGCTCCTACAACAGCAGCTGTACCCTTCACTACACCTTTAGTTGTTTTATAAGCAATACCTACTGGTACGGTTACAAGCTTATACACACAACCTTGCAACACCAATGCACATCCAACAATAGCTAATATTGATGTAATTGCTTTCATACCAGTATTTCCTGCTTCTTAGATATCACTATACCCTAGACTTTTTAAAGCACGCTCATCATCAGACCAACCGCCTTTAACCTTAACCCATAAGGTAAGCATGATCTTTTGCTCGAACATTTTTTCCATGTCTTTACGGGCATCCATACCAATCGTTTTAAGCTTGGTACCTTTTTCACCAATTACGATTGCTTTTTGACCAGCACGATCCACAAAAATAGTTGCATCAATATAAGTACAAGCTGGTTTTAATCGTCCCGTTTTTTCATTAACAGTTTCCTCTTCCGTTTTGAAAGATTCAATTTGTACTGTTAAATCGTATGGAAGCTCTTCACCCAACTGACGCATGATTTTTTCACGGATGATCTCGCTTGCCAAGAAGCGCTCAGAACGGTCCGTAATTTGATCAAAGGAATACAGTGGTGGCTGATAAGGAAGATATTTTTCAATTGTTTCACTTAAATGGTCCAAGTTAGCCCCACGTAGAGCAGAAACAGGAACAATCTCAGCAAAATTCATAAGCTTAGTACGCTCTTGAATTAGAGGAAGAATCTCTCTTTTATCTTCAAAAGTATCAGCTTTGTTAATCACCAAAATAACTGGCATTTCAGCGTTCTTGAGTTTCTCAAGCACTAAATCGTCATTTTGAGTCCACTTATAAGCATCAATAACAAATAAAACCAAGTTAACGTCACGTAGTGCAGAATGCGCAGCACGGTTCATCATTTTATTGATTGCACGTACTTCTTTCTTATGCATCCCCGGTGTATCTACATAGACCGCTTGCATTTTTTCACGCGAATCGATACCAATAATTTTATGGCGTGTCGTTTGAGGTTTACGCGACGTAATCGAGAGTTTTTGACCCAACAAATGGTTCATGAGGGTAGATTTACCCACATTTGGACGTCCCACAATCGCCACAAATCCGCTCTTAAAATCCGAAGGAATTGTAACACCTTTGGAACTAAAAAATTGATCAATCAGATTGTTTGGATCTTGGTTTTCATTTGAATCTGGATTGATTTGATCAGAATGCATCGACATGCAGGTTATTGCTCCAATAACTTTAAAATTTCCGCCGCTGCTGCCTGCTCGGCAAAACGACGACTTGACCCCTCACCATAAATCTTTGGTAAACCATCTACCAAACATTCGACTTTAAAGTGCTGATGAGGCGCATCACCCTGAATATCTACAACCTCGTAAACAGGGAGAGGTTTTTTACGTGCTTGTAGATACTCTTGTAAACGTGATTTTGGATCCTTGAGTTGATCTGTTGGCTCAATATGATCTAAATAAGGTACATACCATTTTAACACAATATCATTGAGTAGGTTTAGGTCACTACAATCAAGATAAATTGCACCAATAATCGCTTCTACCGTATCTGCTAATATTGACTCACGATGATGACCACCAGATTTCAACTCGCCCGTGCTTAATATTAAACACCGACTAAGTTGCAAATCGGTTGCAATTTTACCTAATGCTTCTTGGCGAACCAGAGTCGCACGCATACGCGTTAAACGACCTTCGTTTTCATTTGGATAAGCATGGTATAAATAATTGGCGATAATCATCCCCAACAGTGAGTCACCTAAAAACTCCAGGCGTTCATAGTTATATTTATGACTCACCGAACGATGAGTCAAAGCCAACTGTAGCAATTCAGGCTGCTTAAATTGATAACCGATTCGACTGAGTAAGCGAGGATCACTTAGTTTGAACTGATGTTTTATCAAAACTCTTCTCAAATGTTAAAACTAAATCAATATTCAGCAAGAAAGGTTTTCTCACTTCATATTTCTTTTTGACTGTTAAACCAGACTGATTAAATACCTCAGCAATCTCTTTAAAATGGAGATCACGGATATTGTTCATTTCCAGTCGCTGGTCCATCTGTGTCGTAAACTTTTGGGGTGTGATATCAGAAGAGCTTTGTTGCATAAGCTCTGCAATCTGATTGTTAATCACACGATCATCCCAATATGCTGGCCAAACTGCAAGTACGGCTTTCACCGCAATTGCAAATATGGCCACCCCAAATAAAATTACTAAATACGAAGTACCTTGTTGTGCCTTACGCATTTTATTTTCCTAATGGTTGTTTTTAATCTATTTTTCCATTTCGGCTAAAGCTTGGCAGGTGGAAACCAGGTTCTTTATGCATCCAGACATAGAACGCTCGGCCTGTTAAATTTTCTTCAGGAACGAAGCCCCAGAAACGACTGTCAGCACTTTGATCACGGTTGTCCCCCATTGCAAAGTAATGTCCTTTTGGAACTGTCACTTCCCAATATAAACCGTCTTGGTTTGAATATTTACCATTATCAACATAGTTGATAAATGGTGCCTGACGCGCAACGTTTACGCCTTCAAGCTCACGCATTGTAAAAGTATGATCACCAATTGTTTCTTTATGATAAATAGACGTTGGTGTATCTAACGCATCTTTTTCGCGACTAAACTGTGTTGCTACTTTAGGAATTTTTTGACCATTAATAATCAATTGTCCATGATCATAAACAATATGGTCACCTGGCAAACCAATTACACGTTTAATATAGCTAATAGTTGGTTGAGGTGGGTAACGGAATACGATGACATCACCACGTTTAGGCTCACCGACATCAATCACTTTTTTATTGACGATAGGTAAACGAACACCATAGTCAAATTTATTAACTAAAATAAAGTCACCAGTCTCTAAAGTTGGAACCATAGAATCTGATGGAATATTAAATGGTTCATAAAGGAATGAACGTAATACAAGTACAACAGCTAGAACTGGCCAAAAGTCATAGGCCCATGTAATAACAAAATTTTCGTTCTCTCGCCCTTTATTTGCACGTTGTTTAAAAACAAGTTTATCTAGCAACCACACTGCAAATAAAATCAGCGTAACCGGAACAAGAATTAAATTAAAATCAAAATCCACATGACCTCACTCGCAGCCTAGCTGCTTGCTTTATGGCTGGGAGAATATAAGTTCACCCAGCCTTTTCTTTTATCTATCTACTTTCAAAACAGCTAAGAACGCTTCTTGTGGGATTTCTACACTACCCACTTGTTTCATACGTTTCTTACCTTCTTTTTGTTTAGAAAGTAATTTCTTCTTACGTGATACGTCACCGCCATAACATTTTGCTAGAACGTTTTTACGCATCGCCTTAACAGTCGAACGAGCAATAATTTGAGCACCAATGGCAGCCTGAATGGCAACATCAAACATTTGACGTGGGATCAGGTCTTTCATTTTTTCAACTAAAGCAATACCACGATGGCGAGCATCATTACGGTGACAAATCATAGCCAAGGCATCGACCTTCTCACTATTAATTAACACGTCAACCTTAACTAAAGATGAACTTTCGAAACGGACGAAGTTATAGTCAAGTGAAGCAAAACCACGTGAACATGATTTAAGCTTATCAAAGAAGTCCATGACCACTTCAGCCATTGGAATTTCAAAAGTAATCGAAACTTGATTACCTAAGAACTTCATGTCTTTTTGTACACCACGACGCTCAATACATAAGGTCATGACATTACCTAAGTACTCTTGCGGCACAAGAATATGACACTCAGCAATTGGCTCACGTAAATCTTCAACAACAGAACCATCCGGCATTTTAGATGGGCTGTCGATATAGATCGTCTCGCCTTTTTTGGTAACAGCTTCATAAACTACTGTTGGTGCCGAGCTAATTAAGTCAAGATCGTACTCGCGTTCTAAACGCTCTTGTACGATTTCCATATGCAACATACCCAAGAAACCACAGCGGAAACCAAAACCAAGCGCATCTGAACTTTCAGGTTCAAAGAACAAAGCAGAGTCGTTAATTTGTAATTTCTGCAATGCTTCACGGAATGGTTCAAAATCGCTTGCATCAATTGGGAAAAGACCCGCATAAACCTGCGGTTTAACCTTTTTAAAACCAGGTAAAATTGCAACGTCTGGTGTAGATATGAGTGTAATGGTGTCACCCACAGGCGCACCAAAAATGTCTTTAATACCAGCAATAACAAAACCTACTTCACCAGCTTCAAGAATATCTGTTTCAGTATGCTTAGGATTAAATACACCTACAGAAGTTACCGGATGAGTCTGTCCTGTCGATTTAACCAACATTTTGTCGCCCTTGCGGATACGACCTTGTTTAATACGAACAAGAGAAACGACACCTAAGTAGTTATCAAACCATGAATCAATAATTAACGCTTGAAGTGGCGCTTCACGATCACCTTCTGGTGCCGGAATAACATCGACTAAACGCTCTAATACACCTTCAACACCTAAACCTGTTTTTGCTGAACAAGTCGGTGCATCTGTCGCTTCAATCCCGATAATTTCTTCAATTTCATGAATTACCCGTTCAGGTTCAGCCTGTGGTAAATCAATTTTATTTAAAATAGGAAGAACTTCGAGACCTTGTTCAATCGCTGTATAACAGTTTGCCACTGACTGTGCTTCTACACCTTGCGCAGCATCAACAACCAATAACGCACCTTCACATGCAGCTAACGAACGAGATACTTCATATGAGAAGTCAACATGCCCAGGTGTATCAATAAAATTAAGCTGATATTCCTGCCCATTTGGATGGGTGTAATACAATGTCACAGACGCTGCTTTAATGGTAATCCCACGTTCGCGCTCAAGCTCCATTGAGTCCAAGACCTGAGCTTGCATCTCACGATCTTGTAGGCCACCACACATCTGAATGAAACGGTCAGCTAAAGTGGACTTACCATGATCAATATGAGCGATAATCGAGAAGTTTCGGATATTTTTGATATCAACGGATTTTTTAGCTTGCGCCATGGGCTACCTTGAGAAAATATAAAGTGCTATGTAGCTTGTTTTAATACATAGCCAAAGCGGTTTAACAAATTGCGTGAGATTATAGCAGATGGATATTTTAAAGTATCCAAAATAATCATGAGCTTTGTACTTATGTTTAAAAAAGGACAACCCCAAATATACAGACTGGTTCAGACTATCCAGCATATGAAACTGTAAAATCTAAAGGATTTATGCTTGAATCAAGGGGCTTATACGCTTGCGTAAAAGTTGGTGACATTCGTTTTGGTCGACCAGACTCAATTTCAATACATGCCCACTTAGTATTCCCAACAAATAAGACTGCCTGATCCGAGGGACGGAAAAAAATATACTGGCGAAATGAATAAAGCGCATTAATATCATCTAACCATGTGCGCAGTATAATTTCTTCGCCTTCAAATGCAGCTTTACGATATTGTACATGATGCTCAACAGCCACCATGGCATGTTTTAGTTCAAGGTATTTAGTTACTCCTACCCCTAATGTTTCAACATGAGCAGCCGCGACATCTTGCATCCATTGTACATACATTACATTGTTAACATGGCCCAACGCATCAATATGCTGTGGCTGAACCTGAATATGTAAATCAAAAATACTGCTCACGAAACACTCACTTCAATTATTGCTAAAACTACAATCAGTGCAGCTAGGCCAGAGATTATGCTGAACACCAATAATAAAAAACCACCCGTTTTCAGGGTGGCTTATTTTTATATCATTTTACTGAATACGTAAACCAAGCATAGCGCGTTGTCCTTGGCGTATGATGCCAACACGTGCAACGGTATTTTTTTGTAGGTTCGAAACAACTTTTGCAAAATCTTGGCTATTCGAAATTTGCGTATTGTTGACCTGAATAATCACGTCACCCGGAATGATATTTGACAATGATGCTAGCCCACCACGGCGGACATCCTGAACATAAATACCGCCTTTTACGCCTAAAGTATTTTTCTCTGGTTCAGCTAAATCACGAATGCTCATACCTAAAACCGGACCTTTAGATGCAGAAGCCTGATTACCGGTAGCTGGTGTTTCATCTGGAGCAGTTGTAAGAGTTGCCGAAATATTACGAGTTTTATCGTCACGTAGCACTTCAAACTGAACGGTTTGATTTGGCTGTACTTTATTTAATGCGTAGAGTAAATCACTTGTACGAGGTACAGACGTGCCATTGAGTTTTAAAATCACATCACCAGCTCTAAGCCCTGCTTTTTGAGCAGGTGAATTTGGTGTCACCTGTGTGATGAGAGCACCTTCTGGTTTAGGTAATTTGTAGGCATCGGCAAGGTTACGGTCAATATCTTGCATCATAACGCCTAAATATGAACGAGTAACTTTCCCTTTTGTTTTAAGCTGTTCAGCTACATCCATTGCAACATCGATTGGAATAGAGAAAGACAACCCCATATAACCGCCAGTACCACTAAAGATACGTGAGTTTACCCCAACGACTTCACCATTTTGGTTAAACAATGGACCACCTGAATTGCCAGGGTTTAATGCCACATCGGTTTGAATAAACGGCACAGAGGTTTCACCACTCATGTTTCGTGACTTAGCACTCACGATACCTGCTGAAGCTGAGTAGTCAAAACCAAATGGCGAACCAATCGCTAAAACAGGCTCACCAACTCGTAAACGATCAACATTACCAACTTTTAAAGCAGGATAATTACTTCCATTCACTTTTAATAATGCAACATCGGTACGTTCATCGCTACCAACAACAGTTGCATCAATCTCACGACGGTCATTTAAAGTAATACTAATGCGGGAAGCATTTTCAATCACATGATGGTTGGTGAGTAAGTAACCATCTTTACTAATAAAGAATGCACTACCATATGCAGTTTTTTCTTGAGGACCTTGTTGCTGTGGAATGATGACCTGATTACCAAAGAAACGTTTTAAAATTTCAGGAACTTGTTGTTGTAACAATTCATCCTGAGTCATTTTTTTTACGACATTTACGCTCACCACAGCCGGACTAACTTGTTCAACGAGGTTTGAAAAATCAACAGCAGCATTTGCTTGAACAGCAGCAACTGTAAATACCGCTGCATACATTCCTTGTTGTAAATAGCGAGTTTTCATTCGGTGCTCACCCACAATTGGTCTACGAGAATAAGAATAAAACTGTTGTATCACAACGCTTTGGGGTTGTGCGTAACAATATGTTTATTTGTAAGGCATCCTTACAATCATTATTTTACGCATTGCAACTTTTTAAGCCAATTGCAATTTTTCTCTGAGTTAGAGCGCTTAAGCTCTTGCCTTTTTAGATAAAAAGGGGTGTCATTAGCGGACGTTTTAAATTGTTGCGAATGGACATGCCTAATTTACAGACAATTCACCACTTTGACGTGATTATTGTGGGCAGCGGCGGTGCTGGTTTAAGTCTGGCTTTATCGTTACCAAATCATTTTAATATTGCAGTTTTAGCCAAAGCTGCTTTAACCGAAGCAAGTACCTTCTATGCTCAAGGTGGTGTTGCTGCTGTTCTTGATGAGACCGACTCTATTCAACAGCACATTAATGACACTATGATTGCAGGTGCTCATTTATGTGAAATGGATGCGGTACAACATACCGTAGAAGGCGGCCGCCCTTCTGTTGATTTTCTTTTAAAGCAAGGCGTGCAATTTACTTTAGATGAAGATGAACAACTTCATTTAACCCGCGAAGGCGGTCACTCCCAGCGTCGTATTATCCATTCAGCTGATGCAACAGGTAAAGCGATTTCAACCACCTTGGTTGAACGCGCCAAAGAACGTAAAAATATTACTATTTTTGAAAACTATATTGCGATTGATTTAATTACATCGCATAAATTAGGTCATACCGATCAAGCGAATCGCGCTATTGGTTTGTATGCATTAGATGAAAATACAGAAAAGGTTCATACCCTCCTTGCACCATTTACTGCACTTGCTTGCGGCGGTGCAATGAAAGCTTACCTCTACACATCCAATCCAGATATTGCTACAGGTGATGGAATTGCGATGGCTTACCGCGCAGGTTGCCGTGTAGCCAACATGGAATTTAATCAGTTCCACCCAACTTGTCTGTATCACCCTCAAGCACGCTCTTTTTTAATTACTGAAGCCATGCGTGGTGAAGGTGCTTATTTGCGCTTACCTGATGGTGAACGTTTCATGCTACGTTTTGATGATCGTGCAGAACTGGCTCCTCGCGATATTGTGGCACGTACCATCGACCACGAAATCAAGCGTCTCGGTATTCGTCACGTGTGGTTAGATATTACCCATAAATCACCAGAGTTTATCAAAGAGCACTTCCCTACACTTTATGCACGATTGCTTGAACTAGGGATCGACATTACCAAAGACATGATTCCAGTGGTGCCAGCAGCTCACTATACATGTGGTGGTGTTGTGGTTGACTCAAATAGTCAGACCGATATTGAAGGTCTATATGCGATTGGTGAAACCTCTTATACAGGTTTACATGGCGCAAACCGTATGGCAAGTAACTCATTACTTGAGTGCTTCGTTTATGGCATGAGTGCAGCAAAAGATATCGAAAATAAATTTGATGAAAGCTTCAAATTACCCGAAGTACCTACTTGGGATGACTCACAAGTAACCAACCCTGATGAAGATGTGGTGATTTTACAAAACTGGGATGAGTTACGTTCGACCATGTGGAACTACGTTGGTATTGTGAGAACTACCAAACGTCTAGAACGTGCTTTACACCGTATTGAAATGTTAAAACGTGAAATCACTGAATATTATCAAGACTACCGTGTTAGCAAAAACCTGATTGAGCTGCGTAACCTTGTTTTAGTATCGGAAATGATTGTTCGCTGTGCTATGCAACGCAAAGAATCGCGTGGTCTGCATTACACACTCGATTATCCGGAAACTTCGAGTGAGATTCGTAAAACGGTTTTAACTCCTCCAAATTTTGCAGTAGAACAGCCATTAGTTAATACTGATATTTAAGCTGTTTTCCTAAGAAAAAAGCACAGCTCTGGCTGTGCTTTTTATTTGCTTTAATATTTATGATTTAGGTGGAATTGAATAAGTCGCGGTCACATGTGCAACGGGTTCATCCAAACCGACCGAATAAATCCAGACCTCACCCACCACCAAGCTCTTTCCGACTTTCATGAGCTTACACTCACTGCGTAAGTCTTGATCACCTGCGGGTTTTCTTAGAAAATTAATATTAAAATTGGTCGTCACAGCTAAACCAATAATTCCGATTTCACCTAATATTGCAATATACAAAGCAAAGTCTGCCAAAGTCATCATGGTAGGGCCAGATATGGTGCCACCAGGGCGTTGATGTCTTTGATCGACATGATAATAAACAACTGCAGCTTTAGGCGTGACTGATTCAATCGTGCAATGTTCAAGACTTGGTGGAAATTCTTTTTCAAGAAATGCCACGATTTCTTCTTTTGAGCTTTTCATCCTTGTTATTCTTCAATCTATAAAATCATATGTAAGATAGCATAAGAAAATAATAGATATTTTCTATGACGTTTTAAATCAGAATTAACGTCATTTTTAACCACTCCCATTTTTATAAGAGTGGCTCATCCAATTGCTTATCCTAAATATTGCAATGCCTGTTTGAACACCTGATCAGGACTTTGGGTAGCATCTAAACGTTTAATACGTTCAGGTTCGGCTTTCCATAAGGTCTCATACCCTTCGCGAACTTTTGCGAAGAAACTTAACTTTTCTTGTTCAAAACGGTCTAAAGCTCCACGTTCACGTGCACGGTTCATACCAAGTTCAATTGGTGCATCTAACCAGAAAGTCACCTCTGGCATACGTGAAACAAAGTTCTGATTTAAAAGCTGTAATTTATCTTGGCTTAAACCACGACCAGAACATTGGTAAGCAAAGCTTGCATCGGTAAAGCGATCACTTAAAACAATTTTATTAGACTCTAAAGCCGGCAAAATAACTTGCTGTAAGTGTTGAGCACGTGCCGCATAAATTAAAAGCAGCTCAGTATCATGACTCATATTTTCATCATGATTCACCGCCAAAAGCATTGAACGTATTTGTTCTGCTAACGGTGTACCACCTGGTTCGCGGGTTAAAACAACTTGTTTACCTTGCTCTTCAAAATGCTGATGAATTTTTCGAATGAGTGTAGTTTTACCTACCCCTTCCGTGCCTTCAAAGCTAATAAACATCTCTTTTCCTTATTTCTTCGATCTCAACACGGATAAGTACTCTTGTACCGCTTGGTTATGAGCCTGCAAATCTGCTGTAAATTTATGACCACCATTACCAGTTGCCACAAAATAAACATTATTTGAGTCATCTGGATGTAATGCTGCTTCAATTGCTTTTTGACTTGGTAAAGCAATTGGTGTTGGCGGTAAACCATTAATCGTATAGGTATTATAGGGAGTTGGTGTACGTAAGTCTTCGCGAGTAATTTTACCCTTATAGTTATCACCCATCCCATAAATTACGGTTGGGTCAGTTTGTAGACGCATACCAATTTTTAAACGTCGTACAAATACACCAGATACTTGCTCAAGCTCACTATCTAGACTTGTTTCTTTTTCAACAATTGAAGCCATAATTAAAGCTTCATACTTATCTTTATAAGGTAGGTTTGGTGCACGATTTGCCCAAGCTGCATCTAAAGCTTTCATTTGATGATGATATAAGTCTGTCAGGATTTTTTTATCAGTCTCGCCCTTTGCGAAGAAATAAGTATTCGGTGCAAACAAACCTTCAGGATGATGATAAGGAATTCCTAGAGCTTTCATGAGCTGATCATCAGGTAAATCCAGTATTGTATTTTTTACATTTTTATCATTTTTGAGTGCAGTAAGAAGCTGTTTAAAAGTTGTACCTTCAATCACCAAAATACGGTTCATTTGAGCATTATCAGCATTAGACAACATTTCTAAAACTTGTCTTACACTCATTCCCTGCTCGACTTCATACACTCCAGCTTTCATGCTGTCATGAATCATAAACTTTTGATAAAGCTTTAGTACAATTGGGAAATGAATTTTGTTTTCTTTACCTAAACGATCAATAAAACCTGAATAGGTTTCACCTGATGTGATCGATAACATCTGCTTTTTCCCTTCAATGGGATAAGCTTTGAATAAACTTGACCATAAAATAGCAAAAATAGAAATTAAAACGATAAAACAGCCAAACAGCACCAACTTTTTAGGAAAATGAGATGCTGTTTTCTTGCCCTTTTTTTTAGCATTTTTTGCTTTTGCATTCACAGGTGGCTTCGGCATATTAATGAATCTGATTCAAGTTAAGAGTATGAAATAAATTTAGGCACGCCTGTGAATCTAGAGTTTGTTCATCAATTTGAGTAACTACTCGCATTGAATGTAAAGCATTACAAAAGAATAGACTCTGTATTTGTGGTACTTCATCTAATTCAATTATTCTGACTTCGCAGGCAATTCCATAGTGTTGCATACGCGCCAAAATTTCTGCACGCATCACACCGTGGACGCCATTATAGCGAAGTTCCGGTGTAATCCATCTATCATTTAAACGAATAAAACAATTACTGCTGACCCCTTCAACAATATAACCTTGTACATCAGATACTAATGCTTCTGCCCACCCTTGTTGATCTGCTTCTTTTTTTAGCAGTACCTGTTCCAAACGGTTTAAAGATTTAAGTCCAACTAGACTTGGCATGGTTAAACCCAAGGCCTGATTTAAAACCCCGCACTGTATAAAGTCGGGTTGGAATTGCTCCAGTGCTTTTGGATAAAACCAGACATAAAGATCTGCTTCATGCTTTGGCAAACTATAACCACGGTCACCCTCACCACGGCTAATCACAATTTTTAAAGTGCCGTTGAGCACAAGGTTTTCTTTATATAGCTGCTGCAAACTCTGTTCAATGAATTCAAAGTTTGCAGTTAAAGCTAGTTTTTGACAGGCAAGTTTTAAACGTTCCCAGTGCCGTGCTTTAAGCTCAATCTTATTTTGAAAAACACGAATTGTGCTAAAGCAACCATCTCCATAATGAAATGCTCGATCCAGTAAAGGAATGGTTTCAACAGGTTGCCCATTTTTAAAACACCACATGTCTAACCCATCCTATGCTTAAAACGACACGACAATACAACGTCTTTCATTTAAATATTAAATGACTGATTTTAAAAAATTATACCGATTTAGTTAGTATTTTTGAAACTTGTTATATATCAAGATTTAAGAATAGTTTATCCATTTTTATTATTTCTATATTTTTCATATTAAATTCGTTTTTTATTATTTTTTTAGAATAAAGACTAGCGCTATTCTGCGTTCATGTTTTGAACATTTCGTATTTTTGAGGGGTTATCTCATGCGTTTTTCTCAATTAAAAGTTGGGGTTATTGCTGCGCTTCTTTCTGTTTCATCATTTGCAGCACAAGAATTTTTAAACGTTTCTTACGATCCAACTCGTGAGTTATATACAGACTTTAATAAACAGTTTGGCGCTTACTGGAAACAACGTACAGGACAAGACATTCAATTTAAACAATCACACGGCGGTTCGGGTAAACAGGCCCGTGCTGTTATTGATGGCTTAAATGCTGACGTTGTGACATTAGCACTTGCAGCAGATATTGACGAAATTGCTGAAAAAGCAAAATTGCTTCCAACTGATTGGCAGAAGAAGTTACCGCAAAACTCAACGCCATACACATCAACAATCGTGTTTTTGGTGCGTAAGGGTAACCCTAAACAAATTAAAGATTGGGGCGACTTAATCAAACCGGGTGTAGAAATTATTACGCCAAACCCAAAAACTTCTGGCGGTGCTCGCTGGAACTATCTCGCTGCTTGGGCTTGGGCAAAACATCAACCAGGCGGTAATGATACAAAAGCTCAAGAATACGTCCGCCAAATTTATAAGCACACTAAAGTATTAGACTCAGGTGCACGCGGTGCAACCACGACTTTTGCTGAACGTGGCATTGGTGATGTGCTACTGGCTTGGGAAAACGAAGCATATCTAGCTACCCGCGAACAGCCAGGTAAGTTTGAAATTATTACGCCATCTTTATCCATTTTAGCTGAGCCACCAGTTGCTGTTGTTGAGAAAAATGCTGCGAAAAAAGGCAACCTCACAATCGCTAAAGGTTACCTCAACTACTTGTACTCACCTGCTGGCCAAGAAATCGCAGCACGTAATTTCTATCGCCCTCGTAATGCAGCTGTACTCAAAAAATACAGCAATGTATTTAAGCCATTGAAACTCGTGACAATTGATAAAGAGTTTGGTGGTTGGACAAAAGTGCAAAAACAACACTTCGCTAATGGCGGTGTTTTCGATCAAATCGTAAAAACCAATAGTTCAGAGAAGTAATTTTTTGTACTAAAGATAAGGAGAACAGACATGACTCACTCTGTAATTGTTCCTGGTGTAGGTGGAAGTGAACATCAACATTGGCAATCTTGGTTGCAGCGTCAACTCGTGTCTAGTTCTCGCGTTGAGCAAAAAAACTGGGATAGACCCGTATTAAGTGAATGGATTGAACAATTTGTTAAAACAGTTCAAGCGGTACAAGCACCCGTACAAATTGTTGCGCACAGTTTCGGTTGCTTAACAAGTGTTGCTGCTTTGGCTGAATACCCTGAGTTACAAGCTCAAGTTAAAAAATTAATTTTGGTTGCTCCTGCAAATCCAGCACGTTTTGGTGAAGCAGGTTTTGCTCGCCATAGCTTGACTGACTACAAAGATTATTTTCATCAGTTAAAAATTAATGCGCCGACAACATTACTCATTAGTGAAAATGATCCTTGGCTCGGTTTTTTTGATGCTTTACAACTTGCTAAAGCGTGGCAATTAAATCCAATTAATCTTGGACAAGTCGGTCATATTAATGTTGCTTCTGGTTTTGGCCCATTCCCTGACTTACTGAACTATCTACTTCCTGAAGACTCGATGTGTAGCCACTCATCTATTGATCCGGTAAAGACACATTTCTCTTTGAAATTTGCTTAATACCCAGCTTTATACCGCACCGTTTATCTTTATTTATTCGCTTACTGGTTTCAGCAGGCTTTTCTCTTTGAGGAAATATCATGTCGCAGCGATCCCGAGTGCTGCCTGGGTTTGGTCTATCATTCGGCTTCACCCTCGCCTACGTTTCTTTTATTGTGCTTATTCCATTAGCCGCAGTCTTTATCAAATCATTTGGAATCGGATGGGACGGATTATGGGAAATTTTAACCTCTGAGCGTATTTTAAAATCGCTTCAACTGAGCTTTAGTTCAGCCTTAATTGCGGCGTTTATTAATATTGTTTTCGGACTACTTTTAGCTTGGTGCCTTGTCCGTTATAACTTTCCCGGAAAACGTCTAGTTGATGCCTTAGTAGACTTACCTTTTGCACTTCCAACCGCAGTTGCAGGTATTGCACTGACTTCGCTCTATGCTCCGACTGGCTGGATTGGTCAATATTTAGAACCACTTGGTATTCAAGTTGCTTATACACCTATCGGTATTACGTTGGCTTTGGTTTTTATTGGTATTCCTTTTATTGTTCGGACTGTTCAACCCGTACTAAGCGATATCGAAACCGAGCTTGAAGAGGCTGCTTCGGCACTTGGGGCAAATCGCTGGCAGACAATTACTAAAATTATTTTACCTATATTACTACCTGCTCTATTTACAGGCTTTGCTTTAGCATTTGCACGTGGTGTGGGTGAATATGGTTCTGTAATTTTCATCGCTGGTAACCAGCCATTTAAAACAGAAATTGCCCCACTCATGATCATTTCTCGCCTGGAAGAATATGATTATGCAGGTGCAACCACTATTGCAGCGGTTATGTTAGTTCTCTCTTTCATTATTTTATTTGCCATTAATTTACTGCAAGCCTGGGCAAACCGTCGTACAGGGAGAAATATCACATGAACCTACATACTGACAGCAATACGCTTGCTTTGAAGCTACAGTCTCGTGATGCAACTCGTGAACCGACTTGGGTACGTTATACGCTCATTACCATTGCGCTGATTTTCTTTCTTAGTTGCCTGATGTTGCCACTTATTTTGGTTTTTGTTGAAGCATTTAAACAAGGCCTTGAAGTCTATGTTCAGGCTTTAATTGATCCAGATACATTGTCAGCGGTGAAACTAACATTATTAACCGCAGCAATTGCTGTTCCAATTAACGTGATATTTGGTGTTGCTGCAGCATGGGCAGTTTCTAAGTTCCAGTTTAAAGGCAAAGCAGTTTTAACCACCATTATTGATATGCCTTTTTCAGTTTCACCTGTTATTGCCGGTTTAATGATTGTACTGATTTTTGGTGCTCAAGGTTGGTTAGGTGGTTGGTTAATGGACCATGACATTAAGATTTTATATGCCGTACCTGCAATTGTTTTAGCCACTATTTTTATTACCGTTCCTTTTGTTGCACGTGAGTTAATTCCACTGATGGAAGCTCAAGGAACAGAGGAAGAGGAAGCCGCGATTGTACTCGGTGCCTCAGGTTGGCAAACCTTTTGGAAAGTCACATTGCCTAACATTAAATGGGGGTTAATTTACGGCGTGATTTTATGTAATGCACGTGCAATGGGTGAGTTTGGTGCAGTATCAGTGGTTTCAGGTCACATCCGTGGCGAAACCAATACCCTGCCACTTCATGTTGAAATTTTATATAACGAGTACACCTTTAGCGCAGCCTTTGCCGTGTCCTCATTACTTGCTTTTTTAGCCATATTAACACTGGTATTGAAAACGTGGTTAGAACTACACCAAGACAAACCACAACCGCATTCAACTGGTTCGTAAGGAATGAAATCATGAGTATTCAAGTTAAGAATATTGAAAAACACTTTGGTGCATTCCATGCGCTTAAAAATATTTCCCTAGATTTTCCAGAGGGTGAACTAGTCGCCCTACTCGGCCCATCTGGCTGCGGTAAAACAACGCTACTTCGTATTATTGCTGGCCTAGAGTCAGCCGATGGAGGCCAAGTATTACTTGAAGGCGAAGATGCAACCAATGTACATGTCCGCGAACGTCAAGTCGGCTTTGTATTTCAACACTATGCTTTATTCCGTCATATGACGGTATTTGACAATATTGCTTTTGGTTTACGTGTTCGCCCTCGTGCTACACGCCCTTCTGAAGCTGAAATTAAAAAACGTGTTACTCGCCTACTCGATCTGGTTCAACTGGGCTTTTTAGCAGATCGTTACCCTGCTCAACTTTCTGGTGGTCAACGCCAACGTATTGCTTTAGCTCGAGCACTCGCTGTAGAGCCTCGTGTGCTACTGCTTGATGAACCGTTTGGTGCACTTGATGCTAAAGTCCGTAAAGAATTACGTCGCTGGTTACGCAACTTGCATGACGAATTGCATATCACTTCAATATTCGTAACACATGACCAAGAAGAAGCTCTTGAAGTGGCTGACCAAATTATTGTGATGAATAAAGGTAACGTCGAACAAATTGGTTCACCACGTGAAGTCTACGAAAAACCTGCAACGCCATTTGTGTTTGATTTCCTGGGTCAAGCAAATCGTTTTGAAGGAGAACATGCTGGCGGTATTATCCGTATCGGCAATGATCGTATCGAATTACCAACCACAGTTCAGGCACCGCAAGGAAAAGTGATTGCTTTTGCCCGTCCAGATGAGTTACATATTCATTCGCAACCACAGGCAAATACAATTGAAGCAACTTTTGTACGTGAAGTCTGGATTGCTGGAAAAGTAGTGGCGGAATTACAAGATCGTAATGGACGTTTAATTGAGATTGCTTTGAGCAGTGAAGCTGCAAAACAACATGCATTTAAACCAAATCAAACTGTTTGGGTCAGTGCATCTCAACTTCATCTATTTGCAGATCAAGTTGCTTAAGGAATTATTTGGTGAGGAAGCATCTTGCGGAATTTAAAGCCACTCCTCACCTCTTTCGAGGAAAAATGTAAATGAACTTTCAACAATTAAGAATTATCCGAGAAACAGTACGCCAAAACTTTAATTTAACGGAAGCATCTGCCGCGTTATACACCTCTCAATCAGGTGTAAGTAAACATATTAAAGATTTAGAAGATGAATTAGGTGTACAACTTTTCGTTCGTAAAGGTAAACGTCTGCTTGGGTTAACTGAACCGGGTCAATCACTCCTTAGCATTGTGGAGCGTATGCTTGTAGATGCGGAAAATATTAAGCGTCTTGCCGATGACTTTAATAAAGTCGATGAAGGTACACTCACAATTGCGACAACGCACACCCAAGCACGTTATGTACTACCTCCAATCGTTAATCAATTTAAAAAATTATTTCCTAAAGTACATTTGATTTTGCAACAAGCAAGCCCAGTCGAAATCTCAGAGATGCTTTTACAAGGTGAAGCTGATATCGGTATTGCGACAGAGTCTTTGACGACTGAGGAAAACTTAGCAAGCATTCCATACTATCAATGGCAGCACAGTATTATTACACCGCAAAATCATCCTTTAGTGCAGGCGGATAAGATTACTTTAGATCTTTTAGCTGAATACCCTCTCATTACGTATCATGGTGGTTTTACAGGCCGCTCTAAAATTGATAAAGCATTTGAAGAAGCTCATCTTGATGCAGATATCGTTATGTCCGCGCTTGATGCTGATGTCATTAAAACCTATGTTGAGCTTGGCATGGGCGTCGGAATTGTAAATGACGTGGCTTACGATGCAGAACGTGATTATCGCTTAAAGCAAATTAAAACTGATATTTTTGGTGTCAACACTACATGGATTGCTGTGCGTAAAGGCCATCTATTGCGTGGTTACGGATATGAGTTTGTTTCTTTATGTTCACCTGATGCCGACATTAAAGCACTCAAGAAAATTGCTTATCCAGATGAATAAAAATTAAGAACAAAATAAAAGAGCTATTTAGCTCTTTTATTTTTAGTATTAATTACCAGAAGAAGTTCACACCAACTTTACCAACTGGTAACCATTTGTATTTGTCATCGTTACGGATTTTGTTTTCTTCAGCACGTAAATCTTTATCAAAATCAGCACCGTTAACATTAACAAAAGTACCATTTGATTTAAGATTTACTGTTGGGTTACCAGTATAGTAAGCACCTACTTCACCAAATACGCCCCAGTTCTTATTGATCTTAGGAGCAAAACCTACACCTAGATAAGGAGCGATATCATTTTTATAGCTTAATTTGCCATCCACTGAACCATTAAATGAGTAATTATTACCATTTACTTTAATAGTACCGTCCTGTGAACGTTTAGTTAAGTCATAGTCATTGTCTAAGTAAGCAGCACCCGCAGCTACATATAAAGCCTGAGCCCAACGGTTAGGACTTGCACCCCAAGGACGAATCTCAGCATTTAAATAAACGTTGCTATTATCCATATCTAAGTCGTACTTAGTGCCATTTACTGACACATCATCACGCCAAGACACGTTACCACCATTGTAACCTAATGCTAAACCAACATATGGGTTTGCTTGCCATAATAAAGCACCACCGTAACCAGTGGTACCAGCTTCAGCACGAACACCTACTGGAATTAATTGGTTTTTATCGAATGCATAACTGTCATGAACAACAGCTTCATCTGCCATTGCAGCACCAGCAGCAAATAAAGCTGTAGTTGTCACTAAAACACGTAATACTTTCATCGTTTTCTCCTCAAAAAAAGGCTCTGTTTTTAATTTTTCAGCTTGTGACAAAAATTATATTCAAGAGCATAGAGTCTTTTTTATACAAAAACTGCTAGATTTCTGTTATTTTTTGATACAAATTGAGTTAAATT
>JAITLL010000060.1 GCA_031277915.1 Acinetobacter sp.
CAAAATGAAATTTATTGTACACTAAAAAATCATTAAAAATCTGATGTTATTACATGCGGTAACAACATCTAGTGATTTTTCAGCTTAAAAACCAGATTTCATCGTATATTTAGCGAATGGGGTTTTTATTATAAAAATTGCACTAAATGAATAATAACGTTTTAAAGAGAAGAAGTTTCTTCTGAAGTATCTCCTGCATGAATCATACGTAATAATTCATTTTTTTGTTGTTCATTTAAGTTTTGGATTTGTTGGTACAAATTATCTATTTGAGCTGTTGTTGGTTCGCTATCAAGCGGAAGAGGATCTAGTGGCGCTGAAACTTCATCTCGTTGCAATAAGGTATAAAGATGCTCTAGCTGTTGTTGAGTCGTATTTAAATCAAGCTGGTTAATCTTGCTATGCTCTAGTTTTAGACATTGATAAGCGGCAGCATGTTCAAGTAACTCTTCACGGCTTCCAGTCACAATAATTTGTAAACGTGGAAATGCCTGATGAAGACGATTTAAAATTTCTGAGCAATGTAGAGCATCTAGCTGTGAGTCGATCTGGTCAATCAACAAAATGCCTTCACCCTCAAGACAAGGGTCTAAGCTCAATGGATTGAGTAAACACAGTCTGCGCACGACATCGCCTATTAGTGCAATCCATGTTTTTGTTGTATTGGAAAGTTGTTGAAACGTTAAAGTTTCACCCTTGTAATGCACCATCAGTTGCAGTCTTGGATGATATTGTAGATAGAGGTCTTCTAGCTCAGGAAAAATGATTTTTAACGCCGATTTTAAGGCGTATAAATTTGGTGAGGGAAGCTGTTTAGGTTGTCCTGCCAACTCGATTTGAAGTTGATGTAAGAGTTCTTCCTTATTTTTTGGATTTGATTGTTGTGAAATAATTTTTTGCACCACATAAGCCGCTTGTGCATTTTCAATATCGCTAATTTCACGTAGCCACTCAAAAAAGCGAGTAAAGGTCGTAAATGGTATATAGCTAATGTCATAGGCAGAGACAGACTGGGTAATACCCGGAAGGTTTTTATTCAGCAAATTTATATCATTAATAAACCGCTCAGATGGGTAATAGGCAAGTAGGGGAAGACCTTGGAGAGGATCTTTTCTTGTGACTTGATTATAAAGAGTAACAGTCTGTTCGAGTTGTTGAGTTTCGACTTGGCTAATACCTATTCCACTTGCATTTAAAGTTTTAAACAATTTCCAGCTACAAAGAGATGAGTCTGCTTGTTGTGCGGATGTACTCTCTGGTAACTGTCCGAATTCTGGAGGAATTTGAATGCTAACTTCTATTTTAGCCTGCAAACGAGAATAGGTAATATCCTGATCTGGCATGACAATGCCAGGGGTGCGAATATCTTTCAGGCGAGCTGGAAACCATGTTAAGGCATGATAAATATGCTTGAGTAGCATACTTTTACCAGTTGCCTGCTCTCCTAAAATTAAAGTAATCGGTTGTTTATCATATTGAAACTGTATTTTTAGGTCATGAAACAGAGCAACATGTTTAAATTGGATAGATTCAAGTTTCATAGGCTCACCTAATTATGAGCGCTTCAACCAACCGACTTACGAAGACTTAAAGGCGCCCTTACTTTTAGTTGTTGTATCAGATCATAAAGATGATGAATATTTAGACTTACTTTAGCACGAGTACAGGCCACGTAAAGTAATCTTAACTCTTCATCTGTAATCTTGTGTTCTAAGCCATTAATTTTAAATTGATAGTCATCTTCAATATGCACGCGGTTCCACTCGAGTCCTTTTGCTTTATGGGCAGTCGAGATGACATAGTCAGCTTGCTCAAGGGGCGTGATTTTAGCAAGTGCTTTTTTTAAGGGTTCAGTGCCGTGATCGTCCACTAGTTTAACCAATGGTTTAATATCACTTCCTTCATTGGTTTCGCAGTATTCATGGACATCATGCCATGAGTTAAACCATGCCAACTCAGGAACGTCAGTGACTCGTTTTCCTTGTTTGAGAAAACTTGCAGCATCTACAAAACGATTTAGTTTTTGGTGATCCGCTTGCAAACTTACTTTATCACCATGCACCAAACCAGCTAATAAAAGCTCCATTGCCCGAGCATTGGTACGACACAAAATCGCATCACGCATTTTGGTATGAGGTTTATTGACGACACTTGATTTTTGGTTCGGATTGCCAAGCAGAGGAACTGTTTCATTTAAACCGCCTAGCAATGCATTTGCGACATCGGCAATGGCCTCTCCAAAACGGAAAGAAGTGGTGAGACGAGACTCTGGCAAAGGTAGTTGTTGCATGGCATTTACTGCACCGCGCCACGCGTAGATTTGCTGATGTGCATCGCCGACATAAATAACCTGCGTACTTTTTTGGCGAAGTAAAATACCAAGCATTAAAGGGTCAGCATCTTGGGCTTCATCAAATAAGACATAATCGGCTGGAATATTAGGTTCAGACAATGCCCAAAGCTTGAGATAAATATCGTGACCAATTCCGGCCTGATGGTTCGGGTCGATAGACTCTAACCAGCGCCGTTCAACGGCAGGGTAAAGGTGGGTTTGTAGCTCAGTAATATCGTCTGGATGTAACCAGTTGGGTGCCTGAATATGTCGAGGAGCGGGGTATTGTGAGCTAGTCGAACAGAAATAGCTCACCGCATTTGCGACAAGGCTTGCGAGGCGACTTGGCATTAAGACGTATTTTTCATAACGCCCACCCATCATACGTCGCAAGGTAATCGGTTCTAGTCGATATTCTTTTGCAATAAAGCTTGGACTTAAGCGCGGCAAGCGTAATTTATCAGTCACACCTCGTGGCACACTGCGAAAGGCGAGTGAGTGAAAAGTACGACAATCTACATTACGATGAAATTTGTTTTGTGCTTCACCAGCAATTGCTTTGTTAAATGCTAGGTACATACCACGCCGTTCAGGCATGGCATCGCTAATCATTTGTAATGTAGTAGTTTTACCTGTACCCGCATAGGCAATCACTTTAAATGATTGCCCAAGACGTCCATTATCTATGGCAATTGCTTGCTCATAGGTGGCTTTAGGTTTTTCGATATTCGACACTGAGTGATTTTAAACCTTGTTACGGTTAGCTTTTTCAACTAAACCAGATAAACCCTGACGACGAGCTAATTCGTCAATAATAAGTTGTGGATTAAGATCGAAATAACCCAACATGACAATGCTATGGAACCACAAATCTGCTGTTTCATAAATCAAGTCATTTAAATTGCTTTCTGTATTTTGAGCAGCGTAGTCTTTCGCAGCAATAATAGTTTCTACGCTTTCTTCGCCGACTTTTTCTAAGATTTTATTTATGCCTTTTTTGTAGAGACTTGCCACATATGAAGTGTCTGCTTCTGCTTGCTTACGCTCTTGCATTAATTGCCCTAAGTGAGCAAGCACATCAACTTGTTCAGTGGTATGAGCGTGATCGTGGCTTTCAGTTTTAGCTTTGTCACCATAAATTGCAGTAGGGTCTTTTAATTGTGCATCGACAATTTCCCAGCCCTGTGGGGTAAGTTTACGGTAGAAACAAGACTCACGACCTGTATGACACGCGATACCGCCGTGTTGCTCAACCTGTAATATAATCACGTCGCCATCGCAGTCCAAACGAATTTCATAAACTGTTTGAAAATGGCCTGATTCTTCACCCTTGTGCCAGAGTTTTTGGCGAGAGCGAGAGAAGTATACAGCCTGATTTTTTTCTGCTGTGAGCGCAAGTGCTTCACGGTTCATCCACGCTACCATCAAAATACGTCCGGTTTGATGATGTTGAGCAATGGCAGGGATAAGACCATTGGAATCAAATTTAACTTCATCTAACCAGTTTGACATGAGTGGAAATCCATTGGGTGGAAAGCAGCTAGTGTAGCGCTTGTGCTTAGGGTTGGCTATGCTTGTTGTATAAAAAATCGGTTATATGATTGGTCTATAAGATAGATATTAGTAAATTGTAATTTAAGAGGTGTTCAAATTAATTTTGATTTGCGAGGTTATCGTTATTATAAAATTATCTAGCATCTTGCCTAACTTAGGAAAATAAATTTTGGACAAAATAGAAAATTTTGCTTGTCGAATATGTGGTCTTCTACAACCTGAAGAACCATGGGGTAAAAATGGAGACAATCCAAGCTTTGACATTTGTGATTGTTGTGGTGTTGAATTTGGATATGAGGATTATACTAAAGCATCTGTAAAAACGTATCGCAAGAAATGGTTGGAGGCAGGTGCTAATTGGTGGACATTAAAAGAGAAACCCAAAGATTGGGATATTGAAAAACAATTACAAAATATCCCTGCAAACTATAAATGACTTATAACTTTATGTTGTTTGAAATCTCAATCAAATTTTGATCTGGATCGCGAATATAAACTGAAAGAATAGGATGCATTGCACCCGTACGTTCAACGGGGCCTTCCTCAATTGTAATATTTAATTGATTAAGATGCGCAATCACTTCTGAAATAGGAGTTTCTGAAATAAAACACAGGTCGGCAGATCCGGGAGTTGGCTGTAATGCCTTAGGTTCAAACTCATTACCTTGCTGGTGTAAATTTATTTTTTGATTTCCAAACTGTAGAGCTTTTCTATCACCTTTAAAAGTGATGACCTCAAACCCTAATACGGTTTGATAGAAATGACAGGTAGTTTCAATATTTGAGGCGGTTAAAACAAGATGATCAAGATGGCTAATTTTCATGTATTACTCACTATCATTTAGTTGGGTTAATAGTCAGACAGAGATTCATTTTTTAAATGAAACGCACGGCTTTCTTTAGGTGATTGAGCGACTTGATCATAATCAAGTTGTTGAAACGGAGTAGTCTTTAAACCTGAAATTGTGATGGCCATTTCCTTTCGAAAATAGGGAATTTGATACATCCACGGAAAAACAAGGTCTCTTAAACTTCCAGTCCACCAATGATCAGATTGATAAAGTGGTGTTAATAAGCGACTGAGAAATTGATAAAACTGGGTGGATGAGTGGCGAAGCTGGTGATAGTGCTGCCAGAGCAGAGGCCAGTCAATATTCTGATTCTTCTTGGCATGTTGTAATGATTGAGAAAAAGCCCAAGCATCCAATAATGCCATATTTGCGCCTTGCCCTAACTGTGGACTCATTGCATGAGCTGCATCTCCAATTACCCCGATTCTTCCTTGCCCAAATTGAGTCATGACGACATCACGGTAGTTTGCAGATAACCATTTAGGCTCAGTTTGACTGTTATACAAAATTTCTTTTAGCCATTCTGCAACGTTGGGCCAACGTTCAGAGACTTGCTTTAACCAAACTTGCTTGGCTTGTTCATCTTGTAAAAAGCTTTGTAATTGTGGGGTAGGTAAGCTCCAAAATATACTCGAAAGGCGCTGTTGAGGTTCTGCTGGAATGGCTCCAGTAGGAAGAATTCCCATCATAATTTTCGAGTGATCATAAAATTGATGCAGAATCTCAGAATCGAGGACTTGGCACTCAGGCACGATACTCCACGCCGCTCCCCATGGATAAGCTTTGTCAACCTTTACCCATGCTTTGGGGCGTAACTGGCTACGAGCACCATTGGCAATAAGTAGGCCATCAAAGCAAGCATCAAACTTTTGGTTTTGATGGCTACCGAATATCCGAACTTCATCGTTATGTTCTTCAAAGCTCTCAACAGAATGGTTCATACACCAAGTAATCTGGCTTGAATACTCGCTAAGCTTTTGAGTGAGTACATGACATAAAGTGGCACGGTGTATACCTAAACCATAAAGATTTGCTGATGCTTCGTGATAATGACTGTTAACTAAAAGGCGCTTATCCGGAAGTTGTCCTTCTAGGCCCGTGACTCTCGCACCTAAGGTTAAGGCTTTGTCGAGTACACCTAAATGTTCAAATACAGCTAACCCCGCAGGTTGTAGTAATAACCCAGCACCTACCGGAGATAACTCATCAACTTGTTCAAAAATAGTAACGTTATTGCCTTCTCGGGCAAGCAAAATGGCAGTGGCTAAACCTGCTGTACCTGCCCCGATAATAGCAAAATGAGGTATTTTCATTGTTTGTTCTTTTCAAGCATTTATGAATGTTAATTTAGCAATGAACGAATAAGCGATCTATATTTTTTAAAAATTAAAGTTGGTCATAAAAAACCCTTGCACTTGCAAGGGTTTTAGAACTTATTTCAATATACGCCAAAGCGCTAATAAACTACTCAGCACAATTAAAATAATAGAAACAAACCAAGGGCTAATAATCGCGATGGTGAGCAAAATCAGCATGGTACTGCCAAATATCCAACTGCGGCGTTGTTGATGTTCCATTTGCAAACGAAGTTGCTGCATTTCGCGTAACTGACGGTCTTGCCAAGCAGACTGATTTTTTAAACCATTTAAACTGTCAACAATTAAGCTTGGGAAATCTTGGGCACCTAAAAGCAGGTCAGGTAGTTGCTGTCCTAACTCTTTTATATTTTTGACTGGGTTCATGTTGGCTTTGACCCATTCACTCAAAATAGGTTTTGCCAATTTCCAGATGTCGAGCTGCGGATAAAGATCGGTTCCTAGGCCTTCGACATGCACTAAAGTTTTGAGTAGCAGCATGAGCTGTGGTGGAATCTCTAAATGGAAGCGACGGGCAATATCCATTACTTGAATCAAGATACCAGCAAAATCAAGTTGATCCATTGGTTTAGATACCATTGGCCCAACTGTACGGCGCATTTCACGCGATAGCGCATCTTGATCTGTGCCCGGTGGAATCCAGCCAGCTTGATGCACAATTTGAATGAGCTGCATAAAGTTGCTGTTCATTACAGCAAGCAACATGCGGGCAACCGTCATTTGGTCATGCTTTGATAACTCACCCATAATTGCACAATCCAGTGCAATAAAGCGTGGATTGCTTGGGTTAATTGTTTCTACAAAGACATTGCCAGGGTGCATGTCGGCATGGAAAAAGTTATCGCGGAATACTTGCGTAAAGAAAATGGTTAATCCTCTTTCTGCAAGTTGTGCGCGGTCCATACCTAAACGGTCAAAGGTTGCCGTATCTGAAATAGGAACACCGGTAATACGCTCCGCCACCATGACATCTTTTGAGTCCATGTAGACTTCTGGCACATACATCATGGTTGAACCAGTGAAATAATGGCGCATACGGCGGGTATTATCTGCCTCAATACTCAAGTCCAGTTCATTTAAAATGATCTGGCGATAGTCTTGAATAATTTCAGTGAGATGCAACGCACGAGCAGCTTCAAGGCGACTTTCTAAGGTATTTCCTAGCCAAGCTAAAATTTCAAAGTCTTGTAAAATCTGGCTGCGAATGTCTGGGCGAGTCACTTTAACAACAACTTCACGGCCATCATGTAGAGCCGCTGTATGCACTTGTGCAATTGAAGCAGCAGCTAATGGCTGGTCATCAAATCGTGCAAACAAGGTATTTACGTCAGCTTTTAACGATTCTTGAATACGTTGTTTGGCAACATTGCTATCAAACGGTTTTACCTGATCTTGAAGTAAAACCAATTGAGCGAGTATTTCAGGTGGAATAAGGTCGCGTCGAGTAGACAATAACTGCCCAAGCTTAATTGCAAGTGGCCCCATATCTTCTAAAGCTTCTTTAAGCTTTAAAGGGTTTTTGCGTTCACGACTCGACCATGCTGCCGGATGCATCTTAATAATATTTAATGCATGTTTAGCTTTAACCGGTAATTCATCCGCAGGGAACAACGTATCGAGTCTATAGTGCGCTGCAATACGCCAAAGTTCGAGTAAACGTGAAACGTGCGGAATCATATACGGTCTTACCTAGTCTTGAGTGGGGTGTAGTTGTGCATTAAGCTGCTGCAATTTAGCTTCTAGACGGTCAATGTCTTGATTAAGCTTACGCGTAGCCTGATTTAAATTATCCATTTCCCAACGTGGGGCAAATAAACCACTATCTTCTTTTAAAGCATCTTCAGCAAAAAATAGATGGCTTTGAAGAGAGCGTTTTAAATGTTTTGGGGCAAGTTGAATCTTGCCAATTTCGTGAGCGAGTTGAGGACCAACCCATTTTGATAAATGCGCAGCTAAATCAGGCTCAGCTTGCTGCATAATTTTTTGAATATCTTGTAAAAGGTGATAATCGCCTTGTAGTGGGATATTACCAATCTGGTCTGGATCGCTGACTAATAATTTAATGAGTTCAACGACATCTTTGACATGCAAAGTTGCTGTTGCTTCAGAAATTTTAAATTGTGGATCAAAAGGGCGTTGTTCAAAAATAGAAGGTTTTTCGCTGTGCCCTGTTGCAGTAGGTTCAAGACGTACTTTTTCTTGGTCAAAGAATACATCAACAGAAAGCTGCGGGCTATCTATGACAACACGCAACATTTTGCCCTGTAACTGATTAAGCTGAATGCGTGTAACCGCATCCAGATCGATCAGATGATGAATGATACGTTCGACTGCACCGAGTGCCAAAATCGACCACATATCGTTATCCCTTACAGTTTGAAGCCACGGTGAACAGCAACAATACCAGCAGTTAAGTTGTGATAGTCACAGTTCTGGAAGCCTGCATTTTCCATCATACCTTTTAAGGTACGTTGGTCTGGGTGCATACGAATTGATTCAGCCAAATACTTATAACTTTCTGAGTCATTAGCAACCAATTTACCCATAATCGGTAAAGCAGTGAATGAATAAAGGTCATAAAGTTTTGAGAATGGCTCAAATACAGGTTTAGAAAACTCAAGAATCAGTAAACGACCACCTGGTTTAAGCACACGGAACATAGAAGCAAGTGCTGCATCTTTATCTGTCACGTTACGTAAACCAAAGCTAATGGTTACAAGGTCAAAGCTGTTGTCGGCAAATGGTTCTAATGTTTCTGCATTGGCAAGAACGAAATCGACATTGGTACAACCTGCATCAATTAGGCGGTCACGGCCAACATTGAGCATAGATTCGTTAATGTCTGAAAGAACAACATGACCTTGTGGACCAACTTCACGGCTAAATACTTTTGCCAAGTCGCCTGTACCACCAGCAATATCTAATACATGTTGACCACGGCGTACACCTGACATGTTAATCGCAAAGCGTTTCCATAGACGGTGAATACCAAATGACATCAAGTCATTCATAAGGTCATATTTACTTGCTACCGAGTGGAAAACTTCCGCAACTTTTTGTGCTTTATCTTCAGTTTTAACAGTTGAGAAACCAAAGTGAGTTGTTTCACCAACATTGCCAGTGTTGCTTGCACCACGAGGTAAATTATATTTTGGTACAGAACTGCTAACAGGAGTATCTGTTAAAGATTGCTGTAAAGTTTGTTGTTGCCCTTGAGGAGTACCTTGCGGTAAAGGTGAGCTTAGGAATGGGCTAACTTTGTCTGAACTTTGTGCCTGCTCAGTTGGAGATGTTGGCTTTTGGTTTTCGTTAGACATATTGTCTCTCCTAGACTCAAACTCAAGTGAAACGGAATAAGTTCTGCATGATGACAGATTTTGTCTATTTTTACAGGCATCACCATGCAAATATAATGAATAAAATCTCAACTTCGCGAGGTTGAGTTTTTTCTCTGTGCCGACCTTATCACACTCTAAACGGATTCGGATGTCCTGAATGTACTTTTTCAACAATCTGACGTTCTTTTTCCGTAAAAGTCTTGATAAAGTTCTCGGCTGATTTTAATGGTTTCATTGCGCTAAAACCATCTTGAATAAAATCATACATCAATTCAAAGTGATATTTTTGGGCAATACCTTTACACATTTTAAAAGCAGTGAACATCATAAATGAACGCATATACTTATCTAGGGCTAATCCTAAATCGTCAAGAAGGGCAAGTTGCTGATAACGAGCCTCTGCCTGATCAAGCTTGAGTAAAGTCA
Source organism: Acinetobacter sp. (assembly GCA_031277915.1). GTDB lineage: Bacteria > Pseudomonadota > Gammaproteobacteria > Pseudomonadales > Moraxellaceae > Acinetobacter. Next base: position 9,878 of record JAITLL010000060.1, read on the forward strand.
AACGCATGATTTCATCGGTGAGTACGGTATTTGTTGGGTAGTCTGTAAGAAGCTGCATTGCCACTTGTTCATCAAGTTGGGTGGCAAGTACAGCTAAACTTACCGATTTTGTCCCTGTTTTAATCGCGTTTTCAGGTAGGACTTTTTCTGCTTTATGAGCATATTTCAATAAACGCTCAATTTGAGCAGCAAGCGCATCAAACTCTGGACCACCATATAAACGGTTTAAAAAATACTCTGACATGAGCTTATGCTCTGGCAAATTAAAAAAGTCGTGATGAGTATCTTTCATCCGCTCTTTTAGCCAGATTTGTACATCTTGCAAACGTTGGGCAAGCACTGGATTATCGTGATAATTAAATGTTTTATATTGTTGTAAAAGATCGTCAAAGGCAGCGAGTTTAGACATGTAAGGCTCTAATATTGGGCTATTTACAAAAAATCATAAGAGGCATTGTAACCTTCTACTATGGCGAGTAGATGTAAAAAAATGATTTATGCGTCAATTTTTAATTGAAATTGTGTTGCAATGACATAATTTGTATAGCAATTCATCATTTAAGCGCATAATTTAAATAACATCGAAATTAAACAATAAAAGATTAGAGCAGTGGATCATGAGTGAACAACAACCAAAATTTGAAATTCGCGACGAAGAACAGCTTTCGGTCGACTTGATTGAAGCGCAATATGCTTTAAAAGATAGTCGAGGCAAAAAAAATGCTAAAAGTACGCTTATTTTAATGAGTGGTATTGAGCTGGCTGGAAAAGGAGAGGCCGTTAAACAGCTTCGAGAATGGCTCGATCCAAGATATTTACGGGTAAAAGCAGATGCACCGCGGATGCTAAACGATACAGAAGCATTTTGGCAGTCATATTCAGAGTTTATTCCGACTGAAGGTCAAATTGTGGTGATGTTTGGCAATTGGTATAGCGACTTGTTGGTCACCGCGACTCATGTGTCGGAACCTTTGGATGATGCCCGTTTTGATGTTTATATTGAAAATATGCGGGCATTTGAGCAGGACTTAAAAAATAACTATGTTGATGTTATTAAGGTTTGGTTTGATCTTTCATGGAAGTCACTACAAAAACGTTTAGATAAAATAGACCCATCTGAACAGCACTGGCATAAACTCCACGGTTTGGACTGGCGCAATAAAAAACAATATGACACCTTGCAAAAGCTACGCCGCCGTTTTACCGATGATTGGTACATTATTGATGGCGAAGATGAAAAACAGCGTGATCAGTTTTTTGCCCAGTACCTTTTGCAACACATGCGTGAATTACCTGAACATAAAAGTGAAGTCAAAGGGAAATGGCAGCAGGCAAAAATTCCAGAGAGTTTATTAAAACCTTCTAAAGAACAGCTTGATAAAGCTGAATATAAAAAAGAGCTCGATAAGCTCAGTAAAAAAATTGCCGATACCATGCGTTTTGATAAACGAAATTTTGTGATTGCTTTTGAAGGAATGGATGCTTCGGGCAAAGGTGGTGCCATTAAACGAATTGTTAAAAACCTAGACCCGCGTGAATATGATATTCATTGTATTGGTGCTCCTGAACGCTTTGAAGCAAGACATCCTTACTTGTGGCGTTTTTGGAACCGCATTAATGAAGCCGAAAAAATTACAATCTTTGATCGGACATGGTATGGGCGTGTACTTGTTGAGCGTGTTGAAGGTTTTGCCTCTCCTTTAGAGTGGCAGAGGGCATACGACGAAATTAATCGTTTTGAAAAAGATTTATTTGATAGTGAAACGATTGTCGTAAAAATTTGGCTAGCGATTAGTAAAGATGAGCAAGAACAGCGTTTTAAAGCCAGAGAAGAGACTCCACATAAACGCTTTAAAATTACCGCAGAAGATTGGCGCAATCGTGATAAATGGGATGAGTATTTAAAGTCTGCCGCAGATATGTTTGAGCGAACAAGTACAGAATATGCACCTTGGCATATTGTGGCGACTGATGACAAATATACAGCTCGGTTAGAGGTATTAAGAGCAATTTTAAAACAGTTAAAGGCAGACTAAGGTCTCCTTTAACTGTTTAAATATTGCTGCTTAGTTGATTATGCAAGTTGATCCTTGATTGATGGGGATTCTATAGCAAGAGTTTGCCGATTGCGAAATACAATAAGCGTTGCAATTAAACTAATGATTGCGGCAAACATTAACCAGAAAGCAGGCATACTTTTGCTGCCAGATTCTTGTACAAGATATGTGGCAATCATAGGTGTTAACCCACCAAATATAGAAGTGGCAAGACTATACGCGACAGAAAAACCAGCAATTCTTACAGAGCTTGGCATCATTTCAGTGAGGGAAACGACCAATGCGCCGTTATAGAAACTATAGAGCAGAGATAGCCAAAGTAGTGAAATTAACATGTGTGCCAAACTAATGTTTTGAGTTAGCCAGCTTAATAGCGGATAAGCACTTACAAAAATTAAAACGGTTGTGGTAATCAATAGTGGTTTTCGACCAATTTTATCTGATAAATAACCACCTATAGGTAATAAAATAAAGTTACTTGCCCCGACCATTACCGTTGCAAATAAGCTTTCTGCAGTTGTTAAATGTAGAACTTCTTTTCCATAAGTTGGGGTGTAAACTGTAATGAAATAGAACATGGTTGTGGTTGTTGCAACCATACACATTCCAACGACTACAATTTTCCAATTCGCTGCAAGCGTTGACATAATTTGTCTAGTAGTTGGATGCTCTTTTCGAGAGGCAAAAGCTTCGGTTTCGGCCAAAGATTTACGTAACCAGAATATAAACGGGATAATTGCACAGCCGACAAAAAATGGAATACGCCAAGCCCAAGCATCAACTTGTGCTTTCGTAAAGGCTAGACTGACTAAATAGCCTAATGTGGCAGCAAAAATTACAGCAACTTGTTGGCTAGCAGATTGCCAACTGGTAATAAACCCACGGTTATGTGGTTCAGCAATTTCAGATAAATAAACGGAGACACCACCTAACTCAAC
>JAITLL010000069.1 GCA_031277915.1 Acinetobacter sp.
GCTTAAACGTCTCATCGTTCCTGAGTTGGCAAGACCTTTGATTTACCACTCTGCAATCATTTTATGATATTTGGCTAGCAGGAGGGGTAGGTCATAGGCATTTATGCTAGCCAGAGAACCGATATGCAAGAATTCCTGATTTCTACCTCGATTGTTACCCTCGCTGAAATGGGTGATAAAACTCAATTGTTGGCCCTTTTACTGTCTGCACGTTTCCGTAAGCCAATTCCTATTTTAATAGCGATTCTTTTAGCAACTTTAATTAACCACGGTATTTCTGCTGTGCTTGGTCAATGGATTACAACCGTGTTAAGTCCCGAAATTTTAGTCTGGGTGCTTGCTGTTGGTTTTATTGGTATGGCTTTTTGGATGCTTATTCCAGATAAGCTCGATGATGAAACAGATAGCATTAACAGATGGCAAAAATTAGGTGTTTTTGGTGCAACCTTTATTTTGTTTTTCTTGGCTGAAATTGGTGATAAAACCCAAATTGCGACAGTCGCTTTAGCTGCACGTTATGACAGTATTTTCTGGGTAATGCTCGGTACAACATTAGGTATGATGATTGCTAATGCACCTGCTGTATTTATTGGTAATAAATTGGCTGAACGTCTATCTATCTCACTCATTCATAAAATTGGTGCGGCTATTTTCTTCATAGTGGGTGTTTCTACGTTAGTACAACATTATTTCTTCTAAATTATTTTTAATTTATATAAAAACGCATTCATTCAGAGTGCGTTTTGCTCTTGAGTATTTGAGGAAATTGTAGAGAGCTACCAAATTTTTTGATGATTCATTTCTAGAATAAGAAAAGTAAAATCAATTTTAAAATATTATGAGAAATATCAGGCAATTCATTGCAAGCACTTTAGAATCCCTTTATTTTAGTATGGATATAAAAATATCTAATATTTAAAAGTTTTTTGGGGAAATTAAATGGGGTTTGAAAAAACAACATCTCAGATATTATTTGATAATGGTGTTCATAAATGTATTAGTTTTACCAGTTTGGTTAAAGGTGAAGGCATACAAGCCAATCAATTTTTAATTATTGATCATGAAAGAGCAGCTGTAATTGACCCAGGGGGTGACTTGACCTATGTCCCACTCACTATGGAGCTCAATAAATATACTCGTCTGAAAAATCTGGATTATGTGATCGCTTCGCATCAGGACCCAGACATTATTACTTCAATGCCACGCTGGTTGGTCTATACCGATGCTAAAGTGGTGGCCTCTAAACTATGGGCACGATTTTTACCTCACTTAAACTCGTCATTTATGAGTGAGCGTATGAAAGGGAATTGGGAAGATCGCCTCATTGAGTTGCCAGATCGTGGTCAAGTGATTCAATTGGGTGAATCAAAGCTTGTTATGGTTCCGGCACATTTTCTACATTCGGTAGGTAATTTCCAGTTTTATGATCCAGTTGCCAAAATTTTATTTTCTGGTGATATGGGGGCATCCATTGTAGAAGATGCAAGTCAGCCTCTCAAAGATTTTGATTCCCATGTGATGAAAATGAAGGCTTTTCACCAACGCTATATGTGCTCCAATAAAATCATTCGCTTATGGGTCAACATGGTTCGTAAAATGGACATTGAGATGATTGTGCCTCAGCATGGTACTCCATTTGTTGGCAAAGAAATGATTAACCAGTTTTTAGACTGGATTGAAACCTTGCCATGCGGCGTAGATTTAATGACAGAACAAATTTTTAGCTGTCCAACATAAAAAATTAGGTTCAATATCTTGAGTCCAATTTGAATAAAAATATTATCTCAAGTTGCGACTCCAGATGAGTACCTGCGCTGTGGGGCGTGTTGTGTACATTTTAGGGTTTCTTTTTACTGGGCTGAGGCCGAGTTAATGGATGAGTCTCCCAAATTCAGAAAATGATCAGGTGAGCTAAATATAAGCTAACATGATAATAAGTGAGAAATATTTAGAGTAGGTGGATATCTATTGCTGAAAAAGGCAAAGATTATATGAAAATTGCATTGAAATTTGTTTATAATAGCTCACGGAATTTACCAGTGAGATTGTTATGCTGACCATCGTTCAAGAAGCGCTAACCTTCGATGATGTCTTATTACTTCCTGCCTACTCTACTGTTCTCCCAAAAGATGTCTCACTAAAGACACGTTTAACTCGCGGCATTCATTTAAATATCCCATTAGTTTCAGCTGCAATGGATACAGTGACTGAGTCACGTATGGCGATTGCAATGGCGCAAAATGGTGGTATCGGGATTTTGCACAAAAACATGGATATTGCTGCTCAAGCTGCAGAAGTACGCCGTGTGAAAAAATTCGAAGCGGGTATGGTGAAAGATCCAATCACTGTAACCCCAGAAACTACAGTACGTGAACTTATTGCAATTACTGGCGCTAATAACATTAGCGGTGTACCTGTTGTTAAAGACGGCAAGGTTGTTGGTATTGTGACAGGCCGTGATACGCGTTTTGAAACCAATTTAGAACAACCAGTTAGCAATATCATGACAGGCCAAGATCGTTTGGTTACTGTGCGTGAAGGCGAATCTAAAGAAAATATTCAAGCATTATTGCAAAAGCATCGCATTGAAAAAGTTTTGGTTGTTGATGAGAACCACGAACTTAAAGGTTTAATTACGGTAACTGACTTCCGTAAAGCTGAGAGTTATCCAAATAGTTGTAAAGATGATCTTGGTCGTTTACGTGTTGGTGCTGCGGTAGGTACAGGTGCTGAGACACCAAGTCGTGTGGAAGCATTGGTTGAAGCTGGTGTGGACGTGATTGTTGTTGATACAGCACACGGTCACTCTGCTGGTGTTATTGAACGTGTACGTTGGGTAAAACAAAACTTCCCTCAAGTACAAGTAATTGGCGGTAATATCGCAACTGGTGATGCTGCATTAGCATTATTAGATGCAGGCGCAGATGCTGTAAAAGTAGGTATTGGCCCTGGTTCTATCTGTACGACACGTATCGTAGCAGGTATTGGTATGCCACAAATTTCTGCGATTGATAGCGTTGCTAATGCATTGAAAGATCAAATCCCTTTAATTGCAGATGGCGGTATTCGTTTCTCTGGCGATATGGCTAAAGCGATCGGTGCTGGTGCCAGCACAATCATGGTTGGCTCACTTCTAGCTGGTACTGAAGAAGCACCAGGTGAAGTTGAATTCTTCCAAGGCCGTTACTACAAAGCTTATCGTGGTATGGGTTCATTAGGTGCCATGGCTGGAGCAACAGGTTCTGCTGACCGTTATTTCCAAGATTCAAAAGCGGGTGCTGAAAAATTAGTACCAGAAGGTATTGAAGGTCGTGTTCCATATAAAGGCCCAATGGGTAACATTGTTCATCAAATGATGGGTGGTTTGCGTTCATCGATGGGTTATACAGGTTCATCAGTAATTGAAGATCTTCGCCAAAATGCGAAATTTGTGAAGATTACTTCAGCGGGTATGTCTGAGTCACATGTTCATGATGTAACGATTACTAAAGAAGCTCCGAACTATCGTGTCGGTTAGTTTTTGGTAACCAAATCAATGCAGAAAGCCGTCATTACACTGACGGCTTTTTGTTTTTGGTGTAAAGTAAATCTGATGAAAAGACATATGGCAGAATAGCCATATATGAAATGAGCCACGGCTGAAGTGGCGTAAAAATGAGATAAGCTATGAGTTATTTTGGAACAGATGGTATTCGTGGAAAATTTGGGCAAACGCCTATTACACCAGAGTTTGCTTTAAAATTAGGCTTTGCAGCAGGGAAGGTATTAAAACGAACGAGTCCAAAAAATAAACCGCTTGTTGTATTAGGAAAAGACACTCGTTTATCGGGCTATATTTTAGAGGCCGCTTTGCAGGCAGGATTAAACGCTGCTGGCGTATATGTGCACTTACTTGGTCCATTGCCTACACCGGCAATTGCACACCTTACACGGGCATTACATGCTTATGCTGGCATTGTAATTTCTGCATCACATAATCCATATTATGATAATGGGATTAAATTCTTTTCAAGTGAAGGCAAAAAACTACCAGATTCATTGCAAGAAGAAATTAATAAAGAATTAGAAAAAGATTTATTGATTGAAGACACTGCAAACTTGGGTAAGAGTATTCGAGTAAATGATGCAAATGGTCGCTATATTGAATTTTGTAAATCTACATTCCCATATCATTTTGATTTAAATAATTTAAAAATTGTTGTGGATTGTGCTCATGGTGCAGCCTATAGCGTTGGTCCTTCAGTTTTTCGCGAACTAGGCGCTAAAGTTATTGCTTTATATAATGAACCAGATGGTTTAAACATTAATGAAAACTGTGGTTCAACACATCCTGAACACTTACAAAAAGCAGTAGTTGAGCAAGGTGCAGACTTAGGGATTGCCTTTGATGGCGATGCTGACCGTGTGGTGATGGTCGATAAGTTTGGTAACTTAATTGATGGGGACCATATTTTATATATTTTAGCGACTCAAGCTCAGAAAAAACCTGTGGGCGTGGTCGGTACTGTCATGAGTAATATCGCACTTGAAGTCGCACTTGAAAAAGCGAAAGTTGGCTTTGTCCGCGCGAAAGTCGGTGATCGTTATGTACTACAAGCATTAGAAGAAAATGGCTGGGTTACAGGTGGAGAGCCATCTGGTCATATCTTAACGTTAGACAAGAGTACAACTGGTGATGCTATTATTGCGGCATTACAAGTATTAACGGTGATGGTTGAACAAAATAAAGCACTCCATGAATTAGTTCAGGACTTTAAATTGTTCCCGCAAGTTCTTGTAAATATACGTTTAGAGCAAATGCTTGATCCATACTCTATTCCAACGCTGGTGACTGAGTTTAATAAAGCAGAAGAGCAGCTTAAAGGGCGTGGACGTATTTTAGTGCGTAAGTCTGGAACTGAGCCGGTTATTCGTGTCATGGTTGAAGGTGATAACGAGCAAGAAGTAAATGCTTTGGCTGAACACTTGGCAAATGCAGTTCGTTCACAAGCCCAGGTTGCATAAGGTATAGCCATGAGTGATGTCATTAAAGATTTAAGCGAATTACGCTTAAGTTATGAACAAGGCGAATTGTACGAGACTCATGTCGCTAGCAATCCGCATCAGCAATTCTTAGGTTGGTTTAATCATGCTTTGGCCGCTAACTTGCACGAACCGTATGCAATGTCGTTGGCAACAGCAAGTGCTAGCGGGCGTCCACATGTCAGAACTGTATTATTACGCGGTGCGACGGAAGCTGGTTATGATTTCTATACCAATTATGACAGCCAGAAAGGCGCAGATTTGGCAGACAACCCATATGCTGAATTATTATTTTATTGGCCGAGTTTAGAGCGCCAAGTCCGAGTGGGCGGGCATGTGGTAAAAATTCCTGAACAGGAATCTACAGATTATTATCATAAACGGCCACGTGATAGTCAGGTCGCCGCTCATATCAGTACTCCTCAAAGCGGTAAGATCGAAAGCCGAGAGTTGTTGCAGCAGCGCTTTCAAGACTTACAACAACAAGTTGAAAGCCGTGAAGTACTCGATAAGCCAGAGTTTTGGGGCGGATATCGTTTGCAACCAGATTATTATGAATTCTGGCAAGGACGACCAAATCGTTTACATGACCGCTTGAGTTATGAAAAAATCGAGGGTCAATGGATGTTGCACCGGCTGATGCCTTAAATGACAAAAATACAAATTAAACAAAGACCTTTATTGACACGCCCTGAACAATTTCAGGGCGTGCCGCCGTTTATTGCCGAAATTTTGGCAAGGCGTGGAGTACAATCAGAGCAAGAACTCGAGCTAAAGCTTAAGAATTTATTAGCTCCACAGCTCAAAGGACTAGAGACAGCTGTGGCATTAATAGATCAAGCTATTGATGAGCAGAAAAAAATTGTGATTGTCGGCGACTATGATGCTGATGGAGCAACCAGTACAGCATTAATGGTACTCGTGCTTCGCGACATGGGGGCACAAGTCGACTATCTAGTGCCAGATCGTTTCAAATATGGTTATGGACTTACCCCAGCGATTGCCGAGCTTGCTCATCGAACTTATCAACCAGATCTGTTAATTACGGTAGATAATGGAATTTCCAGCCATGCTGGCATTGATGCTGCACATGTATTGGGTATGCAAGTGATTATTACCGATCATCATTTGACGACAAAAGAAATACCGCTTGCTGAGGCGGTAGTGAATCCAAATCAATTAGGTTGTGAGTTTCCAAGTAAAGCACTTGCAGGGGTAGGTGTCGCATTTTATGTGCTTGCCAATTTGGTAAGTTTACGTAATAAACAAAGCAAAACTACCAGTAAAGTCACCCAATATTTAGATTTAGTTGCTCTGGGAACATATGCCGATGTTGCTGTACTCGATTACAACAATCGTATATTGGTAGATGCTGGCTTAAAACGCATTCAGCAACATCAATGTCGAGTCGGAATATTGGCATTACTTGATATTGCGGGTCGAGAAGCAGTTTCTTTACGAGCACAAGATTTAGGATTTGTAATCGGCCCTCGTATTAATGCCGCGGGGCGTATGGAAAGCATGCGCATTGGTATTGAGTGTTTATTAGCTGATTCTATGGAAACTGCGTACCCAATTGCTCAGCAATTAAATCAGTTAAATATAGAGCGTCGTCAAGTTGAAGGAGATATGAAGCAACAAGCTTTATCTGCTTTAGATAGCTTACAACTATCAAAAGAAGATATTCCTGCAGCGCTTGTTTTATTTGAAGAAAATTGGCACCAAGGTGTCATTGGTATTGTTGCGGGACGTTTAAAAGAACAGTTCCATCGGCCTACCATTGTTTTTGCACCAGATGAAGATGGTATTCATATTAAAGGTTCAGCACGTTCAATTGATGGCGTCCATATTCGAGATACCATTGAGCAAGTCGCGGAGCAGCATCCTGAGCTGGTCAGCCATTTTGGTGGGCATGCAGCAGCAGCAGGTTTAACAATACGTAAAGAAAACTTTGAAGCTTTTAAAACAGCATTCCATGCCTGTGTGGCTGCGATGGATGAATCTATCTTTCAAGCTACACTATGGACTGATGGCGAGTTACCTGTTTCTGCTTTGCATTTAGATACCTTGAACTGGATTGAGCAGTTAGGGCCTTGGGGGCAAAAATTTCCGCTACCTCAGTTTGAAGGAAATTTTAAAGTTACCGATTTTCGTTGGCTCAAAGACACTCATTTAAAACTTAAATTGGCATTAGATCAATATAGTTTCGATGCTATTGCTTTTAACGCAGCAGGTCGATTTGAATTTGATCCGATGCGTGACCACGTACATTTAGTTTATGAAATAGACCGTAATGTTTTTAATGGTAATGTGAGTTTACAGCTACGAATTGTGCATTTAAAACAATAAAAAAATCCGCTCAATTGAGCGGATTTTTTTATTCTAGGTAAGATTAGAAACGGTATGCTGCACGAACACCATAAGTGTTGTCGTTATCACCGAAACCAATACGACCTTCAAGACTTACTTGCTGATTTAAGAATTTTTTAGCATTGATGCCCCATTCATCTTTATCAGTTAAGTCATTGTTGTAGTAGTCCACACCAAAACTTAAAGTTTTATCGATGTAGTAGTCGCCACGAACTTTATATTCGTCAAGGTCACCAAACGCGCCATAAGCTTCAAGGTTTACGTCATGTTGACCAACTTGAGTTACATATTTAGCACGAACAGTTGGGTCTGCACCGTCTTTACCATTTTTCTCGTCATAACCTTTAACACCCAAAGCAAGTAATAAGCCTGGTGCTGGTAAGTAACCTACTTCAGCAGCATAAGTTGTTACTTTCTGGTCATAATTGATTCGGTCGATTTCATACTCATTTCTGCCTACATCACCGCTAAGGTAGAAGTCAGTGTTAGGAACATAGTATTCAATACCTACGCCATACTGAGTATCTTTAGTACCGCTGTTATCGCCATAGTTAACGTGTGCGTTAACGTTGCTTGCGCGGTTTAAGAATGCTGCTTCAGCAAGCGGTGCATTACGTGTTTGAACAGGGTTGAAATAATAAGTCCCATCAACACCGAATTTGCTTACGCTGCTGCCGTTATCTGGATCAAGATAAGTGTAAGAACCACCAACTTCAGCTTGATAAGCGTTTGCTGCGCCACTTACTGCAAGCGCAGATAAAAGAGCTGATGCAATTGCTAGTTTTTTCATGGAATCTCTCCCCTCTAAAAACGATTTTATAAATGTTTTGTTACAACTTTTAGTCTAGAGCAAAATCATTTACCGTCAATCTTGCACAAGTAACTGGACTGTAACCACGTTCGATTTATGTAATTATATTTAATTTAAGTAATTGATTTTTTGTATTAAAATTAGAATGTTTAATTTTATTAAAATTGAGGAGATTTTGTGTAGAAACTCAAAAATGCTGTAAAATTACCCAATTTTGTATGGGGATGTTACGAATAAAGCTTAAAATGAAATGAAAAAAGCCCAGATAAATTCTATCTGAGCTTCTAAATTTTAAGTTATCAATTCTTATTAATTAGAAACGGAATGTTCCATTAATACCAAAAGAATCTGCATCATCAACTGTTGTATAAGACAAACCTACTGCTATTTGTGGTGTAAAGAATTTTTGGGCGCGTACACTAAAAATAGTATTTGAATCATCTGCTGTTGAGTTAGCAAACGATGCACCGATACTTAAAGTAGGATCTAGATAAATATCTGCACCTAAACGGTAAGTTGTCTCATCGCCAATGTAAGTTTGTCCTTCAAAGTTGGTATAAAAATTACCAATTTGAGTAACATATTTTGCGCGCAATGTTATGGCTTTATCATCATCTTCACCAGTGACTGCTGTGGCATTAGTGAAAGAAGTAAGGAAACCATATTTAGCTGCTTGAATTGGGTCAAAACTTTCAGAAAGATCAGCTACACCCGCGGCTAGTAGTAAACCATCTATTGGTAGGAAACCGACTTCTAGGGCGTAACCATTACTGCTATCATCAGCTGAGCCGTAATTATTTACAGTAACCTCTCTTTTTGTGCGGTTAAATGCTCCAGACACGTAGAACTGAGTATTTGGAATAAAGTATTCTCCTGCCACCCCTACAGAATTATATTCAAGTTTTGCAAGCTCTTCATCGTCTTCTATTTTGCTATAGGTATAACCGGCGCCAATATTAGAAGCTTTATTTAAAAATGCAGCTTCAACTAAAGGATAATTTTTGGCTTCAACTGGATTAAAATAATATTTTCCATTAACCCCAAAGCTATTAATTTTTCCCCCATCCATATCTGTAAATTCATACATAGTACCAACTTCAGTTTGATAGGCATTAGCATTAAAAGCGCAAATGGTACTAAAAATCGCTAGTAAAAAGTTTGATTTATTCATGGTGAAACTCTTGGAATAGATGTTATAAAGATTTTAAGTTGTTAATTTTAATTTACTTTTTTAAATTAAACAATCATATAATATTATTTAATTATTAATTGAGTGATAAAGAATAATAAGTCTCGTTGATTTTGTTCGATACTCACAAGCTATGATAAAATATTCGACTGTTTATCTGCTTTTATGGGAACACTCGCGTGGAAATTAATCCTTATCTAAACCAATTGAAAGACTTAACTGATCGTAGCCAAACACTACGGGGGTATCTTTGACTACGATCTGAAAAAAGAACGTTTAGAAGAAGTTTTACGTGAGTTAGAAGACCCTGCGATCTGGAATGATCAAAACCGTGCTCAGGCAATGGCAAAAGAAAAGGGCGAACTAGAAAACGTTATTAATGTATTAGATGGCTTATCTACACAGCTTGAAGATGCTAAAGCAATGCTCGATTTAGCTGTTGAAGCGGATGATGAAAGCTTACTTGTAGATGTTCAGTCTGAGCTTGGTGCTGCCGAAGATGAATTAGCAAAACTTGAATTCCGCCGTATGTTTAGCAACCCAATGGACCCAAATCCTTGCTATGTCGAGATTCAGGCAGGTTCAGGTGGTACAGAAGCACAAGATTGGGCTTCAATGTTATTACGTATGTATATGCGCTGGATTGAACGTCACGGTTTTAAAGCAGAACTTATGGAAGTATCTGACGGTGACGTAGCTGGTATTAAGTCTGCAACGATTCGTGTTGAAGGTGAATATGCATATGGCTGGTTACGTACAGAATCTGGTGTACACCGTTTAGTGCGTAAGTCACCATTTGACAGTGGTAACCGTCGTCATACGTCATTCTCTGCGGTATTTATTTCACCGGAAGTTGATGACAATATCGAAATTGATATTAATCCTTCGGATGTTCGTACTGATACTTACCGTGCTTCTGGTGCAGGTGGTCAGCACATTAACAAAACAGATTCTGCTGTACGTTTGACGCACATTCCATCTGGTATTGTGGTGGCATGTCAAAACCAGCGCTCACAACATGCGAACCGTGATCATGCATGGAAACAGTTACGTGCAAAATTGTATGAACTAGAAATGCAAAAGCGTAATGAAGCAGCTCAAGCACTTGAAGACTCGAAGTCTGATATTGGTTGGGGTAGCCAAATTCGTTCTTATGTACTTGATGACTCTCGTATTAAGGACTTACGTACAGGTGTTGAAAACTCAAATACTGGTGCAGTTCTTGACGGTGACCTTGATCGTTTCATTGAAGCGAGTTTAAAGCAGGGGTTATAAGAGTCTTTTGAACTTTTAGTTCTCTAAAACTCTTAAATTTTTAGCGATTAAAACGGCAAAGCAGTTCAGTGATCGGAATTTGATCGGAAAAATACGATATGAATATCGAAATAAATAGATATGAATATCGAAAAAATGCGATATTATGTTTTCGAAATGCTGAACAAAGCTTTGTCCGTTTAAAAGACGTGTTGAGCCTATGGATATTGATGTAATTAGCAAAGCCCTAGCCAATCCTCTGCGTCGGCAGATTCTGCAATGGTTAAAAGAACCTGCGCATTATTTACCGGTAGAAGAGTGTGGTGGTAGTTTTGAAAAAGGGGTTTGCGCAGGTCATATTGAACGTTTGGGTAAAGTAGCTCAGTCTACAATGTCCAATCATTTGTCTGTATTACAACAGGCTGGTCTCATCCAAGTCCAGAAATATGGGCAATGGTCTTATTTTTCACGTAACGAAGCTTTGATTCAGCAATATATCGAACATTTAAAACAAGCACTTTAAAACAAATAAAGTGTAAGTCGAGGCGATTATGGCTGAACTCAATACTCCCCTAACAGTTGGTGATTTTGAAATTAAAAATCGACTGGTAATGGCTCCATTAACACGTGCACGTAGTGGCGAAAGCCGTGTTCCAAACGACTTAATGGTGGAATATTATCAACAACGTGCAAATGCTGGTCTCATTCTCACTGAAGCAACAGTAATTGGTTCAAAAACTGTGGGTTATGCAGAAACTCCTGGACTTTGGTCACAAGAGCAGGCACAAGCTTGGAATAAGATTATTGAAGCAGTTCATGCACAAGGTTCAAAAATTGTAGTTCAACTTTGGCATGTAGGCCGCATCTCAGACCCTGAACTTTTGGATGGTGATATTCCAGTTGCACCAAGTGCGATTCAGCCTGAGGGTGAAGTAAGCCTATTACGTCCTAAACGTCCATACGTAAAACCACGTGCGCTTTCAATTGAAGAAATTCAAGAAGTGGTTGCTCAATATAAACATTCAGCAGAATTGGCTAAAGCTGCAGGTTTTGATGGTGTTGAGTTACACGCTGCAAATGGTTATTTAATTGACCAGTTCCTGCAAAGTAATACCAACCAGCGTGATGATGAGTATGGTGGTCCGGTTGAAAATCGTGCTCGCTTGTTATTAGAAGTGGTTGATGCCTTTATTGAAGTGTGGGGTGCTGGCCGAGTAGGTGTACATATTGCACCACGTGGCGATTCTCATGATATGGGTGATGAAAATCCATTAGCAACATTCGGTTATGTAGTTGAGCAGCTGAGCCAACGTAATGTAGCTTTCATTTTCTCTCGTGAATATGAAGCTGCCGATAGTATTAGTCCTAAACTTCGTGAAAAATTTAATGGTGTTTGGATTGCCAATGAAAACCTGACACCAGAGTCTGCAAAACGTATTTTGCGTGAAGGTCAGGCGGATGCTGTGTCTTTTGGTAAGGCTTATATTGCGAACCCAGATCTTTTACAGCGTTTAGAGCAAGGTCTACCTTTAAATGAACTTCAACCAACGACTTTATATGCGAAAGGTGCTGAAGGTTATACAGACTATCCTGCTTTAGAAGCTTCATAAAATCATTCTATTATTAAGTTTTTCTTTTTACTGAACTTGCTCTTTCGTGAGTTCAATAAATGACTTTTCTTGTATATGGTAGAGTTTAGGTATCGAAACTCTGCCATTTTTTTTATCTATGTTATATTTTCCCCAGTTTTTAAATTTTGACTATTTGAGGCAAACCGCTTGGCGACCCCATTTTGGTACAACACAGCACTACATTTATTAAAACCGTTTTATCGCTGGCGGATAAAAAGACGTGCAGAAAGTCTAGAATTATATCATCAGGAATGTCTGGAAAGATTTGGACCGTTTGAAGATCCGAAAAATATAAAAGCCATCTGGTTCCATGCTGTCTCAGTCGGAGAGACCAATGCTGCACAGCCTTTAATTGAGCATTATCTTAAACTTGGGCAACCAGTTTTAGTGACCAATACTACAAAAACTGGTCAAGCACGCGCTAAGTCGCTCTTTTTGAAAGAGCCTTATCTAGATTTATTTCAAGCGGTTTATTTACCAGTAGATCAAAAACCTCTTTTAAAACAGTTTTTCGAATCATACCAACCGAGACTTTTAGCATTAGTTGAAACTGAGCTTTGGCCAAATTTAATCGATCAAGCCAAATTGCAGCATGTACCTTGTTTGCTACTTAATGCGCGGTTATCTGAAAAGTCAGCAAAGGGTTATAGCAAAGTCTCTGGTTTAACCGCTGGTATGTTAAGACAAATCGATTGGGTGTTAGCACAAGATGGTGCAACCCGTCAGCGTTATGTCGAACTTGGTTTAGATGAGCATAAAAGTCAGGTCGTTGGAAATATTAAGTTCGATATTCATGTGCCTGAGGCTTTTATTAAACAAGCTACCCAATTGCACCAGCAGTGGTATTTGGCAAATCGTCAGGTTGTGACGATTGCTAGTACACATGCACCCGAAGAACAACAAATTTTGGAGGCACTCGCACCTCATTTAAATTCAGATCGTGAGTTGGTATGTATTGTTGTACCGCGCCATCCTGAACGCTTTGATGAAGTATTTGAGGTTTGCCAAAATTTAAATTTAGTTACCCATCGTAGAAGCATGGGGCAAAGTATTCATGCCAGCACACAGGTTTATTTAGCCGATAGCATGGGGGAGCTTTGGCTGTGGTATGGCCTAAGTCAGGTTTGTTTTGTGGGTGGTTCTTTAAATGAGCCGGGTGGTGGACATAATATTTTAGAGCCGATGGTTTTAAATGTGCCTACAGTGGTTGGGCCACGTTACTTTAACTTTCAAACGATTGTTGATGAGTTTATTGATGAAAATGGCGTACTGATCGCACAAGATGCACAGCAGGTGGTTGATATCTGGCTGGCGTGTCTGGCAGAACTTGAAGCCACTGAACAACTCGTTGCACAAGCACATAAAGTATTGCAGCGTAACCAAGGTTCATTACAAAAACATATTGGAGTGATTAATCGCTATTTGGCCGAAAAATCATGAATATCGTTTTATTAGAGCTTGGAGATACTCAGTCAGAGATCTGGTCGATACATTCAAAGCGTCAAGTGCAACATTTGCGTGAACATCTTGATATTACGGTTGGCCAGAATCTGAAAGTGGGTATTCGAAACGGTGCTCGTTATTTCACAGAAATTGTTTCGATGAACGAACAAGAAGTCTGTGTCCGTCCCGTTCATGAAGAAATAGTACCAGCAAAACTTCCGGTTCATTTAATTGTAGCTTTACCAAGACCTAAAGTTTTACGCCGTTTAATGATGGACAGTGTAACTTTGGGAGTGCAAAAAATTAGTCTGATCCATAGTTATCGCGTTGATAAAAGCTATTGGCAAACTCCGTTTTTACAGCAAATGGATCATTACGTTACGCTTGGGTTAGAGCAAGCAGGTGATACGATTGCCCCTGAAATTCAACTTTATAAACGCTTTAAACCTTTTGTTGAAGATGTTTTACCAACCCTAATTTCAGAAGAAACTCCTGCCTATGTAGCTCATCCTTATGCCGAGCAGAGTATGCCAAACAGTGTTAGTCATGCTTGCACTGTGGTCGTTGGGCCTGAAGGTGGATTTATTCCTTATGAAATTGATTTACTCACAAAAAACGGCTGCCAAGCAGTGAGCTTAGGCAACCGTATTTTAAGAACTGAAACGTCTATTTCTTATATTTTAGGACGTTTATTTGTTTGAGTTCTCGGCACTCAATGGCAAATGATTTACAGCCATTTTTAATTCCTGAATTGGGTAAGGAATATTAATGCCGTTGGTATTGAAAGCTTGTTTTACTAGAGCTTGAATGGTGCTTGTAGATGATGAAATATCAGTTTCAGTTGTATCAATCCACCAGCGTACCGTAAGGTTAACCGAGAAATCTGCTAAAGCTGTTACATTGACTGAGAATGACGGATGACTAAGTACATTTCGATCATTATTAAGTATATCTAAAATGATTTTTTTCGCTTTTTGTTCATCGTCGTCATAGCCAATTCCGACTACAAACTCGCAGCGTCGTTGTTGGTAAGCTGTATTTACAGTTAAAGCACTCGTATAAACAGTTGCGTTTGGAATAACAATACGACGACCATCCGGTGAGCGTAAAAAAGTTGCACGAATCTGAATATCTTCAACAGTACCTTCAAGTGAATTTACAACAATTGAATCGCCAATACGGAATGGTTCACTGAGTAGAATTAAAATACCAGAGAGCAAGTTTTGGAAAATATCTTTAAATGCAAAACCAATTGCGACAGAGCCGATACCCAGCGCACTCATGAGTTGTCCTGGTGTAAACCCTGGAATCATAATGACTAAAGCAATTAAAAAACCAAAGAATAAAATCGCTGTACTACCAACGCGGTTTAAAACCAGAACTAGATTTTGACGCGTATAAGAGCGGTTTTCTAAAGTCTTACGAACAAAGAACTTAAAAAATTTGGTGAGTAACCAAAAAATAATAAAAACGATAATCGCAATGCAAATATAAGGTACACGTTCCCAAAAACTATCTACAATCTTGTCGATAGTAGTATAGGCATCATGATATTTTTCAGTATGCGCTAAAACTGTTTGGGTAGTTTTAGTGCCTGCTTCTTGCAAAAGCTCACCTGTATTTTTTGCAACTTCCGTTAAGGATTTTTGTTCATCAGCCACGACAAGTCTCTATAGAATAAATTGATGAAAGCTGTTTTCCCGGCTTTCATCATAGTAGGAGATAAAATGTGCGCCTACTATAATGAGTTCATCTGAATAATAAAGTGTTTTTTAATTAAAAGTATTGCGTTCCTTTTTGTAAGATTTGTGTAGGTGTTTCTAGCGTGCCCGTACCCGAGAAGTAGTAAAAAAATCCTGCGGTAGAAATAAGAGTGATCAAAATAATGAATAGAATAAACCAAGCCATCAATTTTTCTATAAAGGTTGAAGTTCTAAGGGGGCCGTATTGATTTGGACCTGCTGTACCTGAGGCAAGTAATAAATAAAGCATAAAAAAGAACTGTACTAATGGAATAAATAGTAGCAGCCCCATCCAGCCACTCTTATTTAAATCGTGCAGACGTCGAACAACAAGAATAATGTTGAGATAGATTAGAAATAACCAAAAAACCCAGACCACTAAAGCACTTATACCTGAAAGAGAGCTATAAAATTCAAAATTAAACAGATCGCTTGAAAGCTGAAAACTTCCAAGAAATGAAGCTAAAATGAAATAACCCAGACAAGTGATTAAATAAATCAGGCCATATCCACCCAAGTAACTCATGCGGTTAAAACGACCATGAATTGAAAAAGGGCTATCTTTAAATGGGAGTTGAGGAGGGAGAGAAGAGGGAGTTTGGGCAAACATTTTATTTTATTCCTGTGTTGCATCTAAAAGGTAAAATAATCCTTGTTGATGGTCAAAACCATCAAAACTTGAAAAAATTATAAAAGTAAAAGCTATAGACAAATGTTTTAAATCAACTTAATTTTATAAAAATGTTCATAATTTCGTGTGCTTGAGTAGGTGGTTAATATGTGACCAAAGTCGGATTGTCTAGGCTTTAAAAACGTCATCATACTGAAAAGGCATTCAAATAAGATCCAGTAAAATAATAGCCACAGTCTCGAGATGGGATGCACAAGATCAAGGAAGTTACGTATGAATGAGATCTATCCAGTACCAGAGGAATTTAAAAAAACAGCTCGTACTCTTGAAGCAGACTACTTTAAACGTTATCAACACTCTATCGAGAACCCAGATGAATTCTGGGCTGAGCAAGCTAAAATTGTCGATTGGATAAAGCCATTTACCCAAGTTAAAAATACCAGTTTTGATAAAGACAATTTCAAGATTGAGTGGTTTGCCGATGGCGAGCTGAACGTGTCAGCAAACTGCCTAGACAGGCATCTAAAAGAGCATCCTCATAAACCAGCGATTATTTGGGAAGGGGACCATCCTTCTCGTCATAAAATCGTTTCTTATAAAGAATTACACGATGAAGTTTGTCGCTTTGCCAACGTTTTAAAGAAATATGGCATTGGTAAAGGTGACCGTGTTGTGTTGTATATGCCAATGGTCACTGAGGCTGCAATTGCCATGTTAGCCTGTGCTCGTATTGGTGCAGTCCACTGTGTAGTATTTGGTGGTTTCTCGCCAGATTCTTTAGCAAGCCGTATTGAAGATAGCCAAGCTAAACTGGTGATTACCGCAGACTCAAGTCTACGTGCTGGAAAATTATTACCACTCAAAGAAAATGTCGATTTAGCTCTAGAATTGCCGGGTACGGAGTGCGTTGAAAATGTAGTGGTGGTTTACCGTAATGCCAACCCGATTGAAATGAAGCCGGGCCGTGATTTGTGGTATCACCTCATTATTATGGAAGTTGATGCAAACTGTCCTCCAGAACCTATGAAGGCAGAAGACCCATTATTTATTCTCTATACCTCGGGCTCAACAGGTAAACCAAAAGGTGTTTTGCACACCACAGGTGGTTATCTGGTTTATGTGACAAGTACCTTTAAAGAGGTGTTCGACTTAAAACAAGATGATGTGTACTGGTGTACGGCAGATGTAGGCTGGATTACAGGACATAGCTATCTACTCTATGGTCCACTTGCAAATGGCACTACGACTTTAATGTTTGAGGGTGTACCTCAATATCCAACATGGGCACGTCTTGGTCATGTGGTCGATAAACACAAAGTTTCTATTTTGTATACAGCACCAACCGCGATTCGAGCCATGATGCGAGAAGGTGATTCGTTTGTACGTGAAAGTAACCGTAGCAGCTTGCGTTTACTTGGTTCGGTCGGTGAACCGATTAACCCTGAGGCTTGGAACTGGTATTACAACGTTGTAGGTGAAGGCCGCTGTCCAATTGTTGATACATGGTGGCAAACTGAAACAGGCGGTATATTAATTGCGCCATTGCCGGGTGCAACAGCTTTAAAACCAGGTTCGGCAACGCGTCCGTTATTTGGTATTCAACCCGCCATTGTAGATGGTGAAGGTAATGAGCTAGAAGGCGTAGTCGAAGGCAATCTGGTGATTAAAGATTCTTGGCCAGGCCAAATGCGTACTATTTGGGGTGACCCAGACCGGTTTATTGAGGCTTACTTCTCGACCTTTAAAAATACCTACTTTACAGGTGATGGTGCTCGCCGTGATGAAGATGGTTATTACTGGATCACAGGTCGTGTTGATGATGTCTTAAACGTTTCAGGCCACCGTTTAGGTACTGCTGAAATTGAAAGTGCACTGGTATCGCATGAAGCCGTGGCAGAAGCTGCAGTAGTGGGAATGCCTCATGATATTAAAGGACAAGGTATTTGTACGTTCGTAACCTTGCAAGCGGGCGTTCCAGAGTCGGAAGAGTTGCGTAAAGAGTTAATTAACTGGGTACGTAAAGTACTTGGCCCAGTGGCTTCACCCGATGCATTGCATTGGGCACCAGCATTACCGAAAACCCGATCTGGTAAAATCATGCGCCGTATTTTAAGAAAAATTGCGGCAAATGAACTAGATAGTTTAGGTGATACTTCAACCTTGGCTGAACCTGCTGTGGTAGATCAGTTAATTGCAACGGTTTACCCCGATAAACAAAACTAATTTTTAAAAGCCCCATTTGGGGCTTTTTTATTGAGAATTATTAAGCATTTGCTAAAAAGTCAGCAGTATTTTGTACATTTGCAAACGTACTCAGTGCGGTTAAAAAAGCAGTTTGTACGTCTTCAGCTTTTACCATTTTTCCGTTATGGCTTAAATCACGAGTGGCGGTTGCATCTGCAATTAAGATGGGTTGATAGCCAAGTTCTTTGGCAGCACGTGTACCTGAATCAATACACATATGTGTCATCATACCTGTAATCACGAGTTGCTCAATTTGATGTGTTTTTAAAAGTTCATCTAAATTGGTTTCTAAGAAACTGTTTGGATAGTGTTTTGTCACGATTAATGAATCACTACCAGCACTAAGTTCAGGATGAAGTAAAACCCCATCTGTATTTTCTTGAAAGAAACTTGCTTGTGGTGGATTAATATGTTGTACATAAATAAGCGGCAAGTTTCTCTCACTAAAATATTGTTCGAGCTGTTTTATTTTTTCTAATGCTAACTCTGACCCAACCAATTCCATTTTGCCATTTTTAAAATAATCGTTTTGTACATCGATAACTAACAGTGCTTGTTTCATGAGAACACTCTTGTTGATATGAGATAAAACAAGGTTATTCTCTTCTGGCAAAATCGGCTATAGTCCCATGAAAGCATTACCGCCCATTTTCTTTCGCCATGAAAAATGAATATTGAATTAGACCCGATTGATCTAAAAATTATTGCATTACTCAAGCAAGATTCCCGCTTAACAAATAAAGAAATTGGGCAATGTGTTCATCGAACAGGGCAGGCAGTGGGCGCTCGAATTGCTCAGTTAATGGATGCTGGTGTCATTAAAAACTACACGATTGCCGTGCAGTATTCACATAAACAATTTATTCATTTGCATTTAAATGAACAACGCGCATTTGAAGAAATTGAAAATTTGGTCAAGCAATATGAACAAATCGATGAATGCTTTAAAGTCATGGGCAATGCTTGCTATATGATCGTCAGTCATTTTGAACCCGCAGCATTAAATGAATTTATCGAAAAACTTTCAAAATGGTGCCGTTATTCGGTTGAAACAGTGATCCGAGAAGTTGAGAAATCTTAAAAAATAAAAGCTCCAAGCCGAGTCTTGGAGCCAATAAATCTTTATTTTAATTTATTATTTTTATTGTCTTGCGCTGCTTTAACTGAAGTTTTTTAGGCTGATTTGGCTTGAATTTCTATCTCCTTTTCTGCTTGAAGTTCTAATTGGCGAACGAGTGGTAGAATTTTTTCCCCGAAATATTCCACCTCTTCAATAAAGTGTAAGAAACCGGAAAGAATCAAATCAACACCTACATGTTTAAGTGCCACAATACGCTCTGCAATTTGCTGGGGTGTACCAATTAAATTGGTTTTAAAGCCATCGTTATATTGCACTAAATCTTCAAAACTTGATTTCGCCCAGTTACCTTGTTGCTCTGGAGAAGCTGCACCTGCTTCACGTGTTGCATCGCCAAAAGCATTTACCGCTTCAGTGTTGGCTTTATCAATAATTTCTTGAAGTACCGCTTTTGCTTCTTCTTCGGTATCTCTGGCAATAATGAACGCATTTACACCAATTTTGACGTGATGATTATTGGCTTTAGCTTTAGTGCGAATGTCTTCGACTTGTTTTTGAATTTCCTCTACGGTATTACCGTTAGTGAAATACCAGTCAGAAACACGTGAAGCCATGTCACGCGCAGCACGTGAGCTACCACCTTGAAATACTTCAATATAAGGCTTTTGCAGTGGTTTTGGCTTAAGTGTGTAGTTTTGGAACTGGTAGTATTTACCATCGAAACTATAGTTGTCAGTGGTCCAGATTCCTTTTAAGGTACGAATAAATTCTTCAGAGCGGACATAGCGCTCGTCATGTTCTGGCCACTCTTCACCAATCGCATCAAACTCTCCTCTAAACCAGCCACTCACTACATTAATGGCAATACGGCCTTCAGTTAAATAATCAATTGTTGCAAGTTGCTTGGCTGCGAGTGCCGGTTTCCAAGGGCCGGGCAGAATAGCCGCAATCACCTTAAGTTTTTCAGTTTTTGCCAGTAATGCATGACTGAAACTTACAGACTCATGCTGATTTTCTGCCCCATAGCCCGCTGTAAAACGAATTTGGGTGAGCGCATATTCAAAACCATTTTTTTCGGCAGCCTGAGCAAGTCGAACATTGTAGTCGTAACTCCAGTCTGTACGCTGTTCGATGTTACTTACTACAAGGCCACCGCTTACGTTTGGTACCCAATAAGCAAATTTAATTGGTTGTTGTAATTGCGTCATGGTGTGCTCTCCCAATTCGTTATTTTTATTTAGCTATATTGCACTTAAGCAACATGCGTTAATGATTTGCCAGACTTGTGATGCAAGCGAGACTCTGCCGCATCAAGATCGGGTACAGCCGCTGAAGGTAATACTTCTTCTTGCTCAATTTGCTTGTTAATACCAAGCTCTTGATTTGCTTGCTGAGTCTTAGATTTGACTACTTCAGCACGTTTACCTTTCGCTGGTGCCCATTCTAAAATTGGTAATGCACGTGCCACTGCTAACGTAATACGGTCAGATAATTGCTCGCTTTTCACCGTATATTCAGGGGTAAAATCACGATCAGTCGCATATACGCCAATTGGTAAAGTTTGTGCTTGGAAGAAACTGAACAATGGACGAAGTTGATGTTCAAGTACAAGTGCATGTCGATCGCTACCGCCCGATGCTGCTAAAAGTACAGGCACATCGACCAATGCAGTTTGTTCAACAAAATCGAAGAAATGTTTGAACAGGCCCGTAAAAGAGGCACGGTAAACAGGCGTACCTACAATTAAAGCATCTGCTGCTTCAACCGCTGCAAGATCATCTTGTACCCGCTGTGGAAGTTGGTTGCGGTAAAATGCTCCGCCTAATAAAGGCCCAATTTCACTTAATTTAATGAAATGAACTTTAATATCGGTTGCTTCTGATAATTCATCAAGAATGGCTTGAACTAGACTTTCCGTTTTAGATGGCGTATTTAAGCCACCAGAAACGGCAACAATATTTAAAGGTTTTAATGATGCAATACCAGTCATAATTTGGTTCCTAAGCCTAAAAAAGAACATTAGACTTATTAATCAACAATGACGGTGAACTGTAAAATAACGAAATTGGTCAACCTTATCAGTTTTAAATATAAAAGATAAATAGTGGATTTTTGTACTTTATCTATATATTAAGTTGCTGTTTTTATTTTATATAATTATTGGTGATATATTTTATATAATAAAAAGTAAGCTTATATAAAAAACAGATTAATTTTGATTAAATGTTAAAAAACATCTGAAAATTTTAGCTAAGTTCTGTATTTATCAACATTTTGCATAAAAATGGATAAGATGAACGTATCTTTCATCTAAATAGTAGGGTTACAATAGCCCATACTTATGCTCAAGATTACTTTAATCGCTTATGAATATTTTAATCGTTGATGATCATCCTTTGTTTCGTCATGCTTTAATTCAAGCAGTACGTTATAGCCTGCCACAGGCACAAATTCATGAAACAGCTTCGGTTGATGAGTTTTATGAGCGTTTGGAAAATGGGGCAGAACCTGATCTGGTATTACTCGATTTAAATTTACCAGGTGCTTCAGGCTTTTCTGCTCTGGTTTATGTACGAGCACAGTATCCAGCTATTCCAATTATTGTGGTTTCAGCACATGAAGAAACTTCAATTATTCAGCGTGCGATTGCACACGGCGCGATGGGTTATATTCCTAAGTCGGCTCATCCAAGTCATATTGGTGAAGCGATTCGTCAGGTTCTAGATGGGGAAATCTGGTTACCACCAAACTTACCATCTAATCTTAATCTGGACCCGAGAGCAGCAGATGAAACTGCTTTGGCCGAGCGTATCCAATCTTTAACACCTCAGCAATTCCGTGTTTTGATGATGGTTGCAGAAGGTTTGTTAAATAAACAGATTGCCTACGAGCTAGATGTGTCGGAAGCGACTATTAAGGCGCATGTGACAGCCATCTTTAGAAAATTAGGTGTGCAAAACCGTACACAGGCGGTACTGGCCATTAGTGCATTAAATATTGAAGATAAGAAAATCTAAAATGAAAAAAGACCTCTGTTGAGGTCTTTTTTATATCCATGTGTTAAGCAAGACAGTCTTGCTTTGGTGTTAGGCTGTCGCAGTACAGTGGGTTAAGTGCACATTGCAAATCATCAATTTGATCTTGAGTCACATAACCTTTCATTTTTAAATATTCAGCTACGCGGTCATCACGTAAACTTAAGAAAGCTGCATCATAAACGCCTAAATCTACAAAAAGAGCAGCTGTCTCCAGACTATTGAATCGATCAAGGAAAATGTCATTGCCATACATTAAAAAGATATGGTCAAGTTTTGCTTTTTCATCGACATGTAGTCGTTCAGCCAGTTGATCTGGGTGAGTTTTAATAAATAGTAAGTCTGAAAGTTCATCAAACTGACTCATATCTAACTGGTTTTCTCCGAGTTTGACATGACCAAGCCAAGCTTTAAAAACCAGAACTGCACCGCCACGTAAAAGCATGCTCCAGATTTGATGGCGTGTGTCATGGTCAAGATTTTCACTTTCAGTGCTAAGAATTTTTAAGAAATTCTCTTCTTGCTGCGCTAATTTATCAAATAAACCTAAACCTTGTGGATGATAAGCCGCAGGTGCAAATACATCAAAATTTAGATTATGAAATACGTTGAGTGCGAGCGGGACTGTACACTGATAAATTGTGTTGAGTGCTTTGATATGTGATTCGTTGAGCTTGCTATTAGGAAAAATACTTTGCCAATCTAACTCTGGCAGTAAAGCATTGGCACTGTATTGACGATAAAATTGTTGAGATGAAAGTTGCCCTTGCGGGGTGTTATCAGAAATCTTCATGGCAGTTGTCCTTTGCTTTAATTCGTGAGCAGGGGTGCTTAATATAGAAATCGGTTAAAAAATGGTTATACATTTATCAAATGCGTTTGCAATAGTTATGTGTCATCAAGAATGCAAGTAGAATAAGACTAAAGTCTTATATGGTGAATTTTGTTGAATAATTATTTATAAAAACAATAGTTTATTAAATTGTAACTAGGTGTACACGTGTTCACTTACAAAAAAGGTGGGCTTTGCCATAGAAAAAGAAGCTTTGGAAATTTTGGTCAATGATTAATAGGGAAAAAGAAGACTTTTTGAGCAGTTCTGCCTATTGGCTTAAATTTAATTTATAAGTTTTGCCAAAAATATCTCTCAAACCTATAGAAGGCTTGAGAGATAAAAATAATTAGTCTGTTGTGCTGGCAATTTTAAGTCCAGATAACCAAGCTCTTAATGAAGCCGGTTTGAGCGGTTTTTTGAGTAAAACGATGTTCAGATCTTTTAATTGCTGCGGTAACTCTGGGTGCGAGTCTGCTGTAATTAAAGCCACTGGAACATCTTCTTGACGATTTTGAATAATAAAATCAACACCAAGTTGATTGTTATTTAAATGTTGGTCAATCAACCAAACCTGAATATTTTCTTTTTGAATAATTTCTAGAGCCTGCTCAGGTTCGGTGGCTTTGAACACTTGATACCCCCATCGACCTAATAAACTACTCATACCTTCAAGAATGGTTTCATCGTTGTCTAAACATAAAATCCGGTAGGCTTTGGTTTTTAAAGGCACTGCTTGTACAGTCGGAGTCGTAACTTTTGGTGGTTCAACAATAGGCACTTCAATCATAAAACATGAACCTTTGCCCAACTCTGAGTAAACATGAACTGGATAATTTAGCAAACCTGTCATACGTTGTACGATGGCGAGCCCTAGTCCTAAACCTTGTTCACCCCAAGGGGATAAATGCCCACAACGTTCAAATTCTTGGAATAATTTAATTCGTTGTTCTTCGGCAATACCGGGTCCGGTATCCCAAACCCCAATGCGAATATGCCCAGATTGCTGGGCAGAGCGGAGTACACCCACTACCACTCGACCCTTGGCGGTATAACGTAAAGCATTACTCACAAAGTTTTGAATAATACGGCGAATCCACTGTGGATCGGTATCAATCCAGAATGATACATCGTGAACTTTCAATGTGATATTTCGCTGTGCTGCAATCGATTTAAACTGTAACTCAAGGTCACTGAGTAAATCATGCAGAGGATAAGGCTGTCTCTTCGGTTGAATACTACCTCCTTCTAAACGAGCGATATCGAGCAGGGCAGACAGCATACTTTCTGCACCATAGAGTGCTCGATCAAGTTGCTGCAAAGTTTGACGGTCTTGTTCTGTTGAAATACTTTGCTCAAGCACGGTACTAAACAGACGAGCGGCATGCATCGGTTGTAATAGGTCATGGCTTGCCGCTGCAATAAAGCGGCTTTTTGACATATTGGCCATATCGGCTTGCTCGCGAGCAAGCTGTTGTTCTGATAAAGCATCCGCGAGCTGCTGTGTTCGATCTTTGACACGTGCTTCAAGTACTGCTTCGTTTGCACGGAATGCAGTAATGTCAGCAAATGTTGTCACAAAGCCGCCACCTGAAATTGGGTTACCTCGCATTTGAATCACACGGCCATCTTTACGAATACGTTCAAATTCGTGGGCACTACCTACCTTCATCCAGTGCAGACGTTTACGCACATGTTCTTCGACCGAACCAGGGCCACATTCGCCACGTTCAGCGTTATAACGAATCAAGTCAGCAATTGGACAGCCTACATAAACTAAGTCTTTTGGGTAACCAAATAGTTTTAAATATTGGTTGTTCCATGCAACCAAACACATGTTTTTATCAACCACACTGACCCCTTGAGTCATGTGGTCAATCATGGTCATGAGTAGGTTTTGATTAAAACGTTGCCACTGGGAGGCTTGGTCTAAAATATTAGCCACTTGTCCTAAAGCGAGACCATTATTAATCATTGCTGTGGTAAGTAGAGTACGCGCAGAAGCAGCACCGATAATACCTGCCAGATATTGCTCGGTAAAACGCCACCACATGCCATTGGCGATACTATTTGGGTTGAGCGTGAGGTGATTTTGCTCACAAAAGTTCTCGAACGCTTGAGTGGTTGGCTGCTCACCCGTAATTCTTTTGGCTAAGGCGAACAGATCACCTACTTTTAATCGTGCGGCATCATGCGGTAAATACGTTAAATCGGTAGAGGTGTGCGGTGATGGTAAAGGCTTTGTTTCGTAATAGAAGAAGCTTTCGGCCTGAATTTGCTCAGCTACACTTGGTCGATAAAGTTTAGAAATCCAGATATATAAAAGAATATTTAAGCCGAGCGACCAAATCACACCATGGGTCAATGGTGCAAAAGACTCAAAGCCAAATAGCGACTCTGGACGTAAGACATTGATGCCAAATGGGCCAAAGAGCAAAATATTTTGGGCTGTGTGCTGATAGATTTCCGGCAGACTGCGTAAAATGGTTGGAAATAATAAAGTGTAACTCCACATTAAAAATCCAACGATGAGTCCCGCATAGACCCCTTGGCGGCTTCCTCCTCGCCAATACAATCCTCCAATGAGTGCTGGTGCAAACTGAGCTACCGCACTAAAAGCCAATAGGCCGAAAACTGAAAGTTGGTTAATATCATTAAAGAAGTGGAAGAATAAAAAGCCCAGTAGCATGACTGCGATAATACTGATGCGGCGGCTAAATTTGAGTACTTTGGGTAAATGTTTATCGTGACGAGACAGCACCTTGAAGCGCCATAGGGCAGGCATAATCAAGTCATTACTCAGCATAATAGACAAAGCAACTGACGAAACCAGTAACATACCTGTTGAGGCTGAAAAGCCGCCTAAAAAGGCCAGTAAGGCTAACCACTCTTGGTTATAACTTAGTGGTAAAGACAGTACAGCTACATCAGGTACAGTCAGGAACTCTGGTGCGGCATGCAAAGCCCAGCTTGCAATCGGGATAATCGCAAAAATAGTTAAAATGAGATAGATTGCAAACCATTTACGGGCACCACGAATATGCTTTTCATCGCGTAGCTCGACCACTGCCACATGGAACTGACGTGGTAAACAAATAATGGCTAAACCTGCTAGTAGAGTTTGAATCCAGAAAGTTTCAGGTACCCCAAATAGCTGAACCTCTTGGAACGTCTGATTTACATCAGACGTCATTTGACTTAAGTTTGCTGGTGTTTCAAAAATAAAAAATAATGCGACGCAAAGTAGAGCAAATAACTTCACGAAAGACTCAAATGCAACTGCGAGCATGAGGCCGCCGTGTTGTTCTGTGTTTGCAATCTGTCTTGTACCAAAAATCATGGCCAAGATCGCAAGTACACTGGTGAGTAATAACACGCTGTTTGTGGTGGTATGAATATGCGAGCTTTGCTCCATAATGACAGAGGTACTTAGAGCAATTGCACGGAGCTGTAATGCGAGGTAGGGGATAATTGCAATGACTGCAAGAATGGTCACTAGCGACGCCAGTACACCACTTTTACCATAGCGGGCTGCAACGAAGTCGGCAATTGATGAAATGGCATGGTGTTGCCGAACACGACCTAAACGCCGCCAGATGTCATAACCAAACCAGACAAATAAGAGGGGGCCTAAATAAATAGGTAAGAAAATAACGCCTTCACGCACAGCTGCGCCAGTTGCGCCGTAAAATGTCCATGAAGAACAATAGACACCTAAAGTTAAACTAAATAAAAACATGCGGCCACGTGTGCCGAGACGGCTGGCATGCTTCTCACCAAAAAAAGCACAGACAAATAAAAGCGCAATATAGAGCGTGAGAACTCCAATAATCAGCCAGCTGTTCATATGACCTACATAAGTGAAACCTTATGCCTATCATAACCCAAGCCGAAACAAAGCTATAAATTGATTAAATTTTAACGACCAAAGTCTAAGTTACGACTGAGTCAGAATCTTGCTAACTTTAATCGTGAAAAAATACATTAAAAAAAGTGACCAAGGTTGGGCACTGAGTAAGGAGTTTGGTCATGGATCAAAGCCAAGTAGAACAGATTCTACGCAATCCAAAGTTTCAAAAAATGGTCAAGAAAAAAAGTGCATTAAGCTGGACGCTCACAATCATTATGTTAGTGCTTTATGTGGGCTTTATGCTACTTGTTGGCTATAACAAAGAGTTTTTGATGAGTTCATTTAGTGGTGGTGTAACGACATGGGGTATTCCACTAGGCTTAGGAATTATTGTTTTATCCTTCCTACTGTGTGGTGTGTACTCTTTTATCGCAAATCATACCCTTGACCAATTGAGTGAAGAAGCGTTGAAGGAAGTTGAAGCCATCACGCATGAGAAAGGACTACACTAATATGAAATGGAATTCATTAAAGGCGAAAGCTTTATTGGCAGCAGCATCGCTATATTCAACAGTGGCTATGGCGAGTCCAGACTTAGGTGAAGCTGAACAACAAGCAACCAATTGGCATGCGATTATTATGTTTGTCATTTTTGTTGGTTTCACTTTGTTCATTACTAAGTGGGCTGCGAAACAAACCCAATCAACACAAGATTTCTATACAGCAGGTGGTGGAATCAGCGGTTTCCAGAATGGTCTGGCAATTGCGGGTGACTATATGTCTGCGGCATCTTTCCTTGGTATTTCTGCACTTGTGTTTAGTTCGGGCTTTGATGGCTTGCTTTATTCGCTTGGGTTCATGGTAGGTTGGCCAATCGTTTTATTCTTGGTTGCAGAACGTTTGCGTAACCTTGGTAAATATAACCTTTCAGATGTGGTTTCATTCCGCCTTGAAGAAAAACCGGTTCGTACTTTAGCTGCAATCAGCTCACTTGTTGTTGTGGCATTCTATTTGATTGCCCAAATGGTCGGTGCGGGCCAGCTTATCAAATTACTATTTGGTTTGAACTACAACATTGCTGTAGTCATCGTTGGTCTATTGATGATGGCATATGTAATCTTTGGTGGTATGTTGGCAACAACATGGGTACAAATTATCAAAGCGGTCATGCTACTCAGTGGTGCAACTTTCATGGCATTCATGGTGATGAAAGCGGTTGGTTTCAGCTTCAGTAACATGTTTAGCCAATCAATTGAAGTCTTCAGCAAAGTACATGACATCAGCTTGAGTGATGCTGCAAAAATTATGGGTCCGGGTAAACTTGCAGCAAACCCAATTGATGCCTTGTCTCTTGGTTTAGCATTAATGTTTGGTACAGCAGGTCTTCCACACATCCTTATGCGTTTCTTCACTGTAAAAGATGCGAAAGAAGCACGTAAATCGGTTGTGGTTGCAACAGGCTTCATTGGTTATTTCTACCTTTTAACTTTCATTATTGGTTTTGGTGCGATCCTGTTCGTATCAAACAATCCACAGTTCCTTGATGTTGCAAAAATGGCAGTAACAGGCAAACTTGAGCTTGTTGGCGGTAACAATATGGCAGCCGTGCATTTAAGTAACGCTTTAGGCGGTGACTTATTCATGGGCTTCATTTCAGCAGTAGCGTTCGCAACCATTCTTGCTGTGGTTGCTGGTTTAACACTTTCAGGTGCATCTGCGATCTCTCATGACTTATATGCTAACGTATTCAAGAAAGGTCAAACAACACCTGCTTCTGAACTTCGTATGTCAAAAATTGCGACATTGGGCCTAGCAATCTTCGCAATGATTTTAGGTATCCTGTTTGAGAAGCAAAACGTAGCATTCATGGTTGGTTTAGCGTTCTCGGTAGCTTGTTGTGCAAACTTCCCAATCCTTGTTCTTTCAATGTTCTGGAAAGGTTTAACGACTCGTGGAGCAGTTATTGGTGGTGTTGTTGGTTTGGTAACAGCAGTAGTACTCATTGTGCTTTCTAAAGCAGTTTGGGTAGATACTTTAAAAATCTCTGATACACCAATCAACCCATTCAATGGTCCCGCGTTATTTGCTATGCCATTGTCGTTCCTTTGCTGCTGGTTCTTCTCTGTGACTGACAACTCTGCACGTGCTAAAAAAGAGCGTGCTGCTTTCGATGCTCAATATGTACGTTCAATGACAGGTATTGGTGCATCTGGTGCATCGGATCACTAAGGTTAATATTGTTAACTCATCCTTTAAAAAGCCCTGCGAGGCTTTTTTTGTTTTACCTATCAGGTTGCTTAAAAGTAGTTCCCTAATAAAGAACAACTTGTTTCTTCTATTTTTTGTACAGTATGATTTTCTATAATTCAAAACATAACGAAAAAATGGAAAATAATTAAATGCGATCTATTATTGAGTTCTGGGCGAGCTTTCGATTGTTGCCTTCTGCATGGTTGCTGTTTGTGCAATTTATTTTACTTATTTTGGCGATGCTCACTTTTAATAATGAGGCTTATCGAACCATAACTTGGGCTTTAGGTGTACTTGCTTTACTCATTATTGCCAAGGTTATTCGTCAGACACCCATGTTCACTTTTCTGGGTCTCACGTTTGTAAGTGGGGCAATTATATCCTCAGTCTTTATTTTATTAGGTTACACTAATTTAACTATCCAGGTTTTTGCTCATAGCTGTGAAGCGTTAGCTTACTTTTCAGCAGCTTATGGTCTATTTCGTTATATGTTTGCCGACCGATATTTAACACGAGATGAACTGTTTGCAGCCGCTGCTGTTTTTACTTTAATCGCTTGGGGTTTTGCATTTTTATACAATATTTGTCAGTTATTAATTCCTAATAGCTTTCAAAATTCAAATCATGTCGATCACTTACAAACTTGGCTAGATTTACTGTTTTTAAGCTTTAGTTTGCAGTCAGCAACAGGGCTGTCTGACATAATGCCGCTTAGCCCCCCAGCGCGTGTTTTAGCGATGTTACAAATGTTTTTTGGTGTGATGTATTTAGCATTGATTGTTACACGATTGATTGCCTTACAATACATTTCACACGCGCCTAAAAAGAATTCTGATAAATAGCGAAGGAGGTGTTTCGTTTATTTACACCTTTGTAACTGCAATATTATTTAAGTTTCTTTAAAGTATTATCGGCTTTCTCTATTGAAAGATATAACTTTGTTCATTCTGTGAATGTCTTTATTGGCTTTATGCCTGTCACTTTTCATTAAAATAACATATGGAGGATTTATGCCTTCCAAACAAACGAGTTGGTTCGCAAATGTTAATCCCAATGTCTTTTTGGGTACGGTCATTATTATTGCTTTGTTCTTAGCAGTTGTGGTGATTGCTCCGAGTTCTTTTGAACTTCTAACGCAGCAATTAAAGCAGTGGATCACTGATTCCTTTAGCTGGTTTTACGTTCTATCTGTTGCATTCTTTCTTATTCTTTTAATTTATATTGCCTGTTCAGCTCTTGGACGTATTAAGTTAGGCCCTGACCATAGTCAGCCTGAATATAGTAATGGCTCTTGGTTCGCCATGCTTTTTACTGCGGGTATGGGTATTGGTTTAATGTTCTTTGGTGTTGCTGAACCTGTCATGCATTATGTGAATCCACCAAGTGGTGAACCACAAACCATTGAGGCAGCACAGCAAGCGTTACGCGTGACTTTTTTCCATTGGGGCTTACATGCTTGGGCAATTTATGCTGTGGTTGGTTTGGCATTAGCGTATTTTGCGTATCGTCACAATTTACCCTTAAAAACCCGTTCAGCTCTTTATCCTCTCATTGGGAAAAGAGTTTATGGTGCATGGGGTGATAGCATTGATATATTTGCGACTATTGGTACGGTATTCGGTGTCGCAACGTCTCTCGGTTTTGGTGTTACCCAAATTAACTCTGGTTTGCACTATCTTTTTGGGGTAGAGCAAAGCACGTATGTCCAGATTGTTTTAATTATTGTGGTGAGTATTCTGGCTTCTTTATCGGTCTTTTTAGGTCTCGATAAAGGAGTAAAACGTTTATCTGAATTGAACCTCATTTTAGCTCTTGTTTTACTCATTTTTGTTTTTGTGGCTGGTCCAAGTATTTATTTACTCCAAACTACCATTCAAAACACGGGACAATATATTTCCAATTTATTCACCATGACGTTTAATCTCTATGCTTATCAGCCAAATGGCTGGATTGGGGGATGGACTATTCTATATTGGGCATGGTGGATTTCATGGTCACCATTTGTGGGAATGTTCATTGCAAGGGTTTCACGTGGACGTACCATTCGTGAATTTATTGTAGGTGTCTTACTTATCCCGACTGGTTTTACCATTATCTGGATGGGTTTCTTAGGAAATGCCGCTCTATTTAGCATTATTCATGAGCATCAGACAACATTAATGCAAGCCGTGCAACAAGATTCCTCTGTTGCATTATTTGAGTTTTTAGGACACTTACCATG
Source organism: Acinetobacter sp. (assembly GCA_031277915.1). Lineage (GTDB taxonomy): Bacteria > Pseudomonadota > Gammaproteobacteria > Pseudomonadales > Moraxellaceae > Acinetobacter. The sequence continues at coordinate 31,604 of JAITLL010000069.1, forward strand.
GTCCGGTGTCATGAATGTGCTCGCAACTATTCTGGTTATCCTTTTCTTTGTGACCTCGGCTGACTCAGGGGCATTAGTCACTGACTACCTAACGGCAAAAACTGAAAATTCACCAACATGGCAGCGTTTGTTCTGGACAGCATTGATGGCAGTACTGGCTATCATTTTACTTTTGGTTGGTGGACTTGCAGCACTTCAATCTTCAATCATTATGAGCGCGCTACCGTTTACTGTCGTGATGTTATTGATGAGTTGGGGGTTAATAAAGGCTTTGCATCTCGATATCACGAAAATGAAAGCAATTCAGGAAGCTCGAATTACTCCACGTGCCATTCATAACCCAAGAAGTTGGCAACAGCGTCTTGGTTTAATCATGCATTATCCTCACAGTGAACAAGAGGTTAAGCAATATATTGAAACGCAAGTTTCCCGCGCTTTTGAAAATATTCAGCATGAATTCAAACGCCGCCACCTTGAGGTGACAATGAGCGAAGTTGAAGATGGCATGCAACTTCGAGTTGATCATCATCATGAAATTAATTTTATTTATAAAGTTGTTTCACGTGGAACAGTGCCACCAAGTTTTTTAATTGGTCGTACAGAAGCAGAAGATGGACAATATTTTCAGGCTGAAGTGTTTTTACGAGAGGGTGGACAAAACTATGATGTAATGGACTGGACTCAAGAAGATTTGATTCAGGATATTATTGATCAGTACGAACGTCACTTATATTTCTTAAATGTCGTACGTAGTTAATAGCCATAAAAAAAGGACTCAGTTGAGTCCTTTTTTTTAATTCAATTTCTAAATTAGATTAGAAACGGAATTTAGCATTTAAGCCGATAGTTTGTGTGTCGTAGCTAGACTTTTTAACGTCAGCTTTCATGTAAGACGCACCAACAGCAAGAGCTGGAGTAATGAAGTAGTTTACGTTACCACCCCAAGCTTGACGGAATTCACCAAGGTCATTGCCTTTGATGTTTGCTACGCCGTCGTTACCGATGAATGCAGCACCAACACTTAACTTAGGAGTTAAGTAAAGGTCAGTTTTTAAACCGTATTGGTTTTCTTGACCGAAAGCACCAGCAGCTTCAAAACCAATTGCCATGTTAGTTCCATCGATTGGACCTACATATTTAGCACGTGCTGTAACAGCATCTTGGTCGTTTTGGATCGCAGCAGTTTGGTTAACAGCAGAGTAGATACCGTTGCTGATGATACCGAAGTTATCTAAAGCAAATTGGTTAGCAACATTTGTATAACCAACAGCCATCAAGAAGTTAGGTAACAACATTGCACCAACTTCTAACGCATAACGGTCGCCTTGGTCATCACGTGAAATTGCGTTTTTACCGTCAACGTCAGTGTGGTTGTAAGTTGCGCTAGCATATGCAGGAACGTAAGGAGTTGGGATGTATGCCTCACCTTTAACGCCGTAAGTACCTACACGGTAGTTTAAACCGTTGTTTTGGTCATATTGTTGATAGCTATAACCTAAAGACACGCTAGAAGCTTGGTTTAAGAAAGCTGCTTCAGCTAAAGGCCCCTTAGCTGTGTCAACATTTTTTAAGTAGTATGTACCAGCAACGTCACCAGTAAAGTTTTTATCGTTTGCAGTTGTGTCAACATATTCAGATTGACCTTGAACTTCAAATTGATAAGCATGAGCACCGGTCATGGCTAATAATACAGCAGTGGCTAAACCAAGTTTTTTCATAATCATTTCCAGCATTCGCAAGAGATAAAGCTGGGGTCATTGTATTGTAACAATTTATGAAGTCAATAATAGATGAAACGTTATGTTAAGAAAATTTGACACTTATGTTAAAAATGGTTAAAAAACAGCCAATCAAGATGGTTTATGTCAACCTGCTAAAAAAATGAACATTAACAAATAGCTAAACCTTAAGATTCATAAGGAATTGCCATAAAATGATTTAAAAATAATTACATTTCTAATTGGAAAAAATGATTTTATTAATCGGATTTAACGTTATTACAATTGTCGAGTTGTTTAATAAATAGTCATTTAAGGATTATTTGTTTTTCAATTTTCATATATTTTGAGTAATAGTTAACATTATTTTGATAAGTTTATCTAAATAATCTATCTATTTTGAATTATTATATAATTGAATAAGACAAAAAAAATATGTTTTTAAATCAAAAAAACGATTAAAAAATTAATTCTGATCAATTTAATCAACTTTACAAAATTAGAGATAAGTCACAGAATTCAATTGCAAAGTTCACTATCTAACATTTTATTGTTAGGTATACTTTCCCAGATACGATGTGTTATCGCATCAGACTTTACGAGCTCAGCTTTCCCCAAGGTTGAGCTTTTTTTTATCTATAAGAAAACATTAACATTTATTAAAAAAATTACATGAAATTTATTCTTTTTAGTTTGCATAAAAAAGAACCCAGATTAGACCTGGGTTTCGGATACTGGAAGAGGTATCCAAGAGGAAAAAGAACATTTTTGTAGAATTACGAAATTTACTTCATCTGTAAAATGGAGTTTTGCAATAGCCATCATTTGCTCTTTCGATCAGATTTTTATGAAATACAGAGGAATGCGTATATTGCGTCATTCGAACTTTGTTGCTGAACTTCTGCTCATTAAAGTGCTAGGATGCGGGTTAATTACTTCATTTTATAGTAGTGATGATGGAAGGGCATTTACGGAGTACCAGCTAGAAATGTCAGGATTACGCTCAGAACATATCAGTAATCGACTATTTTTCTTCATGTTGGTCATTATTCTGTCCTTACTCTTCATGGCTGTGCCTCTTATTGTCAGCAGCTATCAAGAGTATCTAAAAACTAAACAAGCTTTGGTTGAAATCAAAAGCTTAAAATCGATTGCTGAAGTTGCAAATAAAGTATCTAAAGAACGCGCGCCAGCAAATAAATTGATGTCGAGTAACTCTGCTGACTTTTTAAAAAATCAGAAGAAATTAAAAGAATATCGACTTACGGTCGATCAGCAAATTAATGAAACTATTCGAATTTTAAAAGAAGAGGGCTATTCTGATTTAGCAAATACTTTAGATACTAAATTTAAAGATGATTTGAAGCAGGCACGGGCTATAGTTGACTATTATGCTGCAACGCCTGAACAAGCAAGAACTTCTATACAATTCGATAATGCGATTTTGGGTATGTTCGGTGCTTGGGATAGTTGCCGAGAAATTTTGCAAAAGCTCATGCTGCAGTTAAAAAGTAAAGATAGTCAAATTAATAATTATTTTACTTTGATTGTTGTATTAACTGATATGCGTGATCAGGCTGGACGTACTGCATCTAATGTTATTGCACCAGTTACTTTTAAAGAAACGATACCCAATGATAATCGGGCGCGTTCTTTACAGACTCAGCAGCAAGCACGGTACTTATGGGCACTTGTAGATACCTTACAGTCCGAGCAGGCTAAGACTCCAGAATATCATCGCCTTTACACAAGAGTTAAAACTGAATTTTTAGATAAAGGTGTGCCTATTGTTAGCCAACTCTTAGACGAAAGCCAGAAGCATCAAGCTTATCATTTAAATGGAACTGAACTCACAGACCAGATCGTTGATAAATTTACAACGGTTATTGATTTGCAAAAGTTTCTACTTAATAAAAGTGTATTTATCGCATCTCAAGAAAACTATTTAGCAAAAAAGAAATTTTTTCTTACTTTGCTTATTTCCAGCATATCGTTAGCGGCTGCTTTACTTACTTTAATTTATGCAAAGAGAAGGGTATTTGAACCTCTTATTCAGGCCCGGACCTTAATTCTTGATTTGTCGCATAGTAAAGATTATCCAGTAGATGAGTTGAATCCTAAAAAGGGTGAGTTTATTTCATTATTTGAAGCGATTGATCGTTTACAAAGAATGCTCAAGCAGCGAGATGCGTTTGAATTTCAACTTAAAAATATTGCAAATACTGATCCTTTAACAGGTGTGTCTAATCGTTTGGCTTTATCTGAATATTTAAAAATTGTGGAGAGTTACCCACAAAAATTTTCACAAACCTGTTTAATGATTATTGATATAGATCGCTTTAAAGATGTGAATGATCAATATGGTCATATTGTCGGTGACCAAGTGATTAAACGTATTACAGATCAATTAAAAGCGAATGTACGCGCTTCTGATTTAATTGTTCGTTATGGTGGTGATGAGTTTTTAATCTTATTAGAACAAGTACAATTTTTAGATGCACGTCTATTGGCTGAGAAAATTCGCATTGCAATTGCTTTAGAAGAAATTGATTTAACGGGTTCGGATAAAAAATTGCATGTCTCAGTCAGTATTGGGTTCGCAATTGGGGCGCCAAGCTGGATAGAGTTATTAGAAAAAGCAGACCGTTCACTCTTAAGAGCTAAAGCTCGGGGACGAAATGTCGTAGAGGGATAAAAAAAGCCGGAAAGTGATTTCCGGCTTTTGGATTTATTACTTCAACATCGGTTTCAAGAAGCGCCCCGTATGGGAAATCTCGACCTCAGCCACTTGTTCAGGTGTGCCTTCAGCAATGATCATCCCACCGCCCGAACCACCTTCTGGGCCTAAATCTACAACCCAGTCTGCTGTTTTAATCACGTCAAGGTTATGTTCAATCACCACAATGGTATTACCCTTGTTGCGTAGCTCATGCAAAATATCGAGTAACTTGGCAATATCATGGAAATGCAGACCTGTTGTTGGTTCATCCAAGATATATAAAGTTTTACCCGTATCGCGTTTTGCTAACTCACGTGCCAGTTTTACACGTTGTGCTTCACCACCAGACAGGGTAGTTGCAGCTTGACCTAAACGAATATAGCCTAAGCCCACCTGAGTTAAGGTTTCTAAGCGGCGGTGGATGACTGGAATTGCACTAAAGAATTCAGCAGCATCTTCTACTGTCATTTCTAAAACATCAGAAATATTTTTGCCTTTATAGCCGACTTCAAGCGTTTCACGGTTATAACGTTTGCCATGGCACGCATCGCAAGGCACATACATATCTGGCAAGAAGTGCATTGCAACTTTAATCATGCCGTCGCCTTCACAGGCTTCACAGCGTCCGCCTTTCACGTTAAATGAGAAACGGCCTGCACTATAACCACGAGCTTTCGCTTCAGGTGTTTGAGCAAATAACTCACGGATTGGCGTAAATAATCCTGTATACGTTGCAGGGTTAGAACGTGGGGTACGGCCAATTGGGCTTTGGTCAATATCAACGACTTTATCAAGATGTTGTAGACCATCAATTGAGTCAAACTTTTCAGCTGTTAACGTCGTGGCACCGTTGAGCTGTGTTGCAGCCAATGGAAGCAAAGTACGGTTAATCAGTGTTGACTTACCTGAACCTGAAACACCTGTTACGCAAGTCATAATGCCAAGTGGAATGGTTAAATCGACATTCTTTAAGTTATGGCCTGCTGCACCTGAAAGTTTGATAAATTCATCTGGACGTGGTGACTGAGTGCGCTGTTTTGGTACTTCAATTTTGAGTTTTCCTGAAAGGTATTGACCTGTGAGTGAGTCGGCATGTTTAGCCAATTCATCATATGTACCTTCAGCAATGACAACACCACCATGCACACCAGCACCCGGGCCAATATCAATGATATGGTCAGCTGCACGAATGGCATCTTCATCGTGTTCAACAACCAATACTGTATTGCCTAAATCACGTAAGCGAATCAGCGTTTGTAATAGACGATCATTATCACGTTGATGCAAGCCAATAGAAGGTTCATCAAGGACATACATGACGCCCATTAAACCTGCACCAATTTGTGAGGCTAAACGGATACGCTGTGCTTCACCACCAGACAATGTTTCGGCAGAACGAGCCAGACTTAAATAGTTCAGACCAACACTCACCAAGAAATGTAAACGTTCACGAATCTCTTTAAAGATTTTATCGGCGATTTCACCTTTAGCACCTTCAAGATTTAAATCTTGATAGTAGCTTTCAGCATCACCAATTGACATGCGAGTAATGTCGGCAATCGTTTTGTCTTTGACACGAACATGACGTGAAATTTCATTTAGACGTGAGCCACCACATGCATCACACGCTGCATTAGATAAATATTGAGCTAAATCATCACGTACATAGTTACTTTCAGTTTCACGGTAACGACGCTCAAGGTGTGGCAAAACCCCTTCAAAAGGCTGCACACGTGTATGCTTACGACCACGTTCATCGATATAACTTAAATCGACTTTTTCTTTACCAGTACCTTGCAAGAATTTCTTTTGAGTGTCTTTATCTAGCTGATTCCATGGAGTATCAAGTTGAAAATCGAAGTGGTCGGCAACTTTTTGTAGCATAGAATAGTAGTATGGACGTTGACGATCCCATCCACGGATAGCACCTTCACTAATTGCTAGTTCAGGATTTGGAATGAGTTTTTCAGAACTAAAATGACTACGTGTACCTAAACCATCACAAACAGGGCAGGCGCCAAATGGATTGTTAAATGAAAACAAACGTGGCTCAAGTTCAGCTACGGCACGATCACATTCAGGACATGAGTGTTTGGCAGAAAAGACGCGATCTGGGTGTTCGCCATTCATCCATGACAAAACAGCAATATCACCACCTAAACGTAGTGCAGTTTCAAATGATTCTGCAATACGGTTACCTAAGTCTTCACGTACTTTAAAACGGTCAACCACAACTTCGATGGTGTGTTTTTTCTTTTTGTCGAGTTCGGGTGGCGTATCAATATCAATGATTTCACCATCAACACGTGCTCGTACAAAGCCTTGGCCTTGCAATTGTTCGAACAGGTTACTGTATTCACCTTTACGCTCACGAACGACAGGGGCAACTAGCATGAGTGCTGTGCCTTCCTCTAAATTTTTTACTGCATCGACCATTTCAGAAATAGTTTGCGCAACCATCGGCAAGTCGTGTTCAGGGCAGTAAGGTGTGCCGACACGTGCATAAAGCAAACGCAAATAGTCATAAATTTCGGTAATGGTACCTACCGTTGAACGTGGGTTATGACTGGTAGACTTTTGCTCAATGGCAATCGCTGGTGATAAACCTTCAATTGAGTCAACTTCAGGCTTTTCCATTTGCGATAAAAACTGACGGGCATAGGCCGAAAGCGATTCGACGTAACGGCGTTGTCCTTCGGCGTACAGGGTATCGAAGGCAAGAGAAGATTTTCCTGAACCTGATAACCCCGTAATTACCACAAACTTATCGCGTGGAATATCGAGAGACACATTTTTTAAATTATGGGTGCGTGCGCCTCGAATACGGATATGACTTTGGCTCATAAAATATCTCAATTATGTATTGATGAAAATTTAGGTGTTGATTGATCAGTCTTGTGCATTGTGACTGGTTATAAACAACAGACCCTATATATGATAACGATTTAAAATTGTTCAAGTGGTACAAAATGATTTAAAGCGACAAATTGTGACGGTTAAACGACAATCGACAAAATTTGTTTAAATAAGCAGATTGTATTTTTAACATTCCTCGTTCTACATTTCTACTCTCAACAAAATTTTAACGTGCAACATAATTTTACTAGACGACTGGTCTATTAGTTGAGTATGGTGTATGCATGAAACGATTAAACAAAAGCGAAACCACGCGACAACACATTTTAGATACCAGCTTTGAGCTAGTACTACGTAAAGGGTTTGTTGGTGTTGGTTTGCAAGAAATCTTAAAGGCTTGTGACGTACCTAAAGGTTCGTTCTATCACTACTTTGCTTCGAAAGAGGCTTTTGGTTGTGCATTGTTAGAGCAATACATGGCTGACTATAAAGTTCGTATGGAACACCTTTGGCAGTACAGTGAACAAAGCGCTCATGCCCGTTTAATGGTGTTATGGCAGGCATGGATTGATGATCCGGTAAATGGCAGCTGGGCTGAAAATTGCCTGATTGTGAAGTTGGCGGCAGAGGTTTCGGATTTGTCGGAAGACATGCGCCAAATTCTCAATGAAGGTGTGCACAAACTAACGCAACGTTTGGCTTTGCTTCTCAAAGACGGGCAACAAGAAGGATCAATTCCAAAACATATTGAGCCTTTAAAAACTGCGCAAGTGATGTATCAGTTATGGTTAGGTGCCGCTTTACTCACAAAATTATCGCAAGACAAAGCGCATTTACATCTAGCCTTAGAAACGACTCAACAACTCTTAAAACCGATAGAGGAATAAAGCATGCGAAGTATTATCCATCGTAATTTTGGCGAGCCTGTAGACGTTTTAGAGCAGGCGGATATGCCAACGTCAGAACCTAAAGCAGGCGAAGTGCGTATTAAAACCATCATGTCTCCAATTCATAATCATGATGTATGGACAGTACGTGGAAGCTATGGCTACAAGCCAACTTTACCTGCGATTGGTGGTAGTGAAGCTGTCGGTGTTGTAGATGCGCTCGGTGAAGGTGTTGAACATGTACAGGTAGGGCAACGTATTGCAGTTGCATCTGTTCATGGTAGTTGGGCTGAATACTTTATTGCACCAGCGCAAGGGCTTATTCCACTTAATAATGAAATTGATGATGAAACAGCAGCACAACTGATTGGTATGCCAATTAGTGCACTTATGTTATTGGACTTTGTAAATGTTCAACCGGGTCAATGGCTCATTCAAAACACGGCAAATGGTGCAGTCGGTAAAACGGTTGCAATGATTGCGCAGGCACGTGGCTTACCAGTCATTAATCTAGTTCGTCGTACTGACGCAATTGCCGAGATGCAAGCATTAGGCATTCAACATGTTGTTGCGACTGATCAGCCAAACTGGAAAGAGCAAGTTAAACAGATTCACGGCGACCAACCTTTAATTGCTGGTGTGGACTCGATTGGTGGCAGCGCAAGTGGTGAAATGCTGAATCTACTTAGTGAAAATAGTTTATTGGTTTCGTTCGGTAGTATGACTGGTGAAACCATGCAAATTTCATCGGGCGATTTAATCTTTAAACAAGCAACAGTAAAAGGTTTCTGGGCGAGTGTAGTTAGCAAAGAAATGCCAGCAGCTCGTAAAAAAGAACTGATTGTTGAGTTATTAACGTTAGCAACTCAGAAGAAATTAATCCTACCTGTAGAAGGTGTATTTAGTTTTGATGAGATTAAAACAGCTGCCCAAAGAGCAACGCAAGGTGCTCGTCAAGGTAAAGTATTGTTAAAGCCGTAAAATATTAAAAGATCAGTCGAGAGACTGATCTTTTTTCATATCTTTAAAATAAAAAGGAAAACCGTATGATCGGACAAATATTCATTGCGCTTATCGCGATATTACATCTCTATATTTTAGTGTTAGAGATGTTTTTGTGGGACAAACCTTATGGCATGAAAGCCTTTGGAAATAATGCCGAAAAAGCAAAACTCACCAAAGTTATGGCACAAAACCAAGGGCTGTATAATGGCTTTTTAGCGGCGGGTTTGTTTTGGTCTTTATTGGCTGATGCACCGTTTGCGACATCAATTGCCAACTTCTTTTTAGGCTGTGTACTCATTGCAGGTATCTATGGTGGACTAACTGCCAGCAAAAAGATTATTTATATTCAGGCAGTTCCAGCATTGATTGCTTTAGTCGCTGTTAATTTTCTTTAAAAAGCGCAAAATACAGCGTTTTGTTATGGAAATGATCAGGTAGGATCAACGCATGTGGGCGTTATTTTTAAAGTGTATGTTGGGGGCGGGAGTTGTCCTCATTATTTCGATTTTATCGAAAAGTAAGGCATTTTATATTGCGGGTTTAGTTCCGCTTTTTCCTACATTCGCTTTGATTGCTCACGTGATTGTCTATCAACAAAAAGGGGCGGAGGCTTTACAGAAAACGGCTTTGTTTGGTCTATGGTCACTTATTCCTTATGCCATTTATTTGGTGGCGGTTTATATGCTGGCAACACGTATGTCGATGTGGTCGTGTCTCGGCTTGGCAACTTTATGCTGGGTGGTCGCCGCGGCTGGTTTAATTTACGGCTGGCAACTGTTTCAGCATTAAAAAGATTAAGAGAAATCCCTTAATCTTTTAAATTGAAGCATTTTTATGAATGCTCAATAACACGGGTTTTGAGCATACCTTCAACTAAATTAATCATCTTTTTGCGGGAAAGAATTCGTGGCAATTGAGACGTTAAATAGTTGCTACAACCCACTATAACCGTTGCTTTATTTTTATCTAATGCTCGAACTGTTACAGACACAACGTCATCTACGGTAGAGCTTTTCATGCCACTCGTATCGGCATTTGCCACCTGAGTAAAATTGGTTTCCGTATTGCCTGGACACACTGCCAGAAATTTAACACCCGAAGAGCCATATTCTCCTGCAAGTGCTTCAGTAAACTGCAAAACATAAGATTTAGTTGCCCCATAGACAGCAATATAAGGGAGGGGTTGGAAGGCACCTGTCGATGAAATATTAATCATGATGCCTTTTTTGTTCGTAAGCATATGTGGCAGAAATAAATAACATAAAGACGTTACGTTGCTGATATTAAGCATGATCATTTCTTGATAGGTAGATACAGATTGATCTAGAAACTTAGTCCATTTTCCAAATCCTGCGTTGTTAATTAAAATCTCTACCGATAGTTTTCTTGCCTGCACTTCGTTAAATAAGGTCTGAGCTGAATTGGATTGAGCTAAATCTAAAACAATCACCTCAACATTTACGCTATATTTTTTTCTCAGTTCATTAGCTAAATCATTTAGTTTTTGTTCAGAGCGTGCCGTTAAAATCAGGTGTATTCCTAAAGATGCAATTTTTTGAGCATAAGCTTTACCTATTCCTGAAGATGCGCCTGTAATTAATGCTGTTGAATTTTTAAATGTAGAAAGATGAGCACTCATTTTATTTATCCGTAATACATGAAGCCCTTACGATAAACCTTGTCCCTAAGGGCAGAGTCAAGCACTCATTTTTAAAGCTATTTCCATATTTTAATAAGTTGTTTTAGGCAGAAATTTTATTGGTAATATAAGTTTCAATAATCTCATCTTCCAATTTTTTTAAATCTTCGTGTAAACGATTTAATGCTTCTTTTTGCTCAATAATTTGTTGATTCTTTTCTTGAATAAGTTGCTGTGCAATTTCTACAGGAAAGCGATTATTTTTATATTTTAAAGCAGACAAATCATAAAGCTCGGAAAGGCTAAACCCAACAGCTTGAGCCAGGCGAATCATCTTAACTGATTGAACATCAATCGCTTCATAAATACGATAATTGCCTTTTCTTTTTGCGACAGGTAGCAAGCCCAATTTTTCATAATGCCGAATGGCTTTAGGTGTGGCTCCCGTTAAAGATGCTAATTCGCCGATATACATATCCGTCTCGCATTTTACTGAAAATCGGTCAGCGTATTAAATGATCTGACCGATTCTTTTGAAGTTTTAAATATGGTCTAAACCTAACCATTGTCTTTGATGGTAGGCGCTATCCCAAAATAACCATTCAAGTTTTGCGCCCATGGTGTACGCAGCATGCATTTTTTCTAATGTGTCAGCATCACAACGTGCTGCGACTTTGTCTACGGTTGCAATCACATTGCGAACAGCTGTATGGAACTCTTCGCCTGCATAGGTATCAACCCATGCTTGGTAAGGGTTATTTGGTATTGATTTATTTACAATATCTTTACCGACTTCAGCATAAATCCAGAAGCAAGGTAAAAGTGCAGCAAGTACGACAGGGTAGCTCTCTGACCAAGCCGTTGCTGTTAAAAATGAAGTGTAATGATGGCCTGCCAAAGTTAATGACGTGTTTTGAAATTCTTCTTTGGTCACGCCAAAATTTTTCATGAAATCATCATGCAAACTGCGTTCAACCACAATTGCAATTTTTGCGGCATCAGAGAACTGCATAATATCGTCGGCCTCAAATGCCTTCGCTGCCGCAACAGCAAGTACACGGCCATAGGCCACTAAGTATTGAGCATCTTGAATCACATAATGACAAAAAGCTTCTTTATCTAAAGTACCGTTAGCAAGCTCCTGATTAAAAGGAAGGTCGAGAATTTTTTGATATAAATTTAAATTGCGTTGCCAGAGTTCTTGAGAAAAAAGCATAAAATCATTCCATTTAAAATAAATCGGCTGAACCAGATTTTAAATCAATTTTAAAATACAAAAATAATAATGATAGATATATCGCAAGAAAATATTTAATACGATTAACAAGTTAATTAAGTATTGTAAATTTCTTTATTAAACATGGAGATAAAGTAAAGCTGATAACGGTATAAAACAACATCGTTTTATGGTTAATTATCGATATAATAACCGCGTTTTTAAAGAAAGATTAAATTTAGTTCTTGGTATAGGTCTAATCCATGAAGCATTTCCGATTTTCGATATTTTTTACGGTGGTGTGTTTAGCACTATCCGCGTATTGGGGTTTTACCCATGGACCTGAAGCAGGCGTGTCGACCATGCTTAAAGCTTTAACCATTACTGCAATTTTAGCTGTAATGGAGGTTTCTTTATCTTTTGACAATGCTGTCGTAAATGCATCGGTTCTACGTAACTGGGATCCGTTCTGGAAAATGATCTTTTTAACGGTAGGTATTTTAATCGCCGTTTTTGGTATGCGTTTAATTTTCCCAGTTCTAATTGTTGCTATGACTGCGGATATGGGATTTATTGAAGTTGCTCAAATGGCACTTAATGATCCGAAAACTTATTCTGAGCGTTTAATGGCTCATCATGCTGAAATCTCGGCATTTGGTGGAACATTCTTATTATTGGTTTTCTTAAATTTCTTCTTTGATGAAGAAAAAGAAACGCATTGGTTTAGATGGCTTGAATCTAAACTTTCAAGTTTAGCTAGTGTGCCGGCAATGTCTGTATTTCTTGCTTTGATTGCTTTAATTGTGATGGCGGGTTATGTAGATGACCACCAACGTTTAGCAGTAACTATGGCCGGTATTTGGGGCATTGTGGTTTATATTGGCGTTGAAGTATTAAGTCATTTGTTAGGCGGTGAACCTGAAATTGATGAAAATGGCAATGCAATTATACAAGATGGTTCAGGCGCTGCTTCTGGTGTGGTTAAAGCAGGTTTGGGCGGCTTCTTATATTTAGAAGTATTAGATGCATCATTTAGTTTTGATGGAGTAATTGGTGCATTTGCAATTACCAGTGACGTTGTTGTGATTATGCTGGGTCTTGCAATTGGCGCAATGTTTGTGCGTTCAATGACCGTTTATCTTGTTGAAAAAGGCACATTAGACGCTTATGTGTTCTTAGAACATGGTGCCCATTATGCGATTGGTGCTTTGGCTTTCATTATGATTGCAAGTGGTACAGGTTTACATATACCGGAAGTCGTGACAGGCCTCATTGGTGTCGCATTTATTGCATGGGCAGTGATAGCATCTATCCAATATGCGAAACGTGAACAAGAGTCGTCTTAAGCTAATTTTCAGTAAAGTTCGATAGAATAAAGAGGCTAAATGCCTCTTTATTTTTTAAGCCGAAATCGTTATTTTAAATCATCTCTCCCGTATTTTTAGAAACGAATCGGCTTATAATTTGCCTAGTTTGATAACGTGTATTGATATGATGAATGCTTTGGAACGCCGCTCAACTTTTGCTTTAAGTAGTATTTTTGCACTACGCATGTTGGGTTTGTTCATGATTATTCCGGTCTTTTCTGTAGTCGGGCAGTCATATCAATATGCAACTCCAGCACTCATTGGTTTGGCTGTGGGGGTTTATGGTTTAAGTCAGGCTATTTTGCAAATTCCTTTTAGCTTACTGGCTGACCGTTTTAGTCGTAAACCTCTCGTGGTACTTGGCTTATTGCTGTTTGCAATTGGCGGTGCAATTGCGGGTTTATCTGACACGATTTATGGCGTGATTATTGGCCGTGCCATAGCAGGTGCGGGTGCAGTTTCAGCAGTCGTGATGGCGCTTTTAGCCGATGTGACGCGCGAAGAACAACGTACTAAAGCCATGGCTGCCATGGGCATGAGTATTGGTTTATCTTTTGTGGTGGCGTTTAGCCTTGGACCTTGGCTCACAAGTCTTGTCGGCATTTCTGGTTTGTTCTTTGTCACGACCATTATGGGTTTAATCGCGATTTTGATGTTATTACTGGTACCTAAAGTAACTCGTCATCATCGTAATTATCAGCAAGGCTACATAGCGCAGCTTAAGCAAGTCATTCAAATGGGTGATTTAAACCGTTTACACGTTTCGGTTTTTGCATTGCATTTATTGCTTACAGCCATGTTTATTTATGTGCCTTCACAGCTTATCGAGTTTGCGCATATTCCTTTAGCTAGTCATGGTTTGGTGTATTTACCATTATTAGTTATTAGTCTGTTTTTTGCATTTCCAAGCATTATCGTGGCTGAAAAATATCGCAAAATGCGAGGCATTTTCTTAACTGCAATTACAGGCATTATTGCAGGTTTGCTGCTCCTCATATTTGGTTATCAATCAAAATATGTATTACTCGCAGGCCTAGGTATTTTCTTTATTGCATTTAATGTGATGGAAGCTTTATTGCCATCTTGGTTATCAAAATGTGCGCCAATTCAATCAAAAGCAACTGCTATGGGTGTAAATGCCAGTAGTCAGTTTTTAGGTGCTTTTTTCGGTGGCACACTAGGTGGTCAATTATTGATGTTACATAATACTGCGATTGGATGGAGTGTCTTAACAGGGATTGCTATAATATGGTTGCTAATTAGTTTTGGTTTAGCTCAGCCGCGGTATTTGTCATCGATTGTGTTGCCATTACCGCAAGTGCAACAGGTGAATGAGTGGACCACACAGCTATTGGCAATTCGTGGTATAGAAGAAGTTGTGGTGATGCCTGACCAGCAAGTTGCTTATATTAAAGTCGATAAACAGACTCTTGATGAGGCTGCGCGACGTGATTTAACGCAGTTGTTCGGTAAAGAGGTAGCCATTTAAGCATAACTCTTATAAAGTAAAACATAGAAATGAATAGGATGAAGACAGCTAATGCGTGGTGTAAATAAGGTTATTTTGGTTGGTACTTTGGGTCGTGATCCTGAAACAAAAACTTTTCCAAATGGGGGCTCGCTGACTCAATTTTCAATCGCGACAAGTGAAGCTTGGACCGATAAAACTTCAGGTGAGCGTAAAGAACAAACTGAATGGCACCGTATTGTTTTGCATAACCGTTTAGGGGAAATTGCTCAGCAGTTCCTACGTAAAGGTTCTAAGGTTTATATTGAAGGTTCATTACGCACGCGTCAGTGGACTGATCAAAATGGCCAAGAGCGCTATACAACAGAAATTCGTGGCGAACAGATGCAAATGTTAGATGGTCGTCAACAAGGTGAACAAGGTTTCGCTGGCGGTAATGATTTTAATCAACCACGTTTTAACGCACCTCAACAAGGTGGTAATGGTTATCAAAATAATAATAACCAAGGCGGTGGTTATAACCAAAATAGTGGCGGCGGCTATGGCAGCAACCCAGCTGGCTTTGGTAATGGTGGCAACAGTCCGCAAGGTGGTGGCTTTGCTCCTAAAGCACCACAACAGCCTGCGTCTGCTCCAGCAGATTTAGACGATGATTTACCGTTCTAAGCAAAAGTTGCAAAAAAGGCGAGTTTATCTCGCCTTTTTTATTACTCAATTCCAAGCAAACGTATTAGGGCCGTGCCAGCCGCCGCTAAGCAAATCACCAATAAAAGCGGTACTTTTTTCCA
>JAITLL010000027.1 GCA_031277915.1 Acinetobacter sp.
TCGGCCATGTAGTTATCGATACCGCCTTCACTTTCACCGATACCGCCAGTATCAACAACAATGAAAGACTTATTTTGATAAGTCGCATCACCATATTTACGGTCACGAGTCAGACCCGCGAAGTCGGCTACAAGTGCATCACGACTCTTGGTAATCTGGTTAAATAACGTTGATTTTCCGACATTCGGACGACCAATGAGCGCAATAACGGGTTTCATACAATAACCTTAATCAAGACCAGCCATATCTCATGGCATGAGCATTAGAAACAATACAGGAGATATATTTTAAGGTCAGATATGACCATAATAAAAGACGGGGCTTTGAACTGATTTAATTCAAACACCCCGATATTTTTTTAACAGCGTAATTTGTTAAGCGGCTATTTTAGCACAAGCGAACGAAATTAACGATTCTGCCAAATACTTAAATCGCCTTTTTGGGTCGAAACGTAAAGTTGGTTCTCAATAACACGTAATGTATTGACCTCACCACTTGTTTTAGAACGACCTATTAGCTTACCAGTTGCCGGGTCAATAAGATGTAAAACACCATCTAAATCACCCACAATTAAATCTTGACCTAATACAACAGGGTTACTTAAATGACGGTGTAACAAACTTTCATTTTCCCAAAGCTTTTCGCCTGTAGATAAATCATAAGCAGTCAATTTGCCATCAGTTGATGAGACAAATACTTTATTGTCATAAACTTCTGGACGCTTAGTGCTGCTTGAGTCTTCACTCCAAACCACACGCTGAGAAGCAAGATCAGTGACGGTTACTTGCCCTTGGAAACTCGTTGTAACCATAAGCTGACCTGCAACAACCGGATCGCCATCAATATCAATCAGACGTTGAATATCAGAGCGGCCATCACTTACAGCAACGCGACGTTGAAAACGGGGAATACCGCTAATGATATCAATCGCATAAACATATGCATTTGCTGAAGCAATTAACACAGTACGTGAATCAAGACTCACTGGCGATGGTTGACCGCGTAAACTGAACTGAACATTGGGTAATTTATATGCCCAAACTTGTTGTCCTGATGCAGCATCATGTGCAAATACAGTACCGTCATTGGCAATTGTAATCACACGTCCAGACTGAACTAAAGATGGACTTAATAATGCACCAGACAATTGTGCTGTCCATTTTTGCTCGCCTGTCGCTTGATCTAAAGCAAATAACTGACCTTTACTGTTACCAACAACCACTATACCTTCAGCGGCTTCAACACCAGAACTCAAGCCCAACTTACTAACTTTTTTCTCCCAAATACGTTGTTTACCACGATATGCAGCAACTTCGCCTTTAGGGTCAAGCGTAAAAACAACACCATCACTAGCATCAAGCTGCAAACGTAATGGATCTGCCTTATTTGTAGAAGAAACACTGCGCGAAAACACGGGTACTAGAGCCTTTTTCGACTCAGTCAATTTCGGTAGTGGATTTGGTTTTGCTTCTTTTACTTTGTTGCTAGAACATCCCACCAGTACAGCTGATGCGATTGCAATTGCCAAAGGCAGTTTGAATTTCTGATTCATTAAGACTCTTCCACCTGTGTTTCCAAAATTGGGCGCTCAATCTGTGGATCTTCAACTAAAACGCCAACACTTTCGAGTTTAATTTGTAAAATTTGTCGCTCTTGTTTACGTTCCAGTAACGAATCCCATGCAGCTTGATACGCTTTTTTAGCAGAATCAATATCTTTCTTAGCAACAAAGATATCACCACGTAACTCTTCTACTGTTGCTTTGAATGCCGGATCGACATTACCAGACAATGTTTTTAGAGCTTCATCATATTTGTTTTGCGCTAATTGTGCATCTGCCAAACGCAATTTTACAACTTGAATCAATCCGTCATCTTTTACTTTCGCATTTTCAACTCTCTTCAGTGCTTTTTCAGCAGCAGCATAATCTTGCTTTTCATAAGCAAGCTTCGCTAGCACGAATTGAGTTTGTATCGCCTGAACTGAATCAATATCGTCTTTTACAACTTTATCTGCCGAAGCTGTTACTGAAGCTAAAGCATTTGGATTATCAGCTGTTGCATTCGCCTCATCCATTAACTGCTGTACTTTTGCAGTTTGTGTCTGGCTTGTTGCAAGATTTCTTTTTTGCCAATATGTCCACCCAAAAAAGGCAATCAATGCAATGAGAATCCCGCTAATCATGGCAGAACCATATTTTTTGGCGAACGACTTTAAGCTGTCGAATTGTTCTTCATCACTTAAGCTCATGTGATTGTCCTTTTCCAGATGTTTCAGTTTATTTTGTAAATTTTTCAATTAAGAAGGGTACGAGTTCAGCTAAGGCAACTTGTGTTTGCTCAGCTGTAGCTAACTCTTTGATAGCAAGCTGCTGTGCTTCCCATTCACGCTCACCAAAAATCATGGCGTAAACTGCCCCAGCCTGATCAGCTTTTTTCATCTGACTCTTCATGCTGCCTTGTGAACCAGTTTTAATACGGATATTACTATTGGCAGCTTCTAACTGATCACGTAATTGTTCGGCCAAAACCAAAGCTTTCGATTGATAAGCAGGTTCTGCCACTAAGAAAACTTCACAATCACGCACAGTTTCAGCTTGTTCAACTTGCTCAAGTAGAAGTAATAAACGCTCCATCCCCATTGCAAAACCAACTGCCGGAACTGACTGATCAGCTTTACCTTTTAATTGGCCAACCAAACCATCATAGCGACCACCTGCACATACTGTGCCTTGTGAACCTAAAGCTGTCGTTGTCCACTCAAAAACAGTTTTATTGTAGTAATCTAGACCACGCACCAATTTTTGGTTAATTACAAATTTAACGCCAGCAGCAGTCAAATAATCTTGCAATTGTTGGAAGTGGCTTAAACTATCTTCTTTTAGGAAGTCATGTAATTTCGGTGCGTTTTCCAGAATTCTCTGGGTCGATTCAATTTTAGAATCTAAAATACGTAATGGATTTGTCGTTAAACGACGCTGTGAATCTTCATCCAAAGCATCTTTATGTTCATTTAAGAACATAACCAGAGCATTACGGTATTCTGTGCGCTCATCTGTTTCACCCAAAGTATTCAGCTCGAGCTGAACCATGTGATCAACGCCCATACGTTTCCACAAACGAGCTGTCAAAAGAATCAATTCAGCATCGATATCAGGAGTTGCCACACCAAAAGTTTCCACACCGAACTGGTGGAACTGACGGTAACGTCCTTTTTGTGGTTTTTCATAACGGAACATAGGTCCCATATACCATACACGTGGCGTAGCACCACGTAATAAGTTATGTTCAACCAACGCGCGCACACAACCCGCTGTCCCTTCTGGACGTAAAGTTAGTGACTCAGGTGGGTTTCCTTTATCGAAGAAGGTGTACATTTCTTTTTCAACGATATCGGTTGCATCACCAATAGCACGTTTAAACAGTCCCGTTTGTTCAACGATCGGCAAACGAATTTGTTGGTAACCATAAGCATCCATTAATGATGCTAAATGCTGCTCGAGACGTCTCCACGCTGATGTTTGCGTTGGTAAGACGTCATTAAAACCTTTGATTGCGACTATTGAACTCATGATGAACTACGAATAATTTCTTTAGATTTAGCTTCTTCAAGCTCTTGAACACGTTGACGAACCATTGTTTCGATTTCATCAACCAATTGATCGGTATCGATTAAATGGCTTTTCTCACCATTACGATAAACCAATGAGCGAGGCGCAGCCCCAACAACCCCGATATCTGCTTCTTTTGCTTCACCTGGGCCATTTACCTTACAACCAATCACCGAAACGTCCATTGGTGTACGTATATCTTCTAAACGTTCTTCTAAGGCTTGCATCACCTGAATTACGTTAAACTCTTGGCGAGAGCAACTTGGGCAAGCAATAAAGTTAATGCCGTTAGAGCGTAGACCAAGCGATTTTAAGATATCAAAACCAATCTTAATTTCGTCTTCAGGTTCAGCAGCAAGCGAAATACGCATGGTATCGCCAATACCTTCCATCAATAACCCACCAAGGGCAATCGCTGATTTCACAGTACCTGTCCGATAAATACCAGCTTCGGTTACGCCTAAATGTAATGGATTATCAATTTGCTGAGAGAGTAAGCGATAAGCATCCATGGTTAAAAATACATTTGATGCTTTGACACTAACCTTAAACTCATGGAAATCTAGACGGTCTAAAATATCGATATGACGTAAAGCCGACTCAAGCAGTGCCTGCCCAGTAGGTTCGCCATATTTTTTTTGTAAATCCTTTTCTAGAGAACCCGCATTCACACCAATACGCATAGAAATACCGTGATGACGTGCTGCTGCAACAACTTCACGAACTTTCTGGTCTGAACCGATATTACCTGGGTTAATACGCAAACAGTCTGCACCATAATCTGCAACTGCCAAGGCAATTCTATGATCAAAATGGATATCAGCAACTAATGGAACTGAAACACGTTTACGGATCGCACCAAAGGCTTCAGCAGCTTCCATAGAAGGAACTGAAACACGCATAATATCAGCACCTGCGTCAACACAACGCTCAATCTGAGCCACAGTTGCATCGACATCGCAAGTTTCGGTATTTGTCATACTTTGCACACTAATAGGTGCATCGCCACCGACATAGACCGAACCAACACGAATTTTACGTGTTGGTCGACGTTTAATTGGGTTCTCTATCATTGTATCGCTCAACTCATGGTATTAGCGGGATAAACGGAATTCAGCTTTACCGTTTACCGTATATGGAGACAATGAAATCTGTTCTTGGTTTAGACTTAATGAAACAGCTGTTGCATCATCAAGACGAATCTGAAATGGAGACTCACCATTTAAGGTTAAAGTGGATGCCTGACGACCCGTTGCTAAAACCTTCCCTGTTGCATCTACAATATGAACAGAAGTTGGGCGGTTAAAGTTTAACACCAATTGATCGCCCGCTGTTGCAGAGCCATTTCCTTTCATAGGTAAAACTTCAACATTAGACTGGTTTGCCTTTGGCACCTCAGCTTCTTCTTTGTTTGAAGTCCATTTTTGGACGCCCATTACAATCAATGACACTACAGCAACAATCAAAATCGCAAGTAACGCGCGTTTTAACCATTTTTTGTTACGATCACTATTAGAACCCGGTAATTTGCCCATGATTTTAATTGGTGAATTGTTTAAAGCATGATTTGGCAAAAGTCCTGTATCGTTTGCATAAATCTCATCAAAACGCTGGATAATTGCAGTTGCATCAGCATTTAAATATTTTGCATAAGAACGATAATAACCTTTGATGAAAGTTGCTTCTGGCAAAGATTTATAATCGTCTTGCTCTAACGCACTTAGTGTTTTAAGTGGCATATTTAAATCAGAAGATACTTGCTCTAATTCTTTTTTCTGAGAAACACGAATTTGACGTAAATACTCACCAGGACGTTGAATATTTCCTAAAGCAGAAGTCGGTAAGCTTGAGCCAGTTGGCTGCTGTGAATTAGGATTTATTTCCATACGGCCTCAGTACTATACTGTAATTGCAAATAACGTTGATATTCAGGACTTTCTGGGAATAAAGCACGTAACTGGTTTACTAAAACTTGCATTCCCATTTTATCCGCATTGGCTCGAGCCACTCTTAAACCAATCCAAAGTGCGCGTGCACCCTGATTTTTCTGCCCCACTGTATGAACATATTGTTCATACATTTGTGTAGCAGCCGGAATCTGCTGCTGCAAATAAAAAATTTCTGCTAACTCTAACATTGAAATGTAGGAATCGCGGTTAGCAAGGAGCGCCTGTTTGAATGTTTTTTCAGCACTCGCAATATCGCCTAACTTTAAATAAATCCGTCCTAGATTTTCTAAAGCCTGATAGCGTTGGTCATAGCCTAATGTTGCACCAGCAATACGGAATTGCTCAATAGCATCATTATAACGCTCCATTTGGTACAAATACGTACCATAATTATTACGTGCCTGAGCATTATTCGGCTCAGAAGAAATTGCACGTTTAAAATAATGTTCTGCTTTTTCTAAATTGGGTTTACTGCCCTCTTGTTGCAATAAAATACCCATCATCATATTTGCCGTTGCATCACGACTATCTACACTTAAAGCTTGGTCAAGGGCACGCTTTGCAGAATCCAGATCACCTGAACGAATGTATTCGGCAGCAAGTTGTGTACGCACCTTTACTGCCTTCTCTGGGTCTTTTTTTAGCGCTGGCGAGGTCTGACAACCACTTGCCAGAAATGCAACAGCAACCCCCATACATAACATGATCTTTAACTTCGGAGTACTCAAAGTCTGCCCTCAACTTTATCCTTGTGTACGTAAAATCTCTTGACGCTGTGTGACTTTTTTCTGCCACTGTTCAGCACGGCGAGTTCTATCAGCGACTTGACCCACTAACTGTCCACATGCAGCATCAATATCATCACCACGTGTTTGACGAATCGTACACACAAATCCAGCATCAGACAAAGTTTTTTGGAACGAGATAATACGATTTCGACTTGAGCGGCCATATGGCGCGTGCGGGAACGGGTTAAACGGGATCAAGTTAATTTTACTTGGCAAGTTTTTAAGCAATTTAAGTAACTGCTGTGCATGTTCAGGCTGATCGTTAACGCCTTCTAACATGACATATTCAATGGTCACATGTTTACGCGTACTTTCATTACCATCTTTGGCAATATAACGCTGACATGCTGCAATCAACTGAGCCAATGGATATTTTTTATTAATAGGCACAAGTTCATTACGTAATTCATCGTTTGGTGCATGTAATGAAATTGCTAAAGCAACATCAATGTCTTTTGCAAGTTGGTCAATTTTTGGTACAACACCTGATGTTGATAAAGTCACGCGACGTTTTGACATGCCATAAGCAAAATCATCAAGCATAATCTGCATTGAACTTAATACGGCATCATAGTTGAGCAAGGGCTCACCCATACCCATCATCACAACATTCGTTACTGAACGCTCGCGCTCAGCAATAGGCACTTCTTCCATATAAGAATAGTTTGCCATCCAGAGTTGCCCAATAATTTCATCTGGCGTTAAATCACGTTGGAAACCTTGCTTACCTGTTGAACAAAACGAGCAGTCCAATGCACAGCCCACTTGAGAGGAAATACAAAGTGTTTTACGTAATCCTGTTTTATCTTCGGCAGGAATTAATACAGTTTCAACTAAAGAGCCAGCACCTTCACCTACGCGGAACACCCATTTACGTGTGCCATCTTTTGAATAATGACGGTGAACCACTTCAGGGGCTTTAACCTCACAAATCTGTTCAAGCTTTGCACGCAATTTGCCTGAAATATTGGTCATTTCAGCAAAATCAGTAACAAAGTATTGATGTATCCATTTCATGACCTGTCCGGCACGAAACTTTTTCTCACCAATATTTTCAAAGAATTTTTCTAACTCAGTACGAGACATGCCGAGTAAATTCACTTTATTTTCGGCAGCAGAGATTACCGGCGTGGACGAAGATTGCTGCTGTCCATCAAGATTTTCAGATGAAACGACCACTGCAGAACTCATGTGTATTTACCTAAACCATGTCAAAAAACAGAAGATATTGTTCAATAATCAAACAATATTCTTTTGAGAGAATAAAAAAACCAGATAAGTAGTATACCACTTATCTGGTTTGAATGCTTTCGATTAACGAGTGCGTGGGCAGATCTCGTTGTCAGCAAAGAAGTAAGCAATTTCACGCTCTGCAGAAGCAACTGAGTCAGAACCGTGAGCAGCATTTTCGTCGATGCTTACAGCGAAATCAGCACGGATAGTACCAGGAGCTGCTTCTTTAGGGTTTGTAGCACCTAAAATTTCACGGTGAGCAAGAACTGCGTTTTCACCTTCAAGAACAGATACAACAACTGGACCAGAAGTCATGAATGCAACTAGGTCACCAAAGAAACCACGTTCTTTGTGCTCTGCATAGAAACCTTCAGCATCAGCTTGAGAAAGGTGTTTCATTTTAGTCGCAACAATTTTTAAACCCGCTTTTTCGAAACGAGCAAAAATTTCACCGATGTGGTTTTTAGACACAGCATCTGGTTTTACGATAGACAAAGTACGTTCAATTGCCATGAGTGGCTCCTTTATTTTAAGATTTAAACTTTAAAAAATTTGCCGCATTATACCGATGTCATAGGCAATAATCAGCTTTGAATGTGTAAAAGTTGCGATTTTTTCTAATGTTTTTAGCGAACTTCGTCTATCCAGGCCATCTGAATGCCTTCTAACAAGCCTTCAGTCGATTTATTTGGATCATCACTGAAGTCGGGTAAAGCGCATACCCAAGCGTGTAAATCTGTAAAACGTATCCATTGCGGATCAACTTCTGGATGTGCTTCTGACAATTCAATGGCAATATCAAGGGTATCTGTCCAACGCAAGCCCATAGCGGCTCCTATCTGTTTAATCTGCTAAATCACGAACTATGTACTTTAGCAAATCCACAAACCTAATCGATAGTTTAAGTAAATAAAAATTGCGGTCGTTTATAAAGCAATGCTCAATAATGGAGCCATAAAAATAATCAGACTTGCCACGGCTGCTCCAATTAATGCGCCTACAATCACATCACTCGGATAGTGCAGCCCAAGAACCATACGAGACAGGGCAACAAGCACCATGAAAGGCAACATGGCTGCGAGCAACACTGGCTGGATATAACCCAATACAATCGTCACCATCACGGCATGAAGTGTATGACCAGATGGAAAGCTGAAATGATCAAGGGGTCTTTCGCCAAGTATAATCACTTGGTGTACTTGATAAGGACGAGGCCGTGTCGTTTTATGTTTTAAAAATTTATAAATTGCTGTGCCGATTGAGCCACCTAGTAATAAATAGATAATTTGTAGGCTGTAGGTAATGCCATGCATTCCCCATACAATCGCCAGCATGAGGTACCAAAATGGTCCATCCCCAGCGCGGCTAATAATTTTGAAGAATAACGCCACACGCTGTGAATGAGAGAAGTTATTTAAATATAAACAGCCTCTTAAATCGAGATCCAGTATTTTTATTTTTGCATTCTTGAATTTCATGGTCATTCTCCTATTTTAGGATACTTAGGTGAAGTCCATCGAGGATTCTTTCACCACCTGATAAAATGCCTGTTCTAATTGCTGTACCGGCAGTTGCCAACCGCTTTGCTGTACTTTATGACAGGCTTGTATGCCCATTTCTCTAAGTTGTTGTACTGAAGGAAGTTGATAAATTTGCTGTATAAAATGGCTTTTTTTTCCAAGTGGGCTTAACCAACCACTCACGCCATGGATTAAATATTGATGTGCACATGCATAATCATACGCGATAACAGGCAAACCACTCGCCATTGCTTCTAAAACTACGTTACCAAACGTTTCAACTTGGCTCGCAAAAATGAACACATCTGCACTCGCATAAGTGACTGCTAAATCTTGCCCTCTCAGACTTCCGGTAAAGATAACACCCTTCGCTTCAGGTAATGCTTTTAATCGAGCAAGATCTGGACCATCTCCCACCACAACCAATTTCGTCTTGTGCTGTTGTATGTTTTGCATGGCCGCATAGCTTTCAACAATGAGTTGTACTTCTTTTTCCGGCGATAAACGTCCTACATAGAGCATGACACGTGTATCTGAATCGACACCCCATTGCTGGCGTAGACTTTCAGAACGATGTTTTGGTGAAAAACGAGTCGTATCCACCCCCCGTCCAACCACAATCAGTGGGCAGGTAATACCAAAACCACGTAAAGCTTCTTGTGTATCCTTGCTTGGCACACAAGTCACTTGAGTATTGTTGTGAAACCAGCAAAGGTATTTTTGAATTGGCTTAACTAAAAAAGCCAAATCAAAAAATCGGCTAAAATCTTGAAATGGTGAGTGAAAACCACTAGAAACCGGAATCGCTTTTGCTTTTGCTGCCTGCATCGCGGTCAAGCCTAATGGCCCTTCAGTCACAATGTGCACCACATCTGGCATAAATTTTTCAAAAGCTTTTGAAACTTTTAAATATTGAGGCCAACCAAACTGTAAAGTCGGATATTTTGGTATAGCCTGTGACATCACCAAACACTCTTGCTCTGGTAAAAAGTCATAGCATTTTGCTTTTTGTTCTGGTCGAACAAGTAGAATTTTATGTCCTTGTCTCTGAAGACCTTGACATAACTGCAATAACGAGAGTGCCACACCGTTAATCTCTGGTGGCCATGTCTCTGTGACAATAGCAATTTTTAAGCGCGGGCGAACCAACTCGTGTAGTTGGTGCAATTCCTGAATATTAGACAATTGCTGTTTTTGTTTAAAATGGAATTGGAAGCTTTCAGGGAGTTGCTGTTGTTTTAATAGTGCTGTCGCGAATGAGCCGTGCATAGCGCCATCCATCAATGTATTTATTTTCATGCTTAAAGATTAAGCAGCTTTCTTGACACTTTGATGATAAATGCATGACAGTTTACTGACATAAAAAATTAAAAAAGCACGCTGAGAGCAGCGTGCTTTTTCATAAACACTCAAGAAAACTTAACGGTTCTGTAGTTTTGCATAATCCATCAATACATTTGCCGCTTCAGTCACGAACGTTTCTTCTTCTGGCAATGCAGGACGCTGATTAGCTTTCATTTTTGCACGAGATTCAGCTAGAGCATCTAACGAAGCCTGATAGCTTTCCCAGTTTGCAAAAGGTTTTTGACCCGTTGCTGCACGGCGTTCATTTTCAGCATCTAAAGTTTGCTTTTCTAAACTAAGAAGCTCAGCACGACGCTTATCAATATCAAGCACAACCTGTTTCTGGTCACTTGTCACCTTAGCAATTGCTGTACGCTTATTTAAGTATTTAAACTGAGGATCGACAGCAACGCGTTGCTCCGAAGACTGAGATAACTTCGCAACATACGGTTGAACAGAACCTTCTCGTTTAAATGGCGCAGTCGGAATGGTATCCCACTTCAATGCATTCTTTGACTTACGTTCACCAAACTCTTCGTTGTAGATATCAACGAGTTTAATGTCTGGTACTACACCTTTGTTTTGTGTACTTCCACCTGTAACACGGTAGAATTTACGCTGAGTTAAGGTCGCTTGTCCGTATGCCAAAGTATCAAGTTGAACCTGAGCTGTACCCTTACCTGTGGTTGTACTACCAATAATAATGCCACGCTCATAGTCTTGAATTGCAGCAGAGTAAATCTCACTTGCAGATGCTGATGCCAAGTTCACCAATACGGCGAGTGGACCTGTATAGATTTGCTGACCACCATCATTGTCTTCAAATACACTTACATTGCCATTGCCATCACGAATTTGTACCACTGGGCCTGACTTAATCACTTGCCCAAGCATACGTGCAACTTCTTCTAATGAACCACCTGGGTCATTACGCAAGTCAATAATGATACCTTCAACTTTCTTCGCTTTTAATGCTTCAAAAGCATTTGCAGTATCTTCGGAAACTGAACGGTATTGTTGACCTGCACGGCGTGAACGATAGTCAAAATAGAACGATGGAATTTCAATCACGCCTAACAGATGCTTTTTACCATCACGGTTAACTTCAACTGTACGTGATCGAACACCCGCATCTTCTTCTTGAATGACATCACGCACTAAAGTCACATTACGTGCCTGACTCATTGACGCACCAGCTCCAAGAAGCTTAAGTGTTACTTTTGTGCCACGTTTACCACGAATAAGCCCAACAATTTCTGAACTCGACCAACCAACCACATCAATCATTTTCCCGCCCTCTTGAGCGACTCCAACGATTCGATCTCCCGATTTCACTTGGCCAGACTTACTTGCAGGACCACCTTCTACAATGGTTTCAATCTTAGTGTAATCTTCATTGCCACGCTCTGGACGAATCGATACCCCAATACCTTCAAGTTGCAAGGTTGTTTGGCGATTTAGTTCGATCGCATCAATTGGCGGATAATAGTTACTGTGTGGGTCATAGGTCGCTAACATTGCATTTAATGTCTTATCTAAGACATCATCGCTTTTTACACGACTAATTCTTTCAAGCTGACGCGTATAACGCTTAGTCAAAGTCTGAGCTGGCGTTAAATCTTCTGGACCCTTTAAGTCTTGACCATCAGCAAGTGACGGGTTTTCTTTAAGCGCCTTTTGTTTTGCCTGCTCTTCTTCACGGCTAATGGTTAAGTTAATTAACTGTGAAACCAGCATTTTACGCCAGTGATTTTGTTGCTCAGCTGTTGTTTTAAAATACGGTGCTTTTTCGCGATCTACTTCAATATAACTATTTGGCTGTTTTAAATTCTGTGGTTGTTTTAACTCAGCCAACATAAATTCGTAAAATTGTTTTAAGCGTTCACGATATTGTTGATGAATTGCAAATGGACCTGTTAAATTCCCCGCTTTTAATGAAGCACCAAAATTTGAACCATAGAGCTTTTTATAATTTTGAACTTCAGCGTCTAAAAATAATGAGTGGTCTGGATCAAGACTGTCTAAATACATATCGAGAATACGGTTAGATGTATTCGCATCCAGACGCATATTTAAATAATGTTGGCGATCAACTAAAGTTGCCAGTTGACGAGTCACCAAGGCCTGCTCTTGCGTTGGCTGGATCGATTGAGAAACAGCGGCAGTATTGGTTGCTGCTCTTGCTTCATTCATCGTATGAGAGAAGAATAAACCGCCAGTCGCGATTGCTACTGCACAAGCTATAGTTTGAAGTTTCATAAATTCTTAATACTTCCTTGGGTGTTCGTATCTTACACGCTCTGTTTTCGATATGAACTAAGCAGATTCAACATCTTAACCAACTAAATTGTTTATACCGTGTAGTTTTATCATATTCTGTACTGACAAAATGTAGCAAATCATTGCAAAATTCGCTTATTGTTTTTCAATCAAAATTCAAATGGAACCAATATGATTGGCGCGTTGATGCTGGACATTGCCGGCACAGAACTTACTAAAGAAGATATTGAACTATTACAAGCTCCGCAAGTCGGTGGCATGATTTTATTTGCACGAAATATTGAATCACCACAACAAGTTCGTGCTTTAACCGACCATATGCGCCAAGTTCGCCCAGATATTTTGATTGCTGTCGATCAGGAAGGTGGTCGAGTTCAACGTTTAAAATCTGGCTTTACGCTATTACCAGCGATGGGCCGCTTCGGCGAACTCTATATCACTCAACCACAAAAGGCTCTTGAACTGGCTGAACAGTGTGGCTGGTTAATGGCAACCGAAGTTCTTGCAGTTGGTATCGATTTTAGTTTTGCACCAGTTTTAGATCTTAATGCAATTAGTGATGTCATTGGTGACCGTGGCTTCTCTAAAAATATTGAAGATATCGCACCGCTTGCTGGCGCATTTATGCGAGGTATGAAAAAAGCCGGAATGGCAAATACTGGTAAACACTTCCCAGGCCACGGTTCGGTCAAAGCAGACTCTCATGTTGCAGCTGCTATTGATAGCCGTAGCTATGACGAAATTTATAACCATGACATGCAAAGCTTCATTAAGCTTATGCCTGAGCTTGATGCACTCATGCCAGCACATGTGATTTATGATCAGATCGACCCAAATCCAGCAGGTTTTTCACCGTTCTGGATTCAAGAAGTTCTACGCAACCGTTTGAAATTTGATGGTGTACTTTTTTCTGATGACCTAAGCATGCAGGCTGCTTGTGTGGCTGGTGGTGCTGATGCTCGTATTCAGGCTGCTCTAACGGCAGGTTGTGATATGGGACTGGTATGTAATGACCGAAGTGCAGCGTGTACAGCACTTGAAGGTATTGCGAACTTAGAACTACCAAATCAAGAGCGCCTTGAACGCATGCGTGGGCAAATTCCACAAATTCAGATTGGTGAAACCTTATCGCTTGGCGAACACTGGCAAGCTGTCAAAACAGCCATTGAAGAGTTTAAAAATTCGATCTAAATTATGAATACGTAGAAGGGTCATCTGCAACCTGCGTAGTTCTTAATAAGTATTGTATTTGCAATATATAAGACAGATGGATACATCTAACAGGTTTTGCAGATGACAATGGTTTTGCCTACTTTTGCCAAAACAAAAGTAGGTCGAACCGAAGGTTAATCCCGATATGAAACATTTAAAATAGCAAAACTCCGCCGTGATGTATTAATCAACTTAAATGTCGTAATTTCAATTCAAGATCTTATAGCGCTTAGGCAATGAAGATCACAGAAAAACAATAAATCGAGCTCAGGACGAATGACACAACAACTTTCAAAACACCGCCACATCTCTTTTACAGCCCACTATACAGGCTATATCTGGTATCAAATGGGGATTTCTCATGAAGCACTTGCTACAACTAAAGGCAAATCACTGGCATATTTGGTTCACCCGATAGAATCATGGGCAGAGAAATATGTGGGCGGTAGTATGCGCACTACGCTCAAACAGCGCCACACCATGCTTGACCATCACTTAGAACAACTCATTCAAGAAAATCCTGATTTACAAGTCCTAGAAATAGCATGTGGGTTGTCTCCACGTGGCTGGTGGTTTAGACAGCATTATCCTTCGATTACCTATCGGGAGCTTGATTTACCTGATATGGCACAAACCAAACAAAATGCATTACAACAAATTGAAAAAAATGCGCCTGAAATTTTATCGGTTGATTTATTTACAGAAGCTTTCGTACAAGCATTTGAAGTGTTTGACCCTCACCGCCCACTTGTTGTAATTAGTGAAGGTTTAATTAATTATTTTGATAAAAATTTATTAAAACAGCTGATTCAATCAATTGCTCACTATGGCGCTTCTTTTAAAAAGCTCCATTACTTAACCGACCTTTACCCTGAACCTGTTAAAAACAAACTCGCCAGTATTATCTGGAACAGCAGCAAATTATTGAAATTAATGTCTCGGAGCTCTTTTAGTTTTCATTTTAAAACGCCACTTGATGTGAAAGACTTTTTTGAAGATGCAGGGTTTAGTCAGGTGAGTGTTGATCAACCACAAATATTCTTTGAACAAGTTTCTAAAGAGAGTAGCGAGGAACATTTAGGCGACTTAGTCTGGACTATTCATGCTCAATTGAAATAAAAAATGGAAATCTGGTGATTTCGAGACTTCCATTTCATGAGAAAAAGCTAAGTTTATACGGCTAGCTTTTGGCAAGCAATAAAACGACTTAAACGGTCAGCAAGCTCAAAACTACCATGCTTAAATAAAGCACGGATTCCTTGTTCAGTAGATTCAAAGATTAAACACTCAATTGAGAAAGCACCTTCTTCATCTTCTAAATGTAGTGCCAGATCACGAGGGTGTTCATTTACAAAGTCAAGCTGTGCTACATCATCTAACTTTAAATACATTCCAAAGAAAGTAACGTCAACAATCGTTACTGACACTTCTGTTTGAAATTCACGGCGGCTTAATTTGGTTTTAGGCTGGAGAACTGAAATCCGTTCCTCACCTCGACGTTCGATGCTTTGCATTTGTTCACGCGTCATTGGAATAATGCCATCTAGATTTTGAATAGATTCACCTTTTAAAAATGAAGTAAACAAACTCATGGTTTCTTTACGGCGTTGGAGCTGTGGTACATGATCTGCGTTTGCAATGAGTGCAAACTCCATATCAGGACATTGCAAAGCAAAGTTCGCATTTTCATGAGGCAGAGTAAAACTGTCATACTGCCCTGCTGCAACCAGTGTTTTACACTCTGGAATCGGTACATCGGTTAAACGCAAAAGGCGATTACAGTTAATTTCATAACGTTCTCGCTCGGTACCCGTAAACTCAGCCATTTGCCTAAAGAAAAGTTTTTTGGCTGTCGGTGACATACGTGTTTTATCTAGTTTGGCATGATTGACCAAATACAAAATCACGGCTTGCCCAAACTCTTCCATACGGTTTTCTTGCATGAGTTTGAGTGACTCTTCCAGAATCATTCGCCAGCTTTTACGGGTCTTTTGCATGACCCCCATCAAAATCATACGATCCATCAGGTCTGGACGGTGATAAGCAAAACAAGAAGCAACTACTGAACCCAGCGACATTCCCATTACAGAAACTTTTTGTAGTCCAACAATATCTAACCAGCGACCTAACATTTCCGATAAATCAGGTAGTTCTAACGTTCCAGCAGAAATTCCAGTATCTCGATTGGTAATTTGTTGATTTGCGCCCATAGATGGCAAGTCGATTAAAATGACTGGGCCACTTTCAAACAGTTGCTCAACACAATATTTATAAGAGTTAAAATTTTGAAAAGCGCCGCCAACAATCACAATCGGTGTTTTGTGAATGGTTTTTGGATCTGCAATCGCCATGTACTCAATTTTCCAACCGTCAATCCATGTGGTACGAGCTGGCCGTTTAAAACTATCTCTATTGTAGATATCGAAAAACCCAAAACCGGCATAAGCTTGGTTTATCTCCGAATCCATTTGAATAATGGAATTCATATCCTTGCTTCCTCCTTGCTGTAATTTTTTTATGCTGCAAGAGTTCCTTCTTGAACATGTAATCTTTTATGCACAAATCTTTAAAATTTGTATTAGTTTGTATTGCACAAGTCCATTCTAAACAATTGTCTGAAATATACGCAATCGCTGAAATGACCGCTCATCTTGTTTAAGCCGCTAATAGTTTTCAAAATATTTAAATGTTTCTTTATAGCGGTCACATTTTTGAAAAAAAGCCATTCATTGTTCCTCATTTGACTGCTACTATCGTAGTCATTGGTAAATGATTAAAAACTGCTATGCAAGATTCAATTGAACAATATATGCAAAAAGTTGGGCAACAAGCACGTGAAGCGTCACGCGTCTTAACAAGTGCTTCGACCTCGCTTAAAAATCATGCGCTCTCTGCTATTTATACTGCTTTAGAAAATAATCAGGCAGCAATTTTGGCGGCGAATCAACTCGACATGGAAAAAGGCCGTAACAACAAGCTTGACAGTGCCTTACTTGATCGTCTTGAGCTTACACCCGCACGCTTTAAAGGGATGTTGCAAGGTTTAAAAGATGTGATCGCACTTGTCGATCCAATTGGGGAAATTACGGATCTTGCATATCGCCCCACAGGTATTCAAATTGGAAAAATGCGTGTGCCTTTAGGCGTGGTGGGTATGATTTACGAATCACGTCCAAACGTAACACTTGAAGCTGCATCTTTAGCCATTAAATCGGGCAATGCCATTATTTTACGTGGTGGTTCAGAAGCACTTGAGTCAAATAAAGCGATCGCAGAAGCGATTAAACATGGTTTAAAAGTTGCTGGTTTACCTGAGCATTCGGTACAAGTGATTGAAACGTCTGACCGTGCTGCGGTTGGTCACCTCATTACCATGGCTGAATACGTAGATGTAATCGTTCCACGTGGTGGCAAAAGCTTAATTGAGCGTGTAACCAATGAAGCGCGCATTCCTGTCATTAAGCATCTTGATGGTAACTGTCATGTGTTTGTAGAAGCACAAGCAGACTTGCAAAAAGCATTACCGATTACTTTAAATGCAAAAACTCACCGTTATGGCGTTTGTAATGCAATGGAAACCCTGCTTGTTGATGAAAAAATTGCAGACGTTTTCTTACCACGCGTTGCTGAGTTGTATGCTGAGAAACAAGTTGAGTTGCGCGGTTGTCCAGAAACACGCCGTATTTTGGGCACTTCTGTAAAACCTGCGACAGAAGAAGATTGGTATACAGAATATTTAGGGCCAATTCTTGCTGTTAAAATTGTTAGCGGTATTGATGAAGCAATTGACCATATCAACAAATATGGTTCACATCACACCGATGCAATTGTGACTGAAAACTATACTTTGGCTCGTCAGTTCTTGGCTCGTGTAGATTCAAGCTCAGTCGTAATCAATGCCTCAACTCGTTTTGCTGATGGTTTTGAATACGGCTTAGGTGCTGAAATTGGTATCTCAACCGATAAAATTCATGCACGCGGTCCAGTTGGTTTAGAGGGCTTAACGTCTCAAAAATGGATTGTTTTAGGTGACGGTCAAATTCGTCAATAATCAATCTATTTTACCAATAAAAACGCCTGATCAATATCAGGCGTTTTTGTTTTTTAGCACGATATTTTTTTTAATAATTATTCCTGACATACATCGCTGACTACACCAAGTTGCTGCATGACTTGTGCAACAATCTGTTCAGGTGTCAAAGCGATATCAATCGTTATTGCCTCATCAATATCTGGTTCTTCTAGAGTATCTAGCTGAGTTTGTAGCAAAGATGGATCAAAGAAATGACCAGATCTTGCGGCAAGCCTTTGCTGTAATAACTCATAAGAGCCTTTGAGGTATACAAACTTAACATTCTGATCCTGCCCTCTTAAAATATCACGATACATCCGCTTTAAAGATGAGCATGTAAATACAGCAGTTTCACCATCTCTTTGTTTTGTTTCAATGACCTGGCGAATGGCTTGTAACCACGGCAAACGATCTTCATCAGTTAAAGGAATGCCTTGGCTCATTTTACTTTTGTTTGCTACCGAATGAAGCGTATCGCCATCGAGAAACTCACAAGCCAAACGCTCTGATAACAACTCACCAATCAGGGTTTTACCTGTTCCACAGACACCCATTGCAATCACAATCATGGATTACTCACCTTTAATTATAAAATAGTGCTAAGCAGTAGCGTGAAAGATAAACCCAACACAGAAATGATCGTTTCCAATACCGACCAGGTCTTGAGTGTCTGTCCCACGGTCATACCAAAATATTCTTTGATTAGCCAAAATCCTGCATCATTTACATGTGAGAAAACCAATGAACCTGAGCCTGTGGCAAGGACTAAAAGTTCTGGTCTAACAGCAACACCAGCCGTAGCTGCAATTGGAGCAACAATACTACATGCTGTAGCCATAGCAACCGTTGCAGAACCTGTTGCCAAGCGAATCAATGCTGCGACAAACCAGCCCAACAATAACGGCGATAAATTTGCCTTTAAAGCTGTAGATACAATCTCATCAGAAATACCGGTGTCACGCAAAATGCCACCAAAACCACCACCAGCACCTACAATCAACATGATTCCAGCAATAGAAGCTAAACACCCACCACAGAATTTTTCAATTTGTTCACGGTTAAAGCCCTGCATCGTACCAAAGGTAATAAAGCTGACCAGTACAGCTATAAGCAATGCAATATCAGAAGTACCAATGAAACGTAGTACATCATTTGCGAAAGTCTTTGGTGCAAAGAATAGATCAGCCCAACTTCCGATTAACATGAGTACGACAGGCAGCATAATCGTAAATAAGGTAATCCCAAAGCTTGGTAACTCACGCGTCCTATTCGTATCTGCCTCAACAAATTGCTTTGCTAACGGGTTATTTTCAGGCAATTTGACGTATTTATTAATCCAGAGTGCATACAAAGGCCCAGCCACAATAGCTGTTGGAACACCTACAATTAAACTATAAGCAATCGTTTTACCAATATCAGCATGATATGCCTGTACTGCCAACAATGCGGCTGGATGTGGCGGAATTAAACCATGCACAACCGACAGACCGGCAACCATCGGCAAGCCCACAACCAGTAAAGATTTACCTGTTCGTTTAGCAATGTTGAATGCAATTGGAATCAGAAGTACAAAACCGACTTCGAAAAATACGGGAAGACCAACAATAAGGGCAATAAACATCATGGCCCAGTGAATATTTTTCTCACCAAACCATTTAATTAAAGTAATTGCTATTCGCTCAGCACCACCCGACTCGGCCATCATTTTACCGAGCATCGTTCCGAGTGCGATTACAATCGCAAGGTGGCCCAAGGTTTTACCAGTACCAGCTTCATATGACTTAACGATATCGCCCATTGGCATGCCAACAGCTAAAGCCAAACCGAGTGAAACAATAATAAGAACAAGAAATGGATAAATTCTGAATTTAGCGATCATGACAACCAATGCAATAATCGCGATTACAGTGTAGATCAGCAACATGCCACCCTGAACGGTCTCCATGTGACACTTCTCCTTGGAATAATGCTATTTAGGCATACTGCCCAAACAAAGGTCTTCAACCACAGTAATTCCTACTGTTAAGACATTAATTTTTTATATTTCGGTGTGACCAGCATAAACTAGCCACATCAATACAGCCTTCAAAGCACATAGAATGCACTTCATTTTTTATAAATATTGACTACATTTACAAAGCTCGCAACTGACTCGCAATTTGAGCTAAACGCGTAATTTCAGCCCAGTCTTGTGCAGCAACAGCAACTTTAGGGGTCAACCATGAACCACCTACACAAACTACGTTAGGTTGCTTCAAGAAATCTGGTGCTGACTCTGCTGTAATTCCACCTGTTGGGCAAAAGCGTAAGTTTGGAAATGGACCATAAAATGCTTTGAGCATCTCGACCCCACCTGCCTGTTGCGCTGGGAAAAATTTCACAATGTCATAACCTAACTCAATCGCTTGAATCAGATCACTTGGTGTCATTACGCCTGGTAATAAAGGTAAACCCGCATCTTGTGCAGCCAAATGCAAATCTTTCGTTAAACCAGGAGATACACCAAATTGAGCACCTGCTTTTTTAGCTTGAGCGCAATGTTCTGGCCTAGTAATCGTGCCTACACCTACCACAATGTCATCTGCCAACTGAGACGCACGCTCAATAGCGGTAAGACCTGCGGCGGTACGCAAAGTGATTTCGAGTACTTTTACACCACCAGCATGCAATGCGCGGGAGACATGTTCACCTTGTTCAGCAGAGTCAAAAGCCAACACAGGAATGACTGGGCCTAATTTGACAACATCTTCAATTTTGCTCATTACTATGTAATTCCTTTGTCTCAAATATGCGCTTGTGGCTCTTCGCCAACAAGTGCACCAAACACAGATGCCCCATGTTCAGCAGGCGCTGCTGCTGCACGGAATACACCAAATAATTCACGGCCAAAACCGACTTCGTTTTCTGCCGGATGTTCTGGCTGTGCAACAGGGCGTGACTGCCAAGTCTGTTCATCTATTTCAATATCGAGTACACCAGCCTCAGCATCAATCACTAACATATCTCCCGTTTGGACTTTAGCAATCGGACCGTTAAGTAAAGCCTCTGGAGATAAATGAATCACCGCAGGAACTTTGCCTGAAGCACCAGACATACGACCGTCGGTCACCAAAGCAACATGGAAACCTTGATCTTGTAAAACACCCAACACAGGCGTCAAACGATGCAATTCAGGCATACCATTTGCACGGGCACCTTGGAAACGAACAACCGCAATAAAGTCTCGGTGTAATTCGCCACGATCAAACGCTGCTTGTACCGCTTCTTGAGAATCAAACACAATTGCCGGAGCTTTAACTTTACGGTGCTCTGGCGCAACCGCAGAAATCTTGATGACACCACGGCCAAGGCGACCTTGCATTAAACGCAAGCCACCATCTGGTTGAAACGGCGCATCAATGCTACGGAGTACTTTGTCATCAAGGCTTTGGAGCACACCGTCAACCCAAGTGAGCTTACCGCCAATCAGTTTTGGTTCTTTGGTATAGTGCTGTAACCCTTTACCAGCGACTGTCGTTACATCGTTATGGAGTAAACCCGCCTCAAGTAAGTTACGAATAAGGAAAGCCACCCCACCCGCTGCTTGGAAATGGTTTACATCGGCCTTACCATTTGGATAGATTTTTGCGAGTAATGGAACAACAGCCGACAACTCATCGAAGTCATCCCAGTCAATCAAGATGCCAGCAGCGCGAGCAATCGCAATCAAATGCAAAGTATGATTGGTTGAACCACCTGTAGCGAGCAATGCCACAATGCCGTTTATAATTGCTTTTTCATCGACAACATGACCAATCGGTGTGTAGTTTCCGCGCTCAACTGTTAAATCAAGTACACGAATTGCCGCTTCTGCGGTTAAGGCATCACGTAATGGTGTATGAGGATGAACAAATGCAGCGCTTGGCAAGTGTAAGCCCATCACTTCCATCAGCATTTGGTTACTGTTGGCTGTCCCGTAGAATGTGCATGTGCCCTGACCATGATAGGCAGCTGACTCAGCTTCTAGCAAAGCATCTCGTCCAACCTGACCCGTTGCAAATTGTTGACGAATTTTGGCTTTCTCATCATTAGATAAGCCACTACTCATTGGGCCAGCTGGCACAAAAATAGTAGGTAAATAGCCAAACTGCAAAGCACCAATCAATAAGCCCGGTACAATCTTGTCACAAACACCCAAGCACAACGCTGCATCAAACATATTATGAGAAAGTGCAATAGCTGTGCTCATCGCAATGGTTTCACGTGAAAACAATGATAATTCCATGCCGGCATTACCTTGAGTAATACCATCGCACATTGCCGGTACACCACCTGCAAACTGCGCAACACCACCATTTTCACGAGCAGCTGTTTTAATTAAATCTGGAAATGTTTTATAAGGAGCATGTGCTGAAAGCATTTCATTATATGAAGACACAATACCAATATTAGGTTCACGGCCAACTTTAATGATTAATTTTTCATTATCTTCCATGCCAGCAAAACCATGAGCCAGATTAGCACATGAGAGTGCACCACGAGCTGGAAATTTGCCTTGTGCAAGTTCAATACGTTGTAAATATGCAGAACGAGTTTTTTGACTACGTGCGATTACACGTTCGGTAACTTTTGCCAATATTGGGTTCGGCAAGTCCATGCTGGACGCTCCTGTACAACCGGATAAGCCGGAAAATAGAAATAGACCAAATGATATATTTCACGATCATTTGGCAAAGGGATGAACAATATTATTAAGGCAAAAAGCGACATGCAAGCCCTAGTCAACTTCACAGTAATACCTAGGCACTAGCATTAAAGACAAATAATGTTTAAGTTTCAAACCAGAGACTGGTTTTATTCTTGACGATACTTATGGGTACATTAACCACTAACGACTATGAGAAAACTCCATAATATCAAAATAATAAAATATTTTTATCAATGCGTAGATACCGACTTTTTTATACTTAGTTTTATATTAAAAATGTTTATGATTTATTTGTTTTCGCCTATATATAAATTATTAAAACTTAATTTCAATTACGTATATTATTTGTAATATATTCTTCAAACTTAATTGTAATAACAGCACATTTTTTCCTAAAAAATTTATACCGAATATTTGAAAATTACATTAAATAGAAATTCGCTTTTCATAAATATATACAAAAAACTGTTCAATTCTTCTATAAAAAAACAATGAATACAGTGGTTAAGCTTTATACTGAATGAATATTAATCATAAATAGTTGAGTGGTCGATAGTGCTTAAGTCTAATGGGCTAAAGTCTATCTTGGACAGAAAAAAAACACATGTTAAAACATTACAACCTGCTCCTCATACATATTGGAATTAATGTATTTTGATCAGGAAGTTAGGAAAACTATTTTTATATCAGGACTTGGGTATTTCAACGTGGCTACATCAGTATTAGTTATTAATTGCGGTTCCTCATCTATCAAATACGCGCTGGTTTCAGATCGTCGTGAAGATCGTATTTATGGTTTAGCAGAAAACTTAGGGGCAGCTGATGCTCGTATTAAAGGAATTACTGTCGGCGGAGAACCGCTAGAGCTATCAATTCCCTATGCTGACCACGCCAAAGCTTTAGAAACTTTACTTGCGCGTCTTGCCAACTATAAACCTCAAGCAATCGGTCACCGTGTTGTACATGGTGGAAGCCTTACCAAAGCTGAATTACTTACTCCTGAAATTATAGACTGTATTCGTGCAGCCACTCCTCTTGCACCGCTTCATAACCCAGCCCACCTAATCGGGATTGAAGCAACAATGCGCCTATTTCCTGAATTACCTCAAGTTGCTGTATTTGATACTGCATTCCACCAAACCATGCCTGCACATGCATACCGTTATGCACTTCCTAAATTTTTATATACAGAGCATAACGTTCGTCGCTATGGTTTCCATGGTACAAGCCATGCTTATGTTTCTGACCGAGGCAGTGAACTGGCTGGAACTTTCCAAAAAGGTGGTTGGTTAACGGCACACTTAGGTAATGGTAGCTCAACTTGTGCAGTATGGAATGGACAAAGTGTTGATACTTCTATGGGTCTTACTCCGCTTGAAGGCGTTGTGATGGGAACCCGTAGTGGCGATGTTGACCCAAGTTTACACAGCTTCCTTGCAAAAAATCTTGGCTGGGACTTAGCTAAAATCGATAAAGTTTTGAATAACGAAAGTGGCTTACTTGGCTTATCACAACTTTCTAACGATATGCGTACAGTGATTGAAGCTTCTGAAAATGGTAACGAAGATGCTTGTCTTGCAATTGAAGTCTTTAGCTACCGCCTTGCAAAATCACTTGCTGCACTGAGCTGTGGTTTACCGAGCATTAATGGCCTAATCTTTACAGGTGGTATTGGTGAAAACTCGGCTTATATTCGTGAAAAAACTTTAGCTTATTTACCTCACTTTGGTTTACAGCTCGATAAAGACCAGAACAACAACTTAAAACGTGGCACAGAAGGTCGTATTGATAGCGGTACAGGCCCACAAATCTGGGTTATTCCAACCGATGAAGAAGGGCGTATTGCCAAAGAAACTCGTCAGGTTGTAGACGTTTCACAAAATACATCTCCTGAAGTTAGCCTAGCTTAATTACAGAAGTCAAAGAACGTTATTCATTTATTTATAGGTTTATATGAATACAATTTTATTAATTCCTACAGGTGAAGGGGTTGGTTTAACCTCTGCCTGTTTAGGTATGATTTATGCACTTGATTGTAATGGGATTAAAGCAGGCTTTTTAAAACCATTTTCTCAGGTAGATCAAGAAACTTTAGACCGAACTACATCTTTATTTGGTCATTTATTTCAAGGTAAAACTGTTCAATCCATTTCTCATGAAAAACTGACCCAACGCATTGCATCAGGTGAAGTCGATGAGCTACTTGAAGAAGCGGTAAGTCTTCACCGCAGTATTGCAGCAGACAATAATGTGATTATTGTCGAAGGCTTATTGCCAAATGGGCAAGACCATTTTGCCAGTGAACTCAATGCAAGCCTTGCTCAAGCTCTCGATGCAGAAGTGGTGTTAGTAAGCACAGCAGACATTCAGAACCCACGTAAAACAGCAGAGAAAGTTGAAGCGCACTTGCGTCAGTTTGGTGGTGCTACCTCAAACCGAACTGCGGGTGTACTGTTTATGCGTACACGAGGGCTATCCGAAGAAACAGCTCAAATACCTGTCGCATTTGACCCATCATTACGTCCAACTGAAGACATCGCAAAATTTACAACAGAACTGCAAAAATATAATCGCTACTTTGGGTCAAACAATTTACCAATTATCGGTTTAGTCCCATTTAGTAATACCTTAAGTGTACCTAGAACTTTAGATATCGCGAACGTGATTGAAGGTCAATGGGTATATCAAGGTGAAGCGAAAACACGTCGTATTTTACATTCGAGTTTAATTGCCTCAAGCATTGAATATGAACTAAATAAATTCATTGCGGGCGAACTGATTATTAGTGCATCTGAACGTACTGATGTTTTACTTGCAAGTAGTCTGGCAACCAGTAATGGTATTCCGCTGGCAGGCTTAGTGCTGACTGAGCGTGAAGCCCCTGCTCCTGAGCTTTTAGAGTTTTGCCAAAGCGCCATTAAACAAGGTTTACCAATTTTACATACCCGTTTAAATACTCTGGAAACAGCACAGCGCTTATCCAACTTTGGTAATGAAATTCCAACCGATGACACAGAGCGTGCTGAGCAAGTAACTCGATTTGTTTCAAGTCATATTGATGTTGAATGGCTTAAACAACATAGTAATAACGGTGCAACTCCACGCCTTTCTCCTTCTGCATTCCGTCATGAGTTAGTGCAAAAATCAATTGCAGCTAAAAAGCGAATTGTGCTTCCAGAAGGCGATGAGCCACGTACTATTGAAGCAGCTGCTATTTGTCAGGCTCGTGGTATTGCACACTGTATTTTGCTAGCAAAACCAGATGCGGTACAAGACGTTGCAAAAGCACGCGGTATTGAACTACCAGCTGACTTGGAAATTATTGATCCGGACAGTATTCGCAACCAATATGTTGCACCAATGGTTGAACTCCGCAAAGGTAAACTCAATGAGTTACAAGCCAAAGATCAATTACAAGACACCGTAGTTCTCGGCACCATGATGCTAGCACTAGATCATGTAGATGGTTTGGTTTCTGGTGCAGTTCACACAACAGCGAACACCGTGCGCCCTGCTTTCCAGCTCATTAAAACTGCACCTTCTTACTCACTGGTTTCATCCATATTCTTTATGCTTTTACCAGATGAAGTTTATGTATATGGTGACTGTGCAATTAACCCAGACCCTACAGCCGACCAGCTTGCCGAAATTGCGATTCAGTCTGCAGACTCTGCAAAAGCCTTTGGAATTGAACCACGTATTGCCATGATCAGCTACTCAACTGGTACTTCTGGAACAGGTGCTGATGTTGAAAAAGTGCAGCAAGCAACTCAAATTGCTCAGCAACGTCGCCCTGATTTACTGATTGATGGTCCACTCCAATACGATGCAGCTTCTGTTGAAAGTGTAGGACGCCAAAAGGCACCGAACTCACCTGTAGCTGGCCGTGCCAATGTATTTATTTTCCCAGACTTAAATACAGGTAACACGACTTATAAAGCAGTACAACGTGCTGCAAATGTAGTTAGTGTTGGACCAATGCTGCAAGGCCTAAACAAACCAGTCAATGACTTGTCTCGTGGTGCTTTAGTAGACGACATTGTCTTTACTATTGCCTTAACAGCAATTCAGGCTGAACAACAAGCTGCTGCCAAATAATTAATATCATTTAATCTTTTCTACCTCTCGCCATTTGATATCCGCTCAAATGGCTTTTTTTATTGTCCAATAGCTACCTTAGCTGTTGGTTATTCTTAGTTTTAAATCACTTAGCCTTGGTCTTATTCGACTTTCGGTCAAAAGATCAACCAATCCCCCACAAGATTG
This sequence comes from Acinetobacter sp., assembly GCA_031277915.1. GTDB lineage: Bacteria > Pseudomonadota > Gammaproteobacteria > Pseudomonadales > Moraxellaceae > Acinetobacter. The sequence goes on from JAITLL010000027.1 coordinate 26,962, forward strand.
TGTTTTTGTCATATAATTTAGCCCGCTAGCTAACAGCCCGCTCAAGAGATTTTCTGGTATGACAACGATTATCAAACAAGATGACTTGATTACATCAATCAAGGACGCCCTACAGTTTATTTCGTACTATCACCCGCAAGACTTTATCCAAGCGATGAGCCGTGCTTATGATCGCGAAGAAAACAAAGCTGCAAAGGATGCAATTGCACAGATTTTAATTAACTCTCGCATGTGTGCGGAAGGTCATCGTCCAATTTGCCAAGACACTGGTATTGTTAACGTTTTCCTTGAAGTGGGCTTAGATGTTAAATTTGATTTAACAATGAGCTTAGACGATGCAGTAAATGAAGGTGTTCGCCAAGGTTACCTTGAAAACAGCAACGTTCTTCGTGCATCTGTACTTGCTGACCCTGCATTTGGTCGTAAAAATACAAAAGACAACACCCCTGCTGTTATTCACTACAAACTCGTACCAGGTAACAAAGTAGATATTACTGTTGCTGCTAAAGGTGGCGGTTCAGAAAACAAATCTAAACTTGCAATGCTTAACCCATCTGACTCGATTGTTGACTGGGTTCTTAAAACCGTTCCAACTATGGGTGCAGGCTGGTGTCCTCCTGGCATGCTCGGTATCGGTATTGGTGGTACTGCTGAAAAGGCTATGATGCTTGCTAAAGAAGCACTCATGGAAGAAATCAACATGGACGAATTACTTCGCCGTGGCCCAGAGAACAAAATCGAAGAACTTCGTATCGAAATCTTTGAAAAAGTAAACGCTCTTGGTATTGGTGCACAAGGTCTTGGCGGTTTAACCACTGTTCTTGATATTAAAATCAAAGATTACCCATGTCACGCTGCGGGCAAACCAGTCGGTATGATTCCTAACTGTGCTGCTACTCGTCATGCTCACTTCCAGCTTAACGGTTCAGGCGTCGCTCATATTCAGGCACCAAAACTTGAAGACTACCCATCTGTAACTTGGGACTCTTCACAGTCTAAACGCGTAAACCTTGATACCATTACTCAAGAAGAAATGGATTCTTGGAAACCAGGTGATACATTACTTCTTAGCGGAACAATGTACACAGGTCGTGATGCTGCGCACAAACGTATGGTTGAAATGATCGACAACGGTGAAGAATTACCAGTTGATCTTAAAGGTAAGTTTATTTACTACGTTGGCCCAGTTGATCCAGTGGGTGATGAAGTTGTTGGTCCTGCTGGTCCTACCACTGCAACGCGTATGGACAAATTCACACGTAAAGTACTCGAGCATACTGGTCTATTCGGTATGATTGGTAAAGCTGACCGTGGTCCTACAGCAATTGAAGCAATCAAAGACAACAAAGCAACTTACTTAATGGCAGTTGGTGGCGCAGCATACCTCGTTTCTAAAGCTGTGCGCGAAGCTGAAGTTGTTGCATTTGCAGACTTAGGTATGGAAGCAATCTACAAATTCGTAGTTGAAGATATGCCTGTTTCTGTTGCAGTTGATGTAAACGGTACTTCAATTCACGCAATAGCTCCAAAAATCTGGCAAGCGAAAATTGGAAAAATTCCAGTAATCGATGCCGCAGCAGGCTAATCAAGAAAAGCACCGGATTCGGTGCTTTTTTATGCCTTCTAATTTTTTTGGAAATTGAAAAGAATTGTAACAATTGATTCACCAATCTGTGCTATTAATAAATACACCCACCCGCCATATATTGCATATAGGTCATTTCATGACTATCCGCCCTATTCTTAAAAATCTCTCAATCAGCCTCTGCCTAAGTTGCATTACAACAAGCTTATTTGCTTCTCCTGCCAAATTAAGTTCCGTCAAAGAACTCATGCAAATGAGCCAAATTGATTATTTACTTAAAGAATCAATTAATGAATTAACGCCTTATTATGATCAACAAGCTGAACAGATCATCACTAATATTACAGGCATTAAAACTTTAGGCTCAAAAGAAAAAGAGGCAGCAAAAAAGTTGGGCTTACTGTTAAAAGATTCAAGTAATCAGCTCATTAGCAGTCCAAAAACCACACAAGCCTTACAAGATATTTATTTAAAGACATACTCTGAAGAAGAAATTCAGGCAAATCTAAAGTTTTTAAAAACCCCAGAAGGCCAATCAATTACGCGTAAAAACGTACAGATTATGGGGCAGATTTCAGAATATATGATGGAGTTGGGACAACAAACATTTAATGACCCTAAAGCCCGTGATCATATGCAAGAAGAAATGCTTAAAATTATTGCACCATTGATGAAAGATAAAGAAACGTCTTAACTTTTCTTTATCTTCTGTAGTTCATTACCAAGTTAAAGGATTCCACAGCTTAAATGGTTTAATCAGATGTACATCTGACTTTTCATCATATTTGGTTGGTTTTAATTCTTGGGGTTTATGACGTATTTTTCCTGAAGCATCTTCAGCAACGAAATTGTAGCTAGAGGATTTAAGCTCGGTAAAAGCAATCTCTCTACGTCCGATAGTATCTTGCATTAACATCAATGGGCCAGTGTGTTCACCACGATCCATCTTGTTTTCTTCATCATATTTCAAATAATAAGATGTTCCTGCATCAACCGTAATATCAATATATTTTGGCTCTTGAAAATGAATCCCCAATAAAGGACGACTTGCTGAAATACGGTAATTCCCTGCTGGCAATTCAATCCAATAATAATGGTTATGCAATAAGCTTGGAATTCGCTTACCATTTACAAATAAATTGATTGCTGCAATTTCCTGGCGGTTCCATTTAGTATCTGGCCGATAAAGATATACCACTGCCGCATGCTCATTTTGCGGTTTAATCGGTACAAATGTCTGACCTAGTTTCTGGTTGACCCACCCACCCATACTAAAACCACCGACATGGTATTGATCAAATACACCGGGGGTTTTATCTACATCAACTTTAGGTAAAGTCGCAGTCAGCTCACCTGAATTTTTTGCTAAGTGTGATGAACTTTGGCAACCTACAAGTAATGAGGTACAACTTAAGGCAATAATTAAATAACGCATGACATCCCTCAAAGCGTTTTCTTTTGATTTTTCTATATCGCAAAACTATGCGTATTTTGTTTTTCTAGATTAACACCACCTATATGAATTGAAAACAAAAAAAGCATGAATCACTTGCGCGATTCATGCTTTTTAGATGAATGAAATCTAAGCAGACTTCGAATCAATTACTTTTAAATCAGCCTTCGCAACACTTTCATGAGTTGCCGCTTCTTTAGGTTGACGTTCTGACTTGTAAACAGGTTCAGCTTCGCCATTAATCACGGCTTCATTGATGAAAACTGTTCCCACATCTGTACGACTTGGCAAGTCATACATTGTTTCAAGTAAAACATTTTCCAAAATTGAACGTAGACCACGAGCTCCGGTATTACGCTCAAGCGCTCGCTTAGCAACTGCACGTAAAGCAGAGTCTTCAAATACAAGATCAACATTTTCCATGTTGAACAAGTATTGATACTGGCGAGTTAATGCATTTTTTGGTTCTGTCAAAATTTGCATTAATGCTTCTTCATCAAGCTCTTCAAGCGTTGCAATGACTGGTAAACGACCAATAAATTCTGGAATTAAACCAAATTTAACTAAATCAGTTGGCTCAACTTGACGGAACAATTCAGCAATTTTCTTGCTTTCATCTTTTTTCTTCACATCAGCTGTAAAGCCAATTCCGCCCTTTTCTTGACGCTGTTGTACAATCTTTTCCAGTCCGGCAAATGCACCACCACAAATAAATAAAATATTTGAGGTATCAATTTGAATGAACTCTTGCTGCGGATGCTTACGTCCACCTTGTGGAGGAATTGACGCAACTGTACCTTCAATCATCTTAAGTAATGCTTGTTGTACACCTTCACCAGAAACGTCACGCGTAATCGACGGATTTTCAGATTTACGTGTAATTTTGTCGATTTCATCGATATAGATAATGCCCTTTTGAGCTTTCTCTACATCGTAATCTGCTTTTTGCAAAAGCTTTTGTACAATATTTTCAACGTCTTCACCCACATAACCTGCTTCAGTTAAGGTGGTCGCATCTGCCATCGCAAATGGAACATCTAACAAACGAGCTAATGTTTGAGCAAGTAACGTTTTACCTGAACCGGTAGGTCCAATCAGCAGGATATTACTTTTCGCAATTTCCACTTCTTTAGACACATGACCAGACTGACCGACTTTCAAACGCTTATAATGATTATAAACGGCAACGGACAAAGTCTTTTTGGCAAGATCTTGACCAATCACATATTGATCAAGCGCAGCACGTATTTCATGTGGTTTTGGCAATGCCTTGCTCGCCCAGTCACCTGCTTCAACCTGTTGGCTGGTTTGTACAAGGTCTAAGCAGACATCTACGCACTCATTACAAATATATGCGTCCTCGCCCGCAATCAGTTTCCCGACTTCAGACTGCGTTTTACCGCAAAATGAACAATGTTTTTGTCCTTGAGGATGTTCGGACATATTCTCTCCACAAATAGAATCTTAAATATGAGGGCAAGCGATAGGGTTAAATGACTATATGGAGACGTTTTCTAACAACTCAAGTCATTTAATACTCTCTTTATGGGCGCTTACTTAACACCTGATCGACCAAGCCATATTCTTTTGCTGCTTGTGCAGTCATAAAGTTATCACGATCGGTATCACGAGCAATCGTGTCATAGTCTTGACCACTGTGTTCTGCCATCAAACGGTTCAAACGTTCTTTAATAAATAGAATTTCACGTGCGTGAATTTCAATATCTGATGCCTGACCACGGAATCCACCTAAAGGTTGGTGAATCATTACACGTGCGTTTTCAAGGCAATAGCGTTTACCTTTAGCACCAGAATTTAACAAGAATGCGCCCATAGATGCAGCCTGACCCATGCAGTATGTAACAACATCAGGTTTGATAAATTGCATCGTGTCATAGATCGCCATACCTGCAGTTACAGAACCGCCAGGTGAATTGATATAAAGATGGATATCTTTATCTGGGTTCTCAGCTTCTAGGAACAACATTTGGGCAACAATCAAATTTGCCATGTTGTCTTCAACTTCACCTGTTAGAAAAATGACGCGCTCACGTAAAAGTCGTGAATAAATATCAAAAGAACGTTCGCCGCGAGAAGATTGTTCAACCACAACAGGAACTAAAGCATTTTCAATTGTTGGAACATACATACGTTATTTATTCCTAAATTTTTGTGACTTAACCTATGGCAACAATATGCGGGATAATTTCTCAAATTGCAAAAGGTTCGCACTGAAATATTATATTATTTATACCGAAGTACTTAACGGCGTATTCAAATTAACCACATACCTAAAAACGAAAAAGGCGCTTAGAGCGCCTTTTTCTGATTTCTCAAAAGATTAGCCCATACGGCGAGCTTGTTGTTCTTTCAATAAATCTTCGTAAGATACTGCTTTGTCAGACACTTTAGCAGCAGCTAAGATGTGATCAACAACTTGATCTTCTAACACAACAGCTTCAATTTGTTGACGTTGTTGAGCGTCATTTTTGAAGTATTCGATCACTTCAGTTGGGTCTTCATAAGAAGAAGCCATGTCATCGATGTAAGCATCAACGCGTGATTGATCAACTTCAAGTTTAGCATCAGCTAATACTTTGCTTACTAAGATGCCAAGCTTAACAGAACGTTCCGCTTGCTCTTTGAACAATTCGTCAGGAAGCATGCTCTTGTCAAAAGACTGAGCACCAGCACCGCCAAATTGTTGAGTGAACTGTTGAACCATTTGTTGACGTTGACGGTCAATTTCTTGAGCAACCATTGCAGTTGGAACTTCAACTTCGTTAGCAGCAACAAGAGCATCAAATGCAGCTTGTTTAACTTGGTTACGTAAACCATTGCGAACTTCACGTTCCATGTTTTTACGAACGTCAGCTTTTAATTTTTCAACGCCTTCTTCTTCAGTAACACCGAAGATTTTCAAGAATTCAGCATCAATCTCTGGAAGTTTAGGTTTTTCAACTTGCTTCACAGTGATTTTGAATTGAGCTGATTTACCAGCTAAATTTTCAGCTTGGTAATCTTCAGGGAAAGTCACATCAATCACTTTCTCTTCACCAGCTTTCATGCCAACGATGCCGTCTTCAAAGCCAGGAATCATACGACCTGAACCTAACACAAGTTTAAAGTCTTCAGCAGAACCGCCTTCGAACTTCTCACCATCGATAGAACCTTCAAAGTCAAAAGTCACTTGCATGTCTTTTTTCGCCATACCCTTGGTTACAGCCCAAGTTTGACGTTGTTTTTGCAAGTTTTCGATCATAGTGTCAACGTCAGCGTCTTTAATTTCAGCTGTTTTACGTTCAACGTCTAAACCGTCAAATGCTTTTACTTCAACTTCAGGATAAACTTCTACAGTTGCTTCAAAAACTAAAGCATCTTCTTTATGTTCAACTTTCTCAATGTTCGGCATACCTACCGCATTGATTTTTTCTTGTTGAATTGCTTCAAACACGCTGTCACGAATGATGTCATTCACAACTTCTTGATAAATACTTGCACCGTATTCGCGACGAACAACGTTTTCAGGTACTTTACCCGGACGGAAGCCGTTGATCTTCACAGTTTTGGCAGTGCGCTTCAAACGAGCTTCAAATTGCTCGTTAATACGGCTCGTCGGTACAGAAACATTTAAACGACGGGCAACGCCCGAAACCGCTTCAGTCGTTACTTGCATGGCTTCCTCGATAAAAATTAGTGAATAGGAACAGTTTTTAAAAAAGTGCTGTATTATATGACAACTTTCAAGATATACAAAATTAACCGATCAGATCGTAAAATTGAAGGTCATCTTTTTGGTAAAATTCACAATAATTTTATGATTTTTTAATTTTTTTTAACTGAACAGCCCTTCTGCATGATTTTTTAGTTATTCTTCATAAATCTAAAATTACAATTAATTTTATAACTATTATCGCTTTTACAAACAGTTAAGAATAATCAATCAATTAGAAAACTTTAGACACAAAACCCTATTAAATCTTTCACATTTTCTTCACAATCCTATCGGTAAATCCAATTAATACAAACTGTACATATAAATAAGAATTATTATTATTCGCATAACGTTTTGTATTTAAGTCCTGAAAGTCATGTCATTGATTAGAACACGTAAAAAAATTGTTTCATCTGCAATCGCATCATCCCTGTCTATGATTGCAACAACTGCAATGGCACAAGAAGCTGTTTCACAACTACCAACGATTCATACTCAAGCAACACAAGAAGAATCTTTAAAGGTAGATCAATCAGCAAATTCTAAATTCGTAGCTCCTCTGTTAGATACTCCAAAATCAGTTACAGTTATTTCAAAACAACTGATTGAAGATACAAAAGTAACAACCTTATCCGATGCATTACGTACAGTTCCTGGTATTACTTTAGGCGCAGGTGAAGGGGGTAACCCAAATGGCGACCGCCCTTTCATTCGTGGTTATAATTCAGAAAGTTCGATGTATGTAGATGGTGTTCGTAATGCAACATCTCAAAACCGCGAAATGTTTGCTATCGATCAAGTCGAAGTTATTAAAGGCTCTGCATCTGCTTTAGGTGGTGCTGGGAGTTCAGGTGGCAGTATTAACCTGATTACTAAAGTTGCGAAAAAAGGTGACTCTCTTGAAGGTTCTGTTGCTGGGGGTACAGATAACTATGCACGTGTTACTTTAGATGGCAATAAAGACTTCGGTAATGGAGTGGCTGCCCGTGTTATTGTGATGGGACACCAAAATGAAAAAGCTGGCCAAAGTAATGGCGCAGAATATAAACGTGCTGGTATTGCACCAAGTATTAGTTTTGGTTTAGATAGTGCTACCCGTGGAACACTCAGTTACTACTATTTAAAAACTGATGATACCCCTGATTCAGGTGTACCTTATCAATATGACGTTATTAAAAAAGCGACTGCTGGCAAACCGGTTGATGTTAAACAAGGTATTTATTACGGTTGGAAAGATCGTGATTTTCAAAAACAAGAAAACCAGATTGGTACGCTTAAACTTGAACATGACTTCAATGATAACCTAACCCTCAGCAATACTGCGGTGTATGGTAAGTCTAAAAATAACTATTTATGGACTCAACCAGATGACAGCCAAGGTAACATTGTTAATGGTAAAGTTTGGCGTCGTGCAAATACAAATATTACCGATACAGACAGCTTTACTGACCAGTTATCACTAAAAGGGAAATTTAATACAGGCTCGCTTAAGCACAAATTTAATATTGGTGCTGAATATAGCAAACAAGATTCAGATCGTGGCACAAACATCGTAACTGATCCCAATACTACAAATATTACAGGCAGTGGCTCAACCAATGCTTGTTCCGCGGCTAATTCATATGGCTGGTGTACTGACCTTAATAACCCTAATCCAAATGATCCATGGTTAGGTCATATACAAGCAAACCCAAATGTTACCAATATTACGTCTAAGACCCAATCAATTTATGCTTTAAACAACATTGAAATTACACCTCAATGGTTAATTGACTTGGGTGTGCGTTGGGATAAATTCGATACTGATGTCAAATATAATCAAGACTCAGGCTCAGGTGCGACACTCATCAAAGCTGGTACAAAATATAGTTCAAGCAATGACTTCTTTAACTATCAAGCAGGTGTGACATTTAAACCTGTTGAGAATGGTTCTATTTATCTAAGCTATGCAACCTCAACGAATCCTGTAGGCGTAGATGCAGGCGATGGTTCAGAAGGAATTAGTGTTCCAGGTCGTAACACAACCGACGAACAAGCAAGAGCGATTAACAACCTCAAACCAGAAGAAGTTAAAACTTATGAGTTAGGTACAAAATGGGATGTATTAAATGACCGTTTAAACTTAACTGCTGCTATTTTCCGTACTGAAAAAACCAATACACGTGCCTTAGGTACTGATGGTTTCACAAGAAATATTGGAAAAACACGTGTTGATGGGATTGAATTAGGTGCGAACGGTAACATTACCGAAAAGTGGGCAGTCTCTGCTGGTTACACTTATTTAGATAGTGAAATCGTTGATGGTGGTTATGCTAAAGATAGTAACGGCAATTATGTTCCAAGCCCAACCAACGGCAATCAAGTACAAAATGTAGCGAAAAACTCAGCGACGCTTTGGACAACTTACAAAGTATTACCACAAGTGACGGTAGGCGCTGGTGCAGTTGCTATGGATAAAGTATATGGTGATGCTGCCAATACCAAATATGTTCCAGGTTATGTTCGTTACGATGCAATGGCTCGTTATGACGTAAATAAAAATGTTAATTTGCAACTTAACCTAAATAACTTATCTGATAAGCGTTATTTCACTAAAGCGTATGCTTCTCACTATGCAACAGAAGCAGAAGGTCGTAGTGCAGTACTCGCAATTAACTTTAAATACTAAGTTAATTTAGAATCCCATAATATTTTTATGGGTTCTGATATAAAATAGCCTCTATCGTTAGGGGCTATTTTAATTTTTTATTATTTATTACTCGCAGGTATCACCGTGATCCACCATATCCCTAATGTATTGAGTAAAGAACAAGTCCAATATTTTCGTAACGAAATGGATAAAATTGAATGGGTCAATGGCAAAGTAACTGCTGGTACGCTCTCTGCAACTGTAAAACACAATCAGCAACTACCTGAGGACCACCCGCTTACCCAACATCTGAGCAATATTATTCTTGAGGCACTAGGTACACACCCATTATTTTTATCTGCTGCAATTCCACTTGATATCATCCCTCCTCTTTTTAATCGCTATGAAAATCAGGAGTCTTTTGGTTTTCATGTAGATAATTCTATTCGTCGCATCCGCGGTACGAATGAGAGACTTAGAACGGATTTATCATGTACTTTATTTTTAAGCGAACCTGAAGAATACGAAGGTGGTGATCTGGTTGTAGAAGACACTTATGGCTATCACGAAGTCAGACTTCCAGCAGGAGATATGATTTTATATCCATCTACCAGTTTGCATGAGGTGACTGCAATTACTGCTGGCTGTCGTATTGCGTCTTTTTTCTGGGTACAAAGTATGGTGCGTGATGATGCTGAACGTCACATGCTTTTTAACTTAGATCAAACTGTACAAAACTTAAGAATGCAGCTAGGTGATAATCATAGTGAAGTGATTAAACTCACTAATCTTTACCATAACCTAATGCGTAAGTGGGCTGAACTATAACTCTATTTATTTTTACCTTATTTAGAGTAATTAAGTTTTTTTACCTAAATAAGGTAAAATAATGAAAACTATTTTCTATAAAATATAAAACAACGCAAAATTAGAAAATTATTTCCTGAACACTGAAATTAAAATGACTATAAGACTTTTGCACAGCGTGTAATCATTGTTTAGATGTGATATATCTAAACAATAAGCATATTAGCAAACCACCAAACTTACTATTACATGGTCTATAGATGAAAACGAATCACTTGTTTGCCCAGCCTACTCAAGCAAGACATCATCTCAAACTCCTGATGCTGCGCCTCGCGCGCGTATAAATTTTTGTCTGCATATTTTAGCGCAGACCTTTTCAAATTCCCTTTAATTTTTCTGTATTAGATACCATATATAACTGTAGAACGTTGCCACACTATACCTAGAGCAACCGTGCTACGAGATAAGGAGTTTTCTCATGATGTTGGCTGACCCTAGCAAAAAATACCGCCGTATGTACCAGCGTGTCGATTTACCAGATCGCCAATGGCCAAATAACGAAATTACAAAAGCGCCAATCTGGATGAGTACGGATTTACGTGACGGCAACCAAGCAATTTTTGAACCGATGAACATGGAACAAAAATTCAAAATGTTCAAAATGCTTGTGAAAATCGGTTTTAAGCACATTGAAATCGGCTTCCCTTCTGCATCTCAAATTGACTTCGATTTTACCCGCATGTTAATCGAAGAAAATCATATTCCTGATGATGTATACATTGAAGTTTTGGTTCAAGCCCGTGACCATTTGATTGAACGTACTTTTGAAGCTTTAGCAGGTGCTAAGCGTGCAATTGTGCATATTTATAACTCTAACTCTCCAACCTTCCGTCAGAAGGTGTTGAATGTAGACGTTAATGGAGCAAAACAGTTAGCAATTAATGCTGCTCAAAAAGTTAAAGAATATGCGGCGCAATATCCTCAAACGGACTGGATTTTCCAGTACAGCCCAGAGTGTTTCTCTGCAACTGAATTAGAAGTCGCTAAAGATGTCTGTGATGCCGTCACAGAAATCTGGGATGCTCGTCCAGACCATAAAGTGATTTTAAACTTACCCGCGACTGTAGAAGTTTCTACACCAAATGTTTATGCAGACCAAATTGAATGGATGCATCGTAATTTGGCACGTCGTGATGGCGTGATCATTTCTGTTCACTGTCACAATGACCGCGGCTGTGGTATTGCAGCATCAGAACTTGCCATCATGGCGGGTGCTGACCGTGTTGAAGGCTGTGTGTTCGGTAATGGTGAACGTACAGGTAACGTTGACGTTGCAGCTATTGCATTGAACATGTACACCCAAGGCGTAGCGCCAGAGTTAGATTTCTCCAACATTAATGAAGTGATTGCAACGGTTGAAGAATGTACTGGCTTACCTGTACACCCTCGTCATCCATATGCAGGCGACTTGGTATTTACTGCATTCTCTGGTTCACATCAGGATGCAATCAAAAAAGGCTTTGAGTACCAGAAAAATGAAGAAATCTGGGATATGCCTTACTTGCCAATCGATCCGAAAGATTTGGGCCGCGACTACGATGCAGTGATTCGTGTAAATAGTCAGTCTGGTAAAGGCGGTATCGCTTATTTATTAGAAGCAAACTACAACGTTGTATTGCCTCGCCGTTTACAAATCGAATTCAGTCAGGTTGTTCAACAATATGCTGATGATAATGGTACAGAAATTAATGCAAAAGAAATCTGGACATTATTTAAAGATACTTATGTCGATGTAAAAAATCATCACTACACTGTCAAACACTACAAGTTATCAGACATTAACGGTACTCAAATCATCGAACTTGATGTTGATGTCGAAGGTGAAACACAACAACTTCGTGGTGAAGGTAACGGACCAATCTCTGCATTCTTAAATGCACTTCAATTACCAATTGACGTATTGAACTATGAAGAACGTAGTATTAGTTCAGGTGCAAATGCAAAAGCGTTAACCTTGATTGAACTTCAAGTCAAAGGTACTGGTAAAGGCTCATTTGGTGCGGGTGTTCATGACAACACAGTTACCTCATCCATTGAAGCAATTATCGCATGTACCAACCGATTGATTGATCAAGGCGTTTTAAGTACAGATCAGGTTGTTGCCGCTGCTGTTTAATTAAAAAAAGACTTTGGAAAGGATACCTAGCTTGGTATCCTTTCTTTTTATCCCTGAAAGATTTTAAAGGCGAAATGTTCCCGTGTCTTTTCCAGCTGACTCAGTGGGGTTAGTCACTCCACAAAAGTTCCAATTTGAAGAACCTTTACATCTTGAATGTGGCCGTGTTTTACCGCGCTTTGAGTTAATGGTTGAAACCTACGGCACTTTAAATGCAGATAAATCAAATGCGATTTTAATCTGTCACGCTCTTTCCGGACATCATCATGCAGCAGGTTATCACCATGAAGAGGATAAAAAAGCTGGATGGTGGGATAGCTGTATTGGCCCGGGTAAAGCAATCGACACGAATAAGTTTTTTGTCGTTTCGCTGAATAATATCGGTGGTTGTAGCGGCTCAACTGGCCCAACCTCACCAAACCCCGAAAATGATAACCGTCCTTATGGACCAGATTTCCCATTAGTGACGGTACGTGACTGGGTAAAAACTCAAGCCATGCTTTCTGACCGTTTAGGGGTAAGTATTTGGTATGCTGTCATCGGTGGTTCTCTAGGGGGCATGCAGGCACTACAATGGTCTGTAGACTATCCTGACCGCTTACAGAAATGTGTGATTATTGCCAGTGCACCAAAGCTTTCAGCACAAAATATTGCGTTTAATGAGGTGGCACGTCAGTCAATCTTGTCTGATCCAGACTTCCATCATGGTCGTTATTTGGAAAATGATAGCTATCCGAAGCGTGGTCTGATTTTGGCTCGTATGGTCGGTCATATCACCTATCTTTCTGAAGAAGCCATGAAACAAAAATTTGGTCGTGATTTAAAATCTGGCAAATTTATGTATGGTTTTGATGTCGAGTTTCAGGTCGAGAGTTATCTTCGCTATCAAGGTGAACAATTTAGCCGTAACTTTGATGCCAACACTTATCTTATTATGACCAAAGCTTTGGATTATTTCGATCCTTCACGTGAATACGGTCATTCACTTACAGAAGCAATGAGTAAAACTAAATGTCAGTTCCTCATTGTCTCGTTCACAACAGACTGGCGTTTTGCACCAAGCCGCTCGCAAGAAATAGTAGATGCGCTCATTACCAACCATAAGCCGGTAAGTTACCTCGATATTGATGCTGAACAAGGTCATGACTCATTTTTATTCCCGATTCCACTGTATGTCAAAACACTGCGCGCTTTCTTAGGTGGTGAAGAACATTTAAAATCGACATCACTGGAGACAAGCTAATGCGTATTGATCAACAACTGGCAGAAAAGTGGATTAAACCCGGCTCAAGCGTACTCGATTTAGGGTGTGGTGATGGCGAATTACTCGCTCATATGAGCCAAAAGCATCAAATTCGTGCTTATGGTCTAGAAATTGATCAAGAAAAGATTGCAATTGCCGTCAGTCGCGGGTTAAATATTATTCAACAAGATTTGAATCTCGGTTTGAGCCGTTTTGCCGACCAGTCTTTTGACTATGTGGTCATGGCACAAGCTTTGCAAGCCGTAGATGCACCCGATGTTTTATTAAGAGACATGGTGCGTGTGGGTAAACAGGCAATTATTACTTTTCCGAACTTTGCACACTGGAAGACTCGCTCTTTTCTAGCATTAAAAGGAATGATGCCTGTATCGGATGCTCTACCATATATGTGGTATAACACCCCCAACATTCATTTATGTACGTTTAAAGATTTCGAAGCACTGTGTGCGGAAAATCAAATACAAATTATTAATCGACTCGCCGTCAATGGAAACCAGCAGGGAAGCCTGTTAAGCAAACATGTTCCGAATTTGTTTGGTGAAGTCGCTATTTATCGAGTGAGTGCACTATGAAAAAGACATTATTTAGCACAGTAATTGCAGGACTGCTAAGTATGCAGGCTCATGCAGATTATATCGCCCAGCCACAATCTGTTGCGAGCCAGGCTGCGCGCTTTTCTACAATGGGGGTTCATGACCTTCAAAAAGCAGCTCAAGCTGGCCAAGCTGGCGCACAGTTTTATCTTGGTACACGTTACCAATACGGTAAAGATGTAGCAAAAGATGATAAACAAGCATTTACTTGGTTTAAAGCTGCTGCTGACCAAGGTCTATCACCAGCCCAGTTAAATGTAGGCCGTATGTACGCTGATGGTATTGGCGTTAAGAAAGATGAGTCTATGGCTCGTAAATATTTCGAAAAAGCTGCCAGCAATGGTGATAACCGTGCAAGCTATAACCTAGCGATGATGGAAGAGCAAAAGAAAAACTACGTTGGTGCTTACCAGTGGTATGAGCTTTCAACTCGTGATGGCATGCTCGACAATAAAGTGATTAGCCTATCTGAAGGTAAGAAAACCGCGCTTGCAGCAAACTTAACTCAAGAACAAATCCGTACAGCACGTGACCGTGCGGACAAATGGATTCAAGCACAATAATAACGGTTCATCCGTAAAAAATCTTACTCGACTAAAGCCACCTTGTATGTTCTACAAGGTGGCTTTAGTTTAGATATCGCTTTTTATATTCTATTTATTTCCCTCTATATCCCCTTCCAAAAAACACGTAACATAACTCACGTTCAATATTGGTTATAAAGTTTGGTTTTATTATGTCTACCCCACATTGGTTTGATCAGGGCAGTTTAGTTCTTGCCAGCAATAACAAAGGTAAAGTCGCTGAGTTTGAAAAACTTTTTGAACAGCTTAAGTTACCTGTAGAAATTATTCCTCAAGGTCGCCTTAATATTCCTGATGCAATTGAGGATGGCCTCAGCTTTATTGAAAATGCCATTATTAAAGCGCGTCATGCCTCTAAAATTTCAGGTAAACCTGCGATGGCTGATGACTCAGGCATTTGTGTTCCTGTATTAGGCGGTGCACCTGGTATTTATTCGGCACGTTATGCTGGAGAACATGGTGATGACGCAGCGAACAATGCCAAATTATTAAATGATCTTTTACCTTACCGTAAAAATGGTGAAGTGATTGAAGGTATGTTTGTGTGCGTACTTGCTTTAGTGACTCATGCTGAAGACCCATTACCACAAATTTTCCAAGGCATCTGGCATGGCGAAATTTTAGAAGCTGCGCGCGGTGAAAATGGTTTTGGCTATGACCCACTGTTTTGGTTACCTGAGCTACAAGTTTCTAGCGCTGAACTGTCTAAAGAAGACAAAAATAAGATTAGTCATCGTGGACAAGCGATGCAATTATTTAGAGAGAGCTTAGTATAAAGTTGCTTTCCATATAGCCTTTGAATACCACGTTAGAGAGTATTCGGCTTTGTATAGGCAACCCTTACTTTTCAAAGATGAAAAGTAAGCAAAAATCTTTTGTTAGACTGATGGCACTTCCCTGTGCCACAGTCTAACTGGCGGCATCCATGCCGCCTTTGCACAAGCAAATGTGGGGAAGAAAATTTAAAATTAATTATAATGCTACATGCAAAAACACTGCATAAATCGCAATACACACACAACTCACAATCGTCCCTGAAGCAATATAAGCTGCAGATCTCCCCGTTCCTTGATAATGTGTCTCTAACGCTACAATATTGGCTGCTGGCGGCAGACAGAACATTAAAAACATTACCCCTATTTGCTGGCTTATATTTGGAATAGGTAAAAACCTATAAGTTAGCCCACAAAGAATAAATCCACAGACAATTTTAAATGCTTGAGCTTTTGTACTGTAAATTAAATCTTTTGCATAAACTCTGGTACGGCGTAGCCACATTCCGAGCACACACATACCCGCAAAAGTCATCGCAAATTTAGCAATATCATAAATCCAGTGTATAGCAGGATGTTCAATATGTTGAGCACCTAAAAGTCTGAGTACAACAGCACAGAATATCGAGATACAAGGTGGAGAAGTTAAAACCTTTTTTAATATGTTGAGCTTGCTTTGCGGCGCCGTTGTTACAGCGGTCACAGCCCAAGCATTGCCAAAAAGCGACATCCCAATGTATAAAGCCACAATCGGAGCAGTCGCTTTAGGGCCAAATAAAGCCATGGCAAAAGGAAAACCTAGCCATCCAATATTGGTATAACTTACGCAAAGAGCCAATAAACGGTCTTTAAATAAAATTAAATAGGCAAAGAAAATAATAAAAGCAGAGCCGAAACTAAAGAGCATTAAACTCAAGCTTCCCAATTGATAAAAGACCATGTTGTAAATAATCACAATCGGAATGAGTAACCGCGCAAGCCAAGCTGAAAGAATAGGTTTTACAGTTTCTGAGAAAGGAGTTTGAGCAAGAAAAAGTCCTGTAATAAATGCCAATATCGGCAGTAGTAATGCCACGCTATCTCCCACTTATACGTCAAAAACAGTTTGTTATGCTACACCTTTTAATTTTGAAATGTATGCTCGTTTTCAAGTAAATTAGGCTAAAAATTAAGTTATATCAAAATCAAAAAATTGATCAGAAAAACTTCTACAAAAATCTAGTCAAAACTTACGACTTATAAATATTGTCTTAGAAATGAAATATAAGTGTCACATTCTTGTCATGGCAACCTGTTGATATAAAGTGAACTAAAAAGAGGTATAAAATTATGGCTGGATTATCTATTTGGCATGTCGTTATTTTCGCAATTGTCGTTATTTTATTGTTCGGTACATCTAAATTAAAAAATATCGGTAAAGATGTAGGCGGTGCGGTAAAAGACTTTAAGAAATCAGTTCGTGAAGAAGATGAAACTGGATCATTAAATAGCCCTCGTACGATCGATGCTCAAGTTAAAACATCTGAAAGCACATCAGTGAAAAGCTAAAGGTTTGTCCCATGCTTGATGTAGGAATGACAGAGCTACTCTGTTTTGCAATTATTGCAATTTTGGTTTTAGGTCCAGATAAGCTTCCCGAGGCTGCACGCTTTGCAGGTCGTTGGTATGTTCGTCTAAAACGCTATATTACGAATCTGCAAAACGAGATTGATCAAGAGCTGCGTCTTTCTGAGTTCCGTAAAGAAATGCAAGAGGAGCTCAACCGCATCGAAGCATTAGAACGGAAAGTACAACAACAGCTTGAAGAAATACAAAAACAGCAGCTTTCAGAACATCAAAAAGTTACTGAGCCGCCTAAAACAACACAAAAACCTATTCGGAAATGTCTTCCTATATCAGATCAATACAAAGTGCCATATCTTGCAAAGCCTATGCCTTTAGTTCCTCAAACTGATATTTCAGAAACATCTCCAGTTGAATTGAAGATTGCCGTATGAACCAACTGCCCTCAACCACTGTAAATAGTCAAGAAAACTTAGACCAGATGCCAATCATGAATCATTTGGTGGTTTTAAGACGTCATTTATTTAGGATTGTAGGGGTAACATTATTCTTATTTTTTTGTTTACTGCCCTTTCGAAATAATACTTACCAATTATTATCTGAGCCTTTAAGGTTACAACTTCCTGCATCATCTTCAATGATTGCGACGGATGTGACAGCAACTTTTATGGCGCCATTTAAACTTAACTTATTTGTCGCACTTGTGCTTGCAATGCCATTTATTCTTTATGAAATATGGTCTTTTGTTCGCCCAGCACTTTATCAAAAAGAACGTCATTTAGCACTGCCATTACTGATTGGTAGTATTGTTCTATTTTATGCAGGTGTAGCATTTGCTTATTATATTACCCTGCCTGCCATACTACATTTCTTTATTAGCGTTTCACCTGAAACCGTCGCACCAATGACCGATATTAATAGCTACTTAAGTTTCTGTTTAAAGCTATTTTTAGTTTTTGGCGTGACTTTTGAAATTCCTATCGCGACCTTAATACTCATCTTAATTGGTGTCGTAAATACACAAAGCCTTGCTGAAAAAAGACGCTTCATTGTTGTGGGATGTTTTTTTGTAGCCATGTTTATTACCCCACCTGATGCGATTTCAATGGTGATGTTAGCTATTCCTATGTGGTTACTTTTTGAATTAGGACTACTCTTCGGCAGAATTCTTGAAAAAAGAAAAAGCCATTCTACTGAATAATTTAAGTCTTTCTTTTTAAAGTCCAAATATTTAAATTTGGACTTTTTATTTTCAGCATCCTTTTAATTAATCAAACCATAAACTGTCTTCAAAGTGACTTAAAAATGTAAGAAAAGTGTCATTTCTAATCCATAGAATCGAGTCAACAAATATACCCACAAAAGTTATGGATTTATTATGACAACTGCTTCTAATCAACCGACACGTCGCGATATTTTAAAATGGTTTACGGGGATTCCTTTTCTTCCTTTAGGTGCGATGGCTACTGCCGCAACTTTAGCAGGCTGTAATGACAGCAATAATGATTCAAATGTTGTTACTCCACCAACAGTAAACTTTAAAAATGCAACTTTTACATCAATGGCTGCACCATCTTTAGCTAACCCAGCAGCGATGGCAACAACAACTGTTGGATCAACCCTATCAATTAGCTGGGAAGATGGCTCAAAAACTGATTACACGTTAGCTTATAAACCTTTCTTTACAACAGGTGACCTTGTTGCAGACGGTAAAGGCGGAAAAATTCTAGCAGGTGGTTATGTTGATATTAATAACCAACCAATTATTGATAAATCAAAGGCTGGTCAAGAACGTCAATTCTTCTCTGACTGTCCAGATGGAAGCTCTTTAATTAGCTTTAAACAAGCAACAGGTCGTGACTTTACCGATGCAGACAAACAAGCATTAGGTGTTACTGGTAATCCTGTGTTTCACGTAGTTCAGTTTGAATATACGACTCGTGACCAAAGCTTGGCATCTATGTATGGTTTATTACCCTCTCCAATTGCGATTTTAACTTTAGATCAAGACCCTAAAACTGGTCATTTAACGCTGATTAAATACCATAATGTCGATACTTCTAAAGTAAACGGTCTATGGATCACTTGTGGTGCAAGTTTATCTCCATGGGGAACTCACCTGTCGAGTGAAGAATATGAACCAGACGCAAACAATGTTGCTGGAAGCTACTTACCAGTATTTAGCAAAAACTTATTCGGCGATAGCAGCAAAGGTAATCCTTACCACTACGGTCATTTACCAGAAGTGACTGTAAATACAGATGGTACTGGTTCAATTAAAAAGCATTACTGTTTAGGTCGTATCTCTCACGAACTTATTCAAGTGATGCCAGATAATCGCACCGCTTTAATGGGTGATGATGCAACGAATGGCGGTTTATTCATGTTTGTTGCAGATAAAGAAAAAGACTTGTCTGCTGGTACACTCTATGTGGCTAAATGGCAGCAAACCTCAGGTGTAGGTGCTGGTGCAGGCGATATTTCCTGGATTAACCTTGGTCATGCAACAAGTGCCGAAGTAAAAAGTTGGGCAGATCAGTACAAGATTTCTGACTTGATGGATGTAAAAACATCTGATCCAAAAGATGCAAGCTATACCAAAATCCGTTTTAGCGGCAAAGATAACTGGATCAAACTTGTGCCAGGTAAAGAACGTGAGGCAGCTTTCCTAGAAACGCATCGTTACGCAGCTTTAGTTGGTGCAAGTATGGGTTTCACCAAGATGGAAGGTACAACCGTCAATATTAAAGACAAAATTGCATACTCTGCGATGTCTTATGTACAGTCTTCTATGATTGATAAAACAACTGATATTCAAGTACAAGGTCCAAAAGCTGGTGCAGTTTACGCCCATACGTTAAAAGGCAGCCAAGTGGATAACAAAGGCCAGCTCATTAACAGTGAATGGGTATCGACTCATATGGAGCCACCAGCAGCTTTAGTGGGTGAAGATTTAACAACTGCCGATGCTTTAGGTAATACTGCAAATGCAGATAAAGTTGCCAATCCAGATAACCTTAAGTTCTCTGAAAACTTACGTACTCTCTTCATTGGTGAAGACAGTGGTATGCACGTAAATAACTTCTTATGGGCATATAACGTAGATACAAAACAATTAAGCCGTATCTTATCAACACCCGCTGGTGCTGAATCAACAGGTCTACATGCTGTAGATGCGGTGAATGGTTGGACTTATATTATGAGTAACTTCCAGCACCCTGGTGATTGGGAAGCTCCACTACACGATAAAGTAAAAGCGACGCTTGATCCTCTTGTTCGTGCAAACTTCAAGGATCGCTTTGCAGCAGCGGTTGGTTATATTACGGCAGACCCTGTAGCACCATCTGTTGTGAAGAAATAATTCTTACCACAACTCAAAAGAAACCTGCTTTATGCAGGTTTCTTTTATTGTATTTAAAGTTCATTTATCCCTATCTGTTAAAGGTACCTGCTGCTCTACAATTTGACCGCTATGTTCGCCTTGTTGTGTCTTTTCCAACCAGATCCATTCATGATTAGTCATTCTTAAAAAATTCGAACACCGCGTCCCATATACAGGGCTCTGAATAAAAGTCGACGATAGTAACTCTTCCATTTCCGGTTGAATGCCAGTGTTTGGCAATAATGCTGTGGTGACTTTACGCTCATCTTCTAAAATATCCCACGCCGCATGCTGCAAACTTAATTCTTGTGTTTTCTGCTGATGCATAGGCAAGAACTCTTGCGTGAAACGGGTTCTTAAATGTCTGGTTTTCTCCCAATGATCGGACATCAAACCATTGGAAACCACATAGACACCATTGGCTAATACTTGAGGAGCTTCACCTCGGTTACTCATATAGACAGCTTGATCAGCATTTCCCATAAACAAGTTAAAACCAGCAAAGTTCTGTTGCTGTTGTTCTAATTGTTGGGCAAAACGAATCGGCAGTAGATCAGACTCTAAAAAAGCCTGAACCAAATGGCCACGAGAAGTCTCATATTGTTTTTTATCATGTCCATCACGAAAGTTGGTTAATACAGCCCATCGACCCTGCGGTGTAATCCCCATCCAAGTGCCACCCGACTGTAAGTCTTGCCCTGCAATAATTGGCGTATGCTCCCATTGATGTAACAATGCGGTTGGCCGATGATAAAATTCATCGCGATTTGAAATAAGACACAAGGGCATATCATCCAGAACATGCCATGCTAAAGCCACAATACACATTGATTCTTGTTCCCTATGTTTACACATTGAATGTACAACATTTTTCATATCATTCCGCTACAATCTGTCAAAACGTAAGATCAAGGAGCAGCAATGCTGACCTATCCTAATATCGATCCGGTCGCAATACATCTAGGACCTCTTCAAGTTCATTGGTATGGACTCATGTATTTATTGGCATTTTTATGTGCTTGGGGACTTGCTTCCTACCGTGCCAAACAGCGTGATGGCTGGACATCGGACATGGTTTCCGATCTGGTGTTTTACGGCGCCTTAGGTGTTGTACTCGGCGGACGTATCGGCTATGTGCTTTTCTATGAATTTGATAAATTCCTTGAAAACCCAATCTGGCTATTCCAAGTCTGGACTGGTGGTATGAGCTTCCACGGCGGCTTCTTAGGCGTCATGATTGCGATGTTATTCTGGTGTAAAAAATATCAAAAAACATGGTTCCAGACACTCGACTTTGTTGCTCCTTGTGTACCGACAGGCTTAATGTTCGGACGCTTCGGTAACTTTATTGGTGGAGAGTTATATGGTCGTGCGGTTACCGATCCGAACTATCCATTTGGAATGATTTTCCCAACCGATCCATTACATTTGGTTCGCCACCCTTCTCAAATTTATCAAGCACTCTGCGAAGGTTTAATTCTATTCATTATCTTGTGGTGGTTTAGTTCAAAACCTCGCCCGCGTATGGCCATTTCATCACTATTCTTGATGGGTTACGGTGTTGCACGCTTTGTGATGGAATTTTTCCGTGAGCCAGATGCAGACCAAGGTTTCATTTTGTTTGGCTGGATGACTAAAGGTCAGATCCTTACAGTTCCAATGTTACTCATTGGCCTTTGGATGATGTGGTATGCCTACCAGAAGAAAATTTATGATTGGGGCCCACAAAAGAACAGTTAACATCTACATCAGAGGAGTTTCGGCTCCTCTTTTTTATGCTAAAGTTTTTATCTCCCAAGAAAGAAGATACCCCATGCTGGAATTCTGGTTTAACACGCAAGTCCCGACATTTAAAAAATTAGTGATTTTAATTATTACGCTCTTGATCTGTATTGGGTTATATCAATACCAACCATTGCCCTTAGATACTATTTTGATGTTTACAGGAACTGGGATTATTTTTTTAATCTGTCGATATTTTAAATTGCATTTTGCTCAAAGTAACCCAACTGGTTTACTTTACCGTCTATTTACTTGGGTCCCTATCGCTCTTTTGTTCGCGCTTATTTTTGTGAAAGCCATGCCTAACTTGCTGATTTGGGGTGTGCAAGGAATCGCTTTTATGGCGCTTGCTGCTTTTATCTTTTCACCACAATCATTATTTAATAAATAGGCCCAATTTTATGTTGGCTTATTGGTATAGCGCACCGCGTCACATCAAACTGATCATCATTATTGCCATCTGCGCTGTAATTTATGCAGCTCATCAAGTGCAGCCCTTATCGCCACCCTATACAGTTCTTAGCCTTGTATTAGGCTTCGGGCTTCATTTAGGGCAATATTTACAAACAAAAATTTCAGATCACAGCTCATATAAATCTAACTTCCAATTTCTGCTTAGAATTTACCCTCTCATTATTGTTGTTATTGTGATGTGGGTTCTACCACCTCAACATAATTGGGTTGCAACGATACAGGCTTTAGGCTTTGTACTGGTTGGCTTTTTCCTTGTCTCGATTTATCAAAATCGTGCCAAGCGTTTTGAATAATTACGCCTCTTGAAATGCCATAGAACTATTTTTAGATTTTCATCTTGAGCTACAACAGGTATCATCTTCAATGGTTCACGATGAAGCGGCTTTATTGCGTAATTATTTATCATTGAGCTATCTCCCCCTTTTATTTTATGGAATTAATCCGAACTCGAGAGTGTTATGCGTGCATATTTAGACCTACTACAACATATCCTTGATAATGGCGGCGATAAAGGCGACCGTACAGGCACAGGAACCCGTTCTGTATTTGGTCATCAAATGCGTTTTGATCTCTCTAAAGGTTTTCCTTTACTCACCACAAAAAAAGTTCACTTCCGTTCTATTGTGATTGAGTTACTTTGGTTTTTAAAAGGCGACACCAACGTCCAATATTTAAAAGACAATAAAGTTTCAATTTGGGATGAATGGGCAACTGCAGAACAAACAGCTCGTTTTGGTCGTCCGGAACATGAACTTGGACCTGTTTATGGTCATCAATGGCGTAATTTCGGCGCAACCAAAAATGCTGACGGAACATATAATCAAGATGGTTTTGACCAAATTAAATGGTTAATTAATGAAATCAAGACCAATCCAAATTCACGTCGTTTAATTATTTCTGGTTGGAACCCGAACGAAGCTGGACAAGTCGCGTTACCGCCTTGCCACACACTTTTTCAATTTTTCGTACAAGATAACAAGTTGTCATGCCAGCTTTATCAACGTAGTGCGGACGTTTTCTTAGGTGTACCTTTTAACATTGCCAGTTATGCCTTACTCACCCATATGATTGCTCAAGTGTGCGGTTTAGGGGTGGGCGATTTTGTTTGGACAGGCGGTGATACACATCTTTATGCCAACCATTTTGAACAAGCTAAACTACAATTAACGCGTGAACCATTACCACTTTGCCAATTGAAACTCAATCCGGAAGTTAAAGATCTTTTCGATTTCCAATTTGAAGATGTTGAAATTGTAGGTTACGAATCACATCCGGCAATTAAAGCACCAGTTGCAGTATAACAACAGCTTAAATTTCATTAGATTACGGTTTAGAGAATAAGATTATGGCATGGCAAAATGTAGAAGTTGTCCACGTTGTCGCAATGGACAAAAATCACTGTATTGGTAAAGGCAATGCGTTGCCATGGCATATCTCTGCCGACTTAAAACATTTTAAAGAAATCACCCAAGGTGGTGTGGTGATTATGGGTCGTAAAACACTTGAGTCTATGGGCCGTGCTTTACCGAACCGTGTGAACTGGGTGATTACCCGTGATATTAACTGGCACTTTGACGGTGTGAAAATTGCATATTCAATTGAAGATGCTCTAAATGCGGCTTTAGAAGAGGCCAAAAACACCGACAAGCAGACTCTTTTCATCATTGGTGGTGGTGAAATATTTAAGCAAACCTTGTCAATTGCAGACCGTCTTGAGCTCACTCATGTTGACTTAGACGTACAAGGTGATGCACATTATCCAACTATACCGAATGAATTTCATAAAACTGCGAGTGAGCAGCAAGTAGATGAAAAAACAGGAACTTCATTCGAATTTGCAACTTATAAAAAATAATTTTATGGCCTCCTATGCACAATATCGGAACACGTGAATTCATTATCGCCCTCCTCTTCGGTGCTTTACATAGTCTATTCACGTTGTTTATTGTGCTTTCCAGCATTTGGGTATGTTTGGCGCTTTGGGTGCAACAACCTTTTGGCTGGTTAGGCAGCCGCATTATTATCGGCATATGGATTGCCTTTGCTTTAAGTATGGCTGGTTTATATTTCAATGGACATATCATTAGCCGTCGTACAGATATCCTGATTTATCTTTTAGTTTTTGCCTGTTCTTTAGTTTGGTATTTCTCGATTGCTGCACGTCAAGACCGTGACTGGAACCCTGAAGTTGCCAATATGCTGAGTTACGAAAAACATGGCGATGTGATTACCTTGCATAATGTCCGTAACTTCAATTGGCATCCCGATGGTACTTATGATGTACGTTGGGAAACCCGTACTTTTGACTTGAACCAGTTAAATGGAATAAACATTATTACCTCGTACTGGATGGGGCCACAAATTGCCCATACCCTGGTTAGTTTTGAATTTAAGAATCAACAACCTCTAGTATTTTCAATTGAAATTCGAAAAGAAAAAGGCGAAGAGTTTTCGGCAGTGGGTGGCTTTTTTAGAAAATATGAACTGAGCTTAATTGCGTCTGATGAAAAAGATATTGTCTACACACGCAGTAACATCCGTAAAGAGCAAGTTTATAATTTCCCTGTAAACATGCCACGTACCGAACGAAAAGCTTTATTTTTAGAATATCTTAAAAAATCAGATGAGTTGCATGCAAAACCAGAGTGGTACAACACTCTCACAAGTAATTGTACAACCTTGATTTTTGATATGATTCAAGCGATTAACCCCTATCAGCTTCCTAAAGATTATCGTTTAATTGCCTCAGGTTACTTACCTAATTATTTATATGATCTTAAAGCACTCAATCAAAATATTAGCTTAAAACAGTGGTATCAAATTGCGCACATCAACCCACGCACTGAGCATTTTGAGCAGCTTTCAGATCA
The DNA here is from genome assembly GCA_031277915.1 of Acinetobacter sp. GTDB lineage: Bacteria > Pseudomonadota > Gammaproteobacteria > Pseudomonadales > Moraxellaceae > Acinetobacter. Next base: position 52,612 of record JAITLL010000027.1, read on the forward strand.
GAGTAGTAAACATTTCTCTCAAATTGTTCGACAGGGCTTACCCAAAGCTGACTAGAGTCTCTTTGATATTCCATATATCCTTTGGTGTAGAGAAATACTGCTCTCCAAAATAACCCACCAAATAAAACAACGGTCAAACATGTTCCATTGAAAGAAGTTATCACCTTAATAGACACATTCCGTCAGTTATCAAAAGAATGCTTTGATAGTCTTGAAAACTATCTCCAAGAATTACAAAGTAACTCCATAACTTCTTCAAATTTAAAATTAACCAATTTTCTAATTAAAGGAAAATAATCATGACAGAATCGATCACACCATTTAGTATTTCTAGAGAATTCAATGCTCCTCGTGACCTTGTATTCAAGGTACACACTGATATTAACCACTTACAAAACTGGATGAGTCCGAAAGGTTTTAAAATCATCCACACTTCAATGGATTTTAAAGTTGGAGGTACTTATCACTATGGGTTAGAAGGACCCGATGGAACCCAAATGTGGGGGAAGCAGGTGTTTCGTGAAATTGTACCCAATGAGCGATTAACATTTATTCAATCTTTTTCAGATAAAGATGGTAACAACACACGACATCCCATGTCACCGACATGGCCATTAGAAATGTTAGCAACCACAACTTTTGAGGATATTGATAATATCAAAACAAAAGTCACAATCACTTGGCAACCGTGGAACTCTGACGATGATGGGAACTTAACTTTTGATTCTGCTCGCAATGGGATGGTACAAGGATTTAATGGAACATTTTCCAACTTAGAAGCTTATCTAAAAACCCTTTAAATATAGAGGATCTGTGAGTGACTATCGAAAACTGAATAAGTTATCTCTTTTTCTTTACTTTTTTATACATGCTTTACTTTGTAATCTAAATAGATAAACCCTATTGTAATAGGCAGGAAATAGAGGGAATAACAATGCAACAGGCATTATTTGGCGGCGGCTGTTTTTGGTGCGTCGAGGCCGTATTTTTACAAATACGTGGTGTGGAAAAAGTAACAAGTGGTTATGCTGGTGGGCATACAACTCAGCCAACCTACGAACAAGTATGCCAAGGAGATACCCAGCACGCTGAGGTGATCTTGGTTGATTTTGATGAAAAACAAGTTACATATTCTCAGTTACTTGATGTGTTCTTTGCAACGCATGATCCAACGACTTTAAACCGCCAAGGTAATGATATTGGTACTCAGTACCGCTCTGTTATTTACTATTTTAATGAAGAGCAAAAGCAGGCAGCAGAACACACAATTCAAACTCTAAAAGATGACGATCTTGATATTGTGACTGAACTGTCCCTTGTCCCGACATTCTATCCAGCAGAAGATTATCATCAGAATTACTATGCAAAGAATCCTTCACAAGGTTATTGCAACTTTGCTATTCCACCTAAGCTATTAAAGCTATATAGTAAATTCCAGCATCTGATGAAAGATCAATAAATCAGAGCAATAAAAAAAGCAACCAAATCGGTTGCTTTTTTTATTGAGCAAACTAAATTTTAGTTTTCACTTACAAAGGCAATATCGCTCAGTCCGGCTTCACTGGCGCGAGACATTACCTGAGCCACAGTATCATACTTCGACTCTTTATCAGCACGAAGTTGAACCGTAGGTTTAACCTCACCTTGCCCTGCTTCTTTGAAACGTTTTTGAAGCTCATCAAGGCTAATTACTTGAGTATCCCAAGCCACTTCACCATTTGCATTGATACTAATCGTAATCGCTTTTGGTGGTGGATCAATAATTTCAGCAGTTGTTTTAGGTAGTGTTAATGGAATCGATGGGTTGGCAACTGTTGCTGTGACCAAAAAGATGATCATTAACACCAACATAATGTCGATTAGCGGAATGAGGTTCATCTCATTTATGCCACTATCGTGGTCTTCACCCAATTGAAAAGCCATTAAGCTTGACCTCCAACATAACTTTGCTCTGCAGTTTTAACATCAGACTTTACAGTTGAGTCTTGCTGCAACATTGTATCGATTAACAAACTGTGTGCTTGATCTTGTAAATCATGAGCAAGACTACGGTTAGCACGTACACAGATGTTATAAGCCAATACCGCAGGAATCGCAACTGCAAGACCAAGACCAGTCATAATCAGTGCTTCACCCACTGGTGTAGCCACTTGAGCCAGGCCTACCTGACCACTTTTACCCACAGCAACAAGTGCATGAAAAATACCCCATACCGTACCAAACAAACCAACGAATGGTGCAATTGAAGCAATTGTTCCTAAAACAGAAATACCTTTTTCAGCATTGACTTTTTCAGCAGAAATTTGGCGCAATAATGCTTGCTCTGCAACTGCTTTACGCTGTTCAAAACTCAAAGGTTGTAACTTTGCTTTTAGCGAAGTAATAGCCTTAGAAAGTTGAGCATAAGCTTGTTGTTTTAGTTGGCGAGTCCCCATCAAACGTAAGATGAAAACTGTCCAGGTAGCAATCGACATTGCCAATAAGATGAAATACAGGGTTTTACTCACTGCATCTGCATGTTGCCAATAGATTGAAAAGTTCATATTCGAACTCCTGATTAAGGTTAGCCGTTGGGACTCAAATTCGTTTAAGGGGTTAAATCAAAGGGTTGCTCGGCTTTAATTGGATAAGCAACTCCGTTTTCCATATAAGGTTTAAATTTTGCACCACGTACAGCGCGGACAACTTTGTCATCTAGACTTGAAATGCCGCTACTGCGGGTTACACGCACGTTTGTAATCTTGCCTTTTTCATCGGCTTCAATGAGTACAACAACTGAGCGTGCTTCACCTTGTAAATCTTTTGGTGAAACAGCTAAACGTGGTGAGCGGCTCCACTGTACACCTGAGCCACCAATTGAAACTCGTTTTGGTGACGGATCTGGTGCTGGTTGAGCTTTAGGTGCTTCTTGTACCACTGGCTTTGGCTTTTCAACGACTTTTTCAGTCACAGTAGTCGTTGGAGTGACTACTTTGGGTTCAACTTTAGGTTCTGTCTTTACTGCCTGTTTAGGAGTTTCAGCCTTTTTCACCTGTTGGATTTTTTCCACTGGTTTAGGTGGAATCACAGGCTTCTCAACAACTTTAACCTCTTTCACTTCTTTTTTAGGTTCCGGCTTTTTAGGCGGTTCTTTTGGTTTCGGTGGTAATGGCTTTGGTTGCTCTTGAATTTTAACGAAGCGGACTTGTAAAGGTTTCTTATCAATTGGCTTTAATTCAGCAGGCTTAATATGGCTGACTGCCCATAAGACCCCGATATGACCAATTGCAACCGCAATTAGTGCCGTGATGACTTTCTTTTTCATCGGATTGGGAGAGTTTAAGGCTGCGGAAGATTGACTCATAAGAATCTAATTACCTAATGGATGATGATCTCGCCTTTTAATTTATAGAAACGATTTCAAACATCGGATAGAACAATAAAGTGTCACAATAATAAATGAGAAGTGTTTTCATTTGCAACTACTTTTTTGCGAAAATCACTGCTCGTCATTGTGTTGTCTATTTTAATAAAGTGATATCACTTTATTAAAATAGACAACACGCAAAATTTGTTGGTTCTATATTTCATCTATCAAATCGCACCTAACTTAAAAAACGATTAAGTAGTCACATCATAAGGTGGTTCAATAGAACATCAAATTCAAGTTATGTTATAACATTTTAAATTTGTTTAAGCCATAAAAAAGCACGCTTGAAAGCATGCTTTTTAAAAATTATTAGCTGATTAGAAAACTACAGTTTTATTGCCGTCTACAATAATCCGGTCTTCTAAATGCCACTTAACAGCGCGAGCCAAGACATTACGCTCAACATCTTCACCAAGCTCACGCAATTGTTCAACATTGTAGTCATGGCTTACGCGCTCAACATCTTGCTCAATAATTGGACCCTGATCTAGATCGGCCGTCACATAGTGAGCTGTTGCTCCAATCAATTTTACGCCTTTTTCATACGCTTGCTTATATGGATTGGCACCCACGAAAGCTGGCAAGAAAGAATGGTGAATATTGATGATTTTCATTTCCCATTTCGCAACAAAATCTTCGCTTAAAATCTGCATGTAACGAGCAAGAACTAATAAGTCGTTGCCTTGCATTATTTCATCAATTTGAGCATAAGCTTCAGCTTTATTGTCTTTAGTTACTTTAATTACAGTAAATGGAATACCAAAATTCTCAACAGATTCACGCAAGTCTTCATGGTTGGAAATCACATGCGTAATTTCGCAAGGTAGCGACCCACGTGCATGACGCCACAATAATTCAAGTAAAGCATGGTCGACTTTAGAAACTAAAATACCAACCTTTTTAACATCGTTTACAAAAGCAAGACGCCAGTGCATGCCATAACGCTCAGCAACGTTCGCAGCAAATGTTTGAATTAATGCATCTTTACGTGACTGTAAATGATCAAGTTCAAATTCAACACGCATGAAATAACGTCCGCCTTGAGCTTCCGTCGCATACTGATCAAGCGCGGTAATGTTTGCACCTTGATGGTACAAAAAGCTCGATACAGCCTGTACGATCCCAGGCTTGTCTTCACAAGTAATCAGTAAACGGGCTGTATTGGCAGTGGTCATATTCATTTGGTTAATATCACTTAATTGAGACAAATTTTTAATAAGCCGAGTATTCTAGCGCTCTAAATAAACAAGCACAACTATTCATCTTTTAAGGACGACAAGCTAGCAAATAGATCAGATGGCCCAAGCGACTCAAGCAATTGTTCATAAGTCGCACGGCTTTCACCCATCAAATACGGACCTTCCAAGAAAACCATTTGGCGTAATGCCTGCCAAACCCATTTTTCCTCTAGATTATTGTTGTCACTAATATGACCAGACATATATAAAAAGTTGGTCCAGTTTGTTAAGACAATCCAGAGGTTAATAATGAGCGCTTCAATTTCTGATGGCGTCATTTTCATAAGACCTGCATCAACAAAGGCTTGATAAATTTTCTGACCTTGCTGCATGACTTGCCCTGCAAATCGCGGATAGATCTTTTTAAAGTCTTCATTACTTTCAACCAAATGATAAACATCACGATGGATAAAACGATAGTTCCATAGTTGACCACTTAACACTTGAAAGTAGTTAATTTTGTCAGTAGTCGTTAAAAGTCTGTCTTCAGGTAAGGAGAGCATTTCTAAGGTCTCAACCTGATATTGATACATTAATTCCTTAATAATTTCATGCTTGTTTCGAAAGTGGTAATACAAGTTTCCAGGACTAATCCCCAACTCTGCAGCAATATGATTGGTTGTGACAGACCGTTCACCACGCTCATTAAAGAGCTGCAAACTAATTTGTAAAATCCGGTCTTTTGTCTTCAGAGCTTTAGGTAGAGACATTTTTATAACCTTCGTTAATTCATATGGTTAAGACGTGCATACAGAAACCAACTTGACTCTTTAGAGTATTTACTCTAAAAAACAACTATATCAGTATATTTGGTAAGTACCGATGAACAGTCAAACAAAAACAAATCCAGAGACTCAGCTTCCTTATGATGTTCAGCATTTAAATGATTTGCTAGAGCAGCAAAAGATTGGCTACTTACGTCATCCGGTACCCACTGCTAAAGAGCGTATTGATCGTTTAGCTCGTCTTAAAAGAGTCTTGGTAAAATATCAAGATCAGATTGCTGAAGCAATTAGCCTTGATTATGGCAATCGTGCCATTATGGAAACCAAAATTGGCGAATTGCTTACTTGTCTTGAACAAATCAAGTATTACAGTAAACATCTAACCGCATGGATGAAACCATCAAAACGCCATATCAGTGTATTACATCAGCCAGCAAAAGGTTGGGTACAATATCAACCAATGGGTATTATTGGCATTATTACCCCGTGGAACTATCCATTACTTTTATCAGTTGGTCCACTGATCTGTGCCCTCGCAGCAGGTAACCATGCCATGATCAAAATTTCGAGTGCCTCTCCTAACTTTGGACGAGTACTTGAAAGTGCATTAGCAGAGGCATTTCCACAAGAGTTGGTCGCTGTTGTAAATGGCGGTGGTGTCATCTCTGATGCGTTTAGTCATTTAGCTTTCGATAAAATGATTTTCACAGGCTCAACTTCTGTTGGTAGAACAGTCATGACAGCCGCAGCTCAAAATCTGGTGCCAGTTATTCTTGAGTTGGGCGGTAAATCCCCTGCACTTGTACACGCTTCTGTAGATATGAAGGATGTGGCACAGCGTATTGCTGTTGGTAAATTATGGAACGCAGGTCAAACATGTGTTGCACCGGACCATATTTTCTTACCACGTGGTAAAACCGCCGAGTTCATCGAAAATTTTAAATTGATTGTGGCTGGAATGTACCCTCTTTTCCGCGACAACCAAGACTACACTTCTATTATTAATGATAAACAGTACAACCGTATTCAAGGCTATCTAGAAAATGCTCGTGATCAAGGTGCCCGTATTGTTGAAATTAATCCGCAAAATGAAATTTTAGATGATGTCCGCAAAATTCCACCGACTTTGGTGACTGGTGTAACAACTGCAATGGATATTATGCAGAATGAAATTTTTGGTCCGGTTCTACCTATTTTAGAATATGACCAAATAGAAGAAGTCATTGAGTTTATTAATAGTCGTCCGCGTCCACTAGCAATGTATTATTTTGACTATGATCAGGCACGTGCAGATTATGTCTCGCAGCATACCCATTCAGGACATTTCGGAATTAATATGGTTATTACCCATGTTGCTCAAGATGACTTGCCATTTGGCGGAATTGGTGCATCAGGTATGGGCAAATATCATGGGCCAGAAGGCTTCTTTGGGTTGTCACATGAACGTTCAGTGATGTCAAATCCAAAACTTTATAGCCTCAAATATATTCTTCCGCCGTTTAATAAACCGATTCATCGCTTCATTTCGAAAACCTTGTTGCGTTAACTGATCAAGGCATGATCTGTTACACTAGATCATGCTTCGTTTTTACCAATTTCGCTTGTCTTTTAATCGTATTTTTGGTATAAAACGCCCCTTGAATGAATTCATCCGTTTACATTTAGTATGACTGGCCACAGATTTGCTGTTGGCTAAATCAATGGAGTTACACCATGTCTAAGGTTTGCCAAGTTACCGGCAAGCGTCCAGTCGTTGGTAACAACGTCTCACACGCCAACAACAAAACCAAGCGCCGGTTCGAGCCGAACCTGCACCACCACCGTTTCTGGTTAGAAAGCGAAAAACGTTTTGTACGTCTTCGTTTAACCACTAAGGGTATGCGTATTATTGACAAATTGGGTATCGAAAAGGTTGTTGCAGACCTTCGTGCTCAAGGTCAAAAGATCTAAGGAGTCTGAACAATGCGTGATAAGATTCGTCTCGTTTCTACAGCTGGTACAGGTTATTTCTATACCACGACTAAAAACAAACGTACTATGCCGGAAAAAATGGAAATCAAAAAATTTGATCCAAAAATCCGTCAACACGTGATTTTCAAAGAAGCTAAAATCAAATAATTTTAGCGTCAAAAAAAACGACTTCTTAAAGAAGTCGTTTTTTTTTTGCATTTTTTTTATACCCACCTTTTTGTTAAACTTTCTACATATTCCGCCTTGGCATTTTTTATGCTTGTCTTTAGCCTAACTCACGTAAAAGGAGTTTTTAGTGCCGCATGACGTAGATTTAATTATTTTACTTGCTGTTGGTTTCGGCGTTGCCCTCTTTTTTGGCTATATTGCTGCCCGACTACGACTTCCCCCTCTTATCGGCTACTTAATTGCCGGAATTATTATTAGTCCCAACACTCCCGGTATAGAAGCAGACATTCATCTAGCCAACCAACTTGCTGAACTTGGTGTAATGTTTCTTATGTTTGGCGTTGGGATGCATTTTTCATTAAATGATCTTTTACAAGTTCGACGTATTGCCTTACCAGGTGCGATTTTACAAATTGCCGTTGCTACCTTACTTGGTCTTGGTGTTTCAATGTTATGGGGCTGGAGCTTTGGTTCTGCACTGGTTTTTGGCTTAAGCCTATCGTGTGCGAGTACCGTTGTATTATTAAAAGCTTTAGGAGATCGTGGTCTTTTAGACTCTATAAACGGCAAAATTGCTGTAGGTTGGCTGCTAGTTGAAGATTTAGTGATGGTACTGGTTTTAGTACTTCTTCCAGCTACAGCCGTTTTACTCGGGGGAAAAGCACCTGCAGGCGCAGAAGGTAATATCTGGCTAACCCTTGGGATCACCCTATTAAAGGTGGTTGGCTTTATTGCCTTTATGCTCATTGTCGGCAAGCGTGTCGTTCCTATTATTATGCAGTTCGTTGCTCGCCTAGGTTCAAGAGAGCTATTTACGCTGACCGTCGTAGCAGCAGCTGTCTCAATCGCCTATGGCTCTTATGCCATCTTTGGTGTTTCAATGGCATTAGGCGCATTTTTTGCAGGCATGGTCGTTAAAGAATCGGACTTTAGCCACCGTGCAGAAGAAGAAACGCTCCCACTACGTGAAATTTTCTCGATTTTATTTTTCGTTTCGGTAGGAATGTTGTTTGACCCACATATCCTTATCGAGCGCCCACTTCATATTTTGGCAGTCATTGCGATCATTATGGTGGGTAAAACTCTTGCTGCAATGGCGTTGGTTTTATTCTTCCGCTATCCAATCAATACCGCTTTGACCGTCGGGGCCAGCCTTGCACAAATTGGTGAGTTTTCATTTATTTTGGCAACACTGGGGGTTTCTTTAGGTCTATTAACTCCAGAAGCTCAAAACTTGATTTTAGCAGGTGCTTTATTCTCAATTACACTGAACTCTTTTGTTTTCTCGGCAGTTGAACCTGTACAACGCTGGATTCGTGAACGCTCTCATTTAGCACGGCTCCTTGAGCGCAGTGGTGACCCACTCGCAATGTTGCCAGATGAAGTTGATCAAGCTTACCTGCGCGATCAAGTCGTAATTGTAGGATATGGTGGTGTTGGACGACGTATTACTGAAAATTTAATTAATCAGAATATTAAAGTCGTAATTGCAGAAGAAAATCGCGAAATAGTAGAAAAGCTACGTCAGTCAAATATTGCCGCTGTGAGTGGTGTCGCAACTGAACCCGGTGTTTTAATTCAGGCTCATATCATGCATGCACGACTACTCGTGATTTCCCCTATGGATATTTTAGATATTCACCGAATTGTAGATATTGCCAAACAATTAAACCCTCAAATTCAGGTTTTAATTTGTGCAGAAAGCAAAGAAGAAGCCACCATCATTCGAGATGAAAATATTGGTGAAGTATTTTATGCAAAAGAAGAAATGGCAAAGAATATGAGTCATCATATTTTAAATCAAATCGAACTCGCGCATCAATCAGCACATCATTAACTCATACAAAAAAGCGTACTCAAGAGTACGCTTTTTTTAACTTAAGAACTTAGGTTGCTCATCTACAACTTCGGCCTGCCATTCATTAACCTGCTTTTCGAGCAGCCCAAATAAAGCAGCCTGAATCATATGCTGTGCCACTACAGACGTTTGCTCACCTAATATTTCTTTTAGTTCATCACTAAACTGAATTTTAACCAAGGGCTCTTTTTCAGAACCAGCATTACGCAAGGCGAGTTCACCACCTTCAAGTTGGACTAACTCCAACACTGCTTCTTGATTTCCAAATAACTCTTTCAATTGCTGTATAGACATATACTTCCTCCATGTTTCAACATGGTGGCAAAGCACCCTTGCACTTTGCATCTCTCGTCCTATTTATATAGGCGCACTGGGATTAAATTTCAAGCACTCAGGTAGTTTAATTTTAGAACTCAACCATTTCATTACGAAAACCATCAATTAAATGACTTAACTCTCTATGCCATTCACGCAAAATTTTCACATCTGGCAGCCATGATTGTGGCCCCTGAGTCACTTTAATAATCAAATTAGAAGACGTTTCTTCTTCCGGTGTCGGTTCAGTAGGTTCAGGTGCATATTGGCACATACGGTAAGCACGTTTTAATTCTGCAATAAACCCATCTTTCGCAAGCTGCTGTAAAACAGAAACTTCCGGAGAAACTTGTCCTTTTGCAGCCATATGCTCTTCAATCGATTTCAATGTTGGCTGCAAGTCATTTAAACGGTAGTAACGCACCAGTTCTTGCAGAAATGCCAACATTGCACCATGTAAATGAAATACAGCTGTTTCACGATACGCTTGTACCTGCTGTACATGATCAGTTTGCTCTGCTTGTTGACACGCTAAGCGCGCAAAATAGAGTTTTTGATTGGTACGATCGGCATGATAACGAGCAACACGTGACATAACTAAACTTTCCTGTTCTAAAATTGCCATCAATATGGCTATTCTTAGCTTAACGACTCCATTAATAAAATCAACGCTATTTATGGAAAATCCAAAGCAACTTTATAAATTTTACGTTTAGCCGAAACTTTCAACTGCCGCTTCAAAGGACGCACATTACTTAGAACCCAAGCAAAATACCCTTCGCTCCAAGCAGATGCACAGGCTGGTTTGACCTCGTCATTTCGCCAAGTATGAATAGAATCAACATCAACCAAAGCGACAGCAATTCCTTTTTCTTCATCAGTATCTTTGAGTAGAAAGTTCTGGTTTTCGACAATTAATAGATCTTTAAGAGGTAACTCAGTAGGCACCCATGAATGCACTTCAAGTATTTTTACACCTTCAGTGATACGAGTACCATTTGGCGTTACAATCGAGAGAGCTAAAAATTATCTTTTCATAAGAAAAACTTACTCTTCGGCTGCTTTAACGCGAATTCCATAGCCTTTAACTTTAAGCGTATTTAAGCCCTTAATAGCTTTGATCGCTTCACGCGGATTAGGCATTTCGACAAAGCCAAAACCCTTTGATTTACCAGTCTCTTTATCGGTTACAACAACACAAGAATCAACTTTACCATAAGCCTTAAACAGCTCTAAAACTTCAGCTTCAGTCACTAAACGATCTAAATTACGAACTAATATTTTCATTTTCCAACCTTCATTGGCCATCAAAATAAAGGCCAATATACATTTGAGTATTTACAGTGTCTTATACAGTAGTTTAGTCGAGATCGATACCAAAACCTAAATTTACTGTACGTGAAGTGTTCCATTGTTTTTTGGCAAATGGCTGCGGAACTTGACGATGAATTTTTGCCTGAACCAGATGAGTTGGTAAATCATTTAGGAAATAACTTTCGATTTTTCGGCCTTGCTCATCATACTGATCTTGTGACCATGTATTGAGATTTTGCTTGGTCAAAATCAATTCATTTTCCGCACGTGTTAATGCAACATATAATACGCGGCGCTCTTCTTCGACATCATCAAAATCGCCCTGCGCGCGTGCATATGGAAATTGATTTGGTGAGACATGTGGCACATAGCACACCTTTTGTTCTGCACCTTTAGCCGAGTGAATTGTAATTAAAGTCACTAAGTCCTCATCACCCGCTTTTTCAATTTCAGAAACCGAAATCGGTTCAAGCACATATTCTTCGAGAAACTCACCCAGTGATGCATGTTTGCGTGCAAGTTGTTTGACCAAGTCAAAATCTCTAGCGCGACGTGACCAATCCTTAGTTTTATAGTTTTGCTCTAACTGTTCATTCAAAGCGTCTAGTGCCAGACCAATACTTGCTTCAACATGCTGCTGTAATACATCAAGCTGCTTTAAAATCAAAATTGCTTGTAACGGAACTTTTCCATGACGTTCTAAGCGCTGACAACGCTTTTCGACCTCACTGATGCTCATTAACTCTTGTGCTAACTTGCTAGCGCCGACATCGCCAATACCATCCCATAAGGTTAAAAAGCGCATCCACGCCAAGTCATCGTGAGGATTACTCACAATACGCAATAGACTAAGTACATCCTTTACATGCGCTGATTCAAGTAACTTTACGCCACCAATAAAACGATAAGGAATTTCAGCGGCAATAAACGCTCCTTCCAAATAACGAGCGCTGTAGCCAGAACGAACTAACACCATATGGTCATACCAATTTGCACCCTGCTGATGTCGTTCTATTAAGTCTTGTGCAATCCAATTGGCTTCTTCAAATTCATTACCAAACAAATGCAGCTGTGGTTTTTTGCCTTTGCCACGATATGCCTGTAGCTGTTTTTCATAATCGATTGGGCTATGTGCCAATAACCAGTTTGATAAATCTAATATTTCTTGAGTCGAGCGATAATTTAAATCTAAGGTATGAATAACCGCGTCAGGAATCCGTTCTTTAAAAGAATGAATGTTTTCAAAATCGGCCCCACGGAAACCGTAAATTGACTGAGCATCATCACCCACGCAAAATAATTTCACCTTACCAATCAGTGGCTGTAAAAGAGCCCACTGTAAAGGGTTAGTATCTTGCATTTCGTCGACCAACAAAGCTTGGCAGAAACCAGCAACCCAGTCTGTCAGTGCTTCCGAGTTTTGTAAATGAACAGCAACGATCGATAAAATGTCATCATAGTCTAAAAAATTACGCTCTTTTTTACGCTGTTCATAAGTTTTCATGAGCTCAGCAATTTGTGCCTTATACTCATATGCTTCAGGTAATTGCTTGAGCAATGCTTCAGAAAGCTTAGTTTGGGTATTTCGAGCATAAGAATATAAGTCACATAGTTCTGCCGCTTTAGGCAAAACGTTATCTTTGTCTTTGCCTCTCAATAAGCGAAACATGAGTAACTGATCATCACGATCAATAATACTAAATTGGGTTAAACCAAATGCTTGTGAATTACGGCGTAGTAAATACATACAAAAGGTATGGAATGTTGATGCACGTAGTCCTTTGGCTTGTGCTCCAACGTGCTGTTCAACCCTTGCAACAATTTCACTCGCAGCACGGCGGGTGAACGTTAAAATCTGGATTTGATTAGCAGGTAAACCCTGATCAATTAAATAAGCTGCACGAGCAACAATGGTTTTAGTCTTGCCACAGCCTGCACCCGCCAAAACCAGACAGTTTTGTGCCGTAGTCGTTGCTGCCTTTTTTTGCTGAGCATTTAATTCATTGATTAACTTTGCAAGACTCATAACACACATCGCTAAAACACCAAGGCCTAGTTTAACAGACCCATGCCGTGAGATGGACCTTAGCTCACTAAAAACTAAAAAGGACACCTTAAGTGTCCTTTTGTTCGCTATTTCATTTAAGAAACTGTTTTTGAGCTAGAAGGTAAGTGTTTAATTGCAGAAGCCAGCCCTAAAAAGTTAATGCCCTGAAATAAAATATCTACTGCCAAAAACATTCCCAACACCCAAAATGGTGAGTCCTTAGAAACTAAAATTAAAATACCGGTAGCAAGTGTTAATAATCCTGAAAATAAGGTCCACCCCCACCCTGCAATTGGTCTTAATAAAAATGCATTTATGGTACGAATTACCCCTGCAATAATCAGTGCAATCGATAATAAGCTGGTTAAAACCACAGCCGTAGTAACAGGTGTAGAAAATGCGTAATAGCCAGCCATTAAATACAACACCCCAAAAAGTGCCCAAAGCCATCGGCTACCGCCTTTAAATACACTTAAGGCAGCAAGCAAATGCAGAACACCACCTATCATCATTAAAATGCCAAACAGGAAAACCACCGAAAATGTGGCAAATGGTAGTGAACTAAATAGGATCAAACCGAAAATAATGAGCACGAAGCCTAATATTAGATACCATTTACGATCAGCATGTAGCTGATTACGAACTAAATCATTACCTACAGTTTTCATCATGGCTACTCTTATTATCAGGTATTAGGAAGTTTATATATTGTC
>JAITLL010000074.1 GCA_031277915.1 Acinetobacter sp.
TTAGGAAGGATTATGCGTATTGACCAACGTGCATTAGACCAATTACGTGAAGTGAAAATTACACGAAACTACACCCGTTATGCTGAAGGTTCTGTGCTGGTCGAATTTGGTCACACCAAAGTCCTTTGTACTGCAAGCATTGATAACTCAGTGCCACGCTTTTTAAAAGGCCAAGGTCAAGGCTGGGTAACAGCAGAATATGGTATGTTACCGCGTTCAACACATTCACGTTGTGACCGTGAAGCTGCTCGTGGCAAACAAACTGGTCGTACTCAAGAAATCCAGCGCCTCATTGGCCGTAGCTTACGTGCTATGGTTGATTTGAAAAAGCTGGGTGAAAACACGATTACGATCGACTGCGATGTCATTCAGGCAGATGGCGGTACACGTACAGCTTCAATCACTGGTGCTGCTGTAGCATTGGTTGATGCCATGAATGTTCTACTTGCACAGAAAAAAATTAAGCATGATCCGCTTAAAGGATTAGTGGCTGCAATTTCTGTAGGTATGTATCAAGACGAAGTACTTCTTGACCTTTGCTATGAAGAAGATTCGAACTGTCAAACTGACTTAAACGTAGTAATGACGCAAGCTGGTGAGTTTATTGAAATTCAAGGTACAGCCGAAGATAAACCGTTTACTCGCGCACAAAGCGATGCCATGTTAGAAATGGCAGAAAAAGGAATTGCCGAGCTGATTAAAAAGCAACAAGAAGCTTTAGGCTGGTAATTTTACGCTTTTAGAAAGACGCATCTTCGGATGCGTTTTTTTATGCCTTCATCAAATCGACATAAAAACATCACTAGGCTGTCACTTTTTCACTTTATTAGTAGTTCGCATTTAAACCGTTTGGAAAAAAATGATGCGAAAAATTTCACTTTTATTTATTACGTCTTTAGCACTTATGCTCAGTGCTTGTAACGATGACAACAAATCAGATAATTCATCGTCAACACCACCACCAACCAGTAATTGCAAAATGCACTGTGCGCCATAATAAAAATTAAGGATGAAAAAATGAATCGTCGCGAATTTCTTTTAAATTCTACAAAAACTATGTTTGGGACCGCTGCTCTGGCGAGTTTCCCACTGAGTATTCAAAAAGCGCTGGCTATTGATGCCAAAGTTGAAAGTGGCACTATTCAAGATGTTAAACACATCGTGATTTTGACTCAAGAAAACCGTTCTTTCGATAATTACTTCGGAACATTAAAAGGGGTACGTGGTTTTGGTGACCGCTTTACCATTCCAATGACAGAAAGTAGAAAGGTTTGGGAGCAATACGACGCCAAGAAAAATAAAGTATTGCCTTATCATTTAGATAGCCGTTTAGGAAATGCTCAGCGCGTTTCAGGAACTCCTCACTCTTGGTCTGATGGCCAAGCTGCTTGGGACAATGGCCGAATGAGTGATTGGGTTGCTTATAAAAAAACACAGTCAATGGGCTACTACAAAAAACAGGAAGTTGAATATCAGTTTGCTTTAGCCAACGCTTTTACCATTTGTGATGCTTACCACTGTGCTATGCATGCTGGGACTAACCCAAACCGTAAGTTTATATGGACAGGAACCAATGGTCCTACAGGTGCAGGTGTGGCTAGTGTCGTAAATGAGTTTGATGGAATTGGCCCATCAACAGAAGGTTATGAATGGACAACTTATCCTGAGCGCTTACAGCAGGCTGGCGTGACATGGAAAGTTTATCAAAACATGCCAGATAACTTTACTGATAACCCATTAGCTGGTTTCAAACAGTATCGCCGTGCAAATGAGCAATCTGGGCAACCTGTCAGCAATGACACACTGACGTGTCCAGCATACGATGAAAAAATCGATGCGATACAACCACTTTATAAAGGTATTGCCAATACCATGCCAGATGGTGGTTTTTTGGGTAGCTTTAAAGCTGATCTTGCTCAAGGAAAACTACCTCAAGTCAGCTGGTTAGTTGCTCCGGCAAATTATAGTGAGCACCCTGGACCTTCTAGTCCTGTACAGGGCGCGTGGTATATTCAGGAAGTACTAAATGCTTTAACTGAAAACGCTGAGTTGTGGAGCCAAACTGTTTTATTGGTGAATTTTGATGAGAATGATGGTTTCTTTGACCATACTCCTTCACCGAGTGCGCCATCTAAAGATGCAAATGGTGTTGCATATGGAAAAACGACTTTAACCGATCAGCAAATATCGTATGAGTACTTTAATCATCCAGCAGTAGCGACTTCCAAATCGCAACCTAAACCAGATGGTCGAGTGTATGGACCGGGTGTGCGTGTCCCTATGTATGTGATTTCACCATGGAGTCGTGGGGGGTGGGTGAATTCTCAAGTGTTTGATCATACTTCTATTTTACAGTTTTTAGAAAAACGCTTTGGTGTGCAAGAGCCGAATATTAGCCCATACCGCCGTGCCGTATGTGGTGATTTAATGACAGCATTTAATTTTAAAACACCAAATCTCATGCCTATAGCTCAATTAGACGGGAAGAAAACAAAAGCTGAAGCCGATGCGATTCGTGTCGCTCAAGCTTTGTTGCCACAAGTTCCCGTACCGAGTCAGCAGCAATTTCCTTTACAAGAAATGGGGATTAGGCCTTCACGTGCTTTACCTTATATTTTGCACACCAGTGCCAAAGTCGATGCAGCACAAAAGACTGTAAAGCTGATGTTCTCAAACACTGGCAAGCAGGCAGCTGTTTTTCATGTGTATAACCGATTAGATCTTACGGTAGCTCCTCGTCGTTATATGGTTGAGATGGGTAAACAGCTTGATGATGTATGGAATGCTCCAACGGGGCAGTATGACTTGTGGGTACTTGGGCCAAATGGTTTCCACCGTGCATTTAAAGGAGATCTAAACCAAGCCAACCAGGCGCAAGCACTACCGGAAATTAGAGTGTGTGTGGAAGAGTGTGATGCGAATTTATATTTGAAAGTTCGCCACGATGGTAATAAGTCAGTCAAGCTCACCGTCAAAGCAAATGCTTATCTACCAAATAAGACGTGGACTATAGAAACAAATAGTTCTGAAAAAGAATTGGTTTGGGATATGTCTGAATTTGGTGGTTGGTATGACTTCACTGTGACTTTAGCTGATGATGCTACCTTCAGCCGTCGTTTTGCAGGGCGTATAGAAACTCAAGAAGATTCAATTTCTGACCCATATATGGGTTATTTAGAGTCTTAAGCTGGTAAGTTTTTCCCTTAATGAGGGTATTGGAATTTATTTCTCATTAGCTGGTGCTAAAAGTCATCTGCAACCTGTCTATAAGGATCTTATTTTTGCAACAAAATAGGATAGAGGATGAAAGTGGGCAGGTTTTGCAGATGGCAATGCCTTTTGCCTTGCATGGCTTTAGTCGCCATTCAGGGCAAAACCAAAGTAACAGAATTAGCTGTTGCAAAAAAAATCTAAACGGTAAGACTCCGTCGTGTAGGTTGATAAAGAGAAACAAGATATCCCTGTCACGATAGTAAATACAGGGTTTAGGCTGTTGATATAAAACCTTATTTGCGGGAGAGGCTGTTGTACAGATGAATAATAAAAATAAAGACTTACCTTTTGTAACAGAATCTCCTAAGCCTTGTCATATTTATCATTTACCTTGGAACCCTAATTTTTAAAAAGTGATGGGGAAAATTTATGCTACAAGGTTTTATTGTATTATTAGCAGTCGTTACATTTGTCTTGATGGCTGCCGACCCACGAGATAACAGGACACAAGCGACTCAGTCAGCATGGCAAAAAACACAAGCGGCAGACATGACCAAGTCGCAAAAACAAACCAATAACGATGTGGATTTTATTTAAGCATTAAAACGCATTGATAAATCAACAGCTCTAACGTCTTTAGTTAGGACGCCCATAGAAATATAGTCGACCCCAGTAGTTGCTACTTCGCGTAAGTTTTCAATGGTGATATTGCCAGAAGCTTCAAGTTTACAACGTCCAGCTACATGCTTTACGGCATCAATCATTTGTTGTTGACTGAAGTTGTCGAGCATAACAATGTCCGCACCTGCTTCAAGCGCTTGGTTTAGCTCATCCCAAGTTTCAACTTCGACTTCAACAGGTTTGCCTGGTGCAATTTGGTGTGCTTGGGCAATCGCTTGGCCTATACCACCCGCTGCCATAATATGATTTTCTTTAATTAAGAATGCGTCAAATAAACCGAGACGATGGTTTTGTCCGCCGCCTACTGTTACTGCATATTTTTGTGCAATACGTAAGCCCGGTAGGGTTTTACGTGTATCAAGAAGTTTTGTATTTAAACCTTCAAGATGCTGAACATATTCAGCCGTTTTTGTTGCAACAGCAGACAAAGTTTGAATAAAGTTTAAAGCAGGGCGCTCTACAGTAAGTAAGCTACGTGCAGAACCTGCAAGCTTTAAAAAGGCTTCATTTGCAGCAACATGGTCACCTTCTTGTTTTAACCAAGTCACCTGTACCGTGTTGTCATAAGCTGAGATGAGTGCATTTACCCACGGTTGTCCAGCCAAAACCATATCTTCACGGCTAATGATCGTTGCGGTAGCCTGTTCATCTTCTGGTGTGAGCATGGCGGTAATGTCACCGTCCCCAATATCTTCTTGTAATGCTTGTTGAATATTGATTTGAATTGACTGTTCAAGCAAAGACTGAGGTATGCTCATACGATTTCCATTTTGTCGATGACACTAAAACTTGCGATATATTAGCATCGTCGACTTTAAAAATAAGCTGTTTTGTGAGATTAATCGCGATAAACAATCGTGCTGACTACTTTGAAAAGTAGATAACTGATTTAAACTAAAACAATTGGCAAGCAATTTATTGGCATCTCAATGAAGCAAATCACACCTTATGAAGTTATAGATGGACAATTAAAAGGGGCGAGGCAAGTTCCTTCTCCAAATTTTAACCAACGTCCGGTTGGTGCCGAAATTCAAATGATCGTCGTTCATAATATTAGCTTGCCGCCGTCTCAGTTTGGAGGCAGATATATTGAGCAGTTTTTTCAAAATAAATTAGATTGGTCAGTTCATCCTTATTTTCAGACTATTGAAGGCATGCAAGTTTCTACACACTTGCTGATTTTACGTAGTGGGGAGGTCCTACAGTTTGTTAATTTTAATGATCGGGCATGGCATGCAGGTCGTTCGAGTTATTTAGGCAAGGTTGAATGCAATGATTATTCAATTGGTATTGAGCTTGAAGGAAGTGATGACTTGCCTTTTGAAGAAGTGCAGTACAGCGTACTAACTGATGTGGTTACCGCTATCCGTCAGGCCTATCCTGAAATTAAAAATCATATTGCGGGGCATTCAGACATTGCACCAGGCCGAAAAACCGATCCGGGGCCTTATTTTAAATGGCAGCACTTTAGACAGCTGTTAGTTCAGAAAAAAAGTTGAGTTCATTCATCATTTCACAACGAAAAGATTTTCTAGTTTCATTACAATAGCGTCTTTCGAATATAGCTGTAGGTGAGTACGATGGCATTGTGGCGATCGACTTTTATTGTCAGTGCGATGACGATGTTGTCACGAGTGTTAGGGCTTGTGCGTGATGTCGTATTGCTCAATGTGTTTGGTGCAGGTAAAGATTTTGATACCTTCGTCGTCGCTTTTCGTATTCCCAACTTCTTTCGACGATTGTTTGCCGAAGGTGCCTTTTCGCAAGCCTTTATTCCAGTATTAACTGAATATAAAACGGGTCGAGCACACGCTGAAGTACAGATCTTGATTAGTCGGGTATTTGGTTGCTTGCTAACAGTCATGACCTTACTGACTTTTGTGGCTATGGTTTTAGCACCTGCGATCATTTATATGTACGCACCGGGTTTCCATAGCGATCCTGAAAAGTTCGATTTAGCAGTCAGCATGTTCCGGCTAACCATCCCTTATTTATTATTTATGTCACTAACTGCCTTCGCTAGCAGTATTTTAAATAGTTATGGTTCATTTGCTTCACCAGCTTTTTCACCGGTTTTGCTGAACGTTGCGATGATCGCAGGTGCATGGTGGCTTACGCCGTATATGGCTGAACCAATCAAAGCCTTAGGTTGGTCAGTGGTCGTGGCTGGGATATTACAGTTAGCTATACAAATTCCTGAATTGTGGCGTAAAAACCTACTGATTCCACCTAAAGTTGATTTTAAACATGAAGGTGTAGACCGCATTTTAAAATTAATGCTTCCAGCATTATTTGGGGTATCTGTTACCCAGATTAATCTGTTATTAAATACGATTTGGGCCTCTTTCATGCAAGACGGTTCGGTATCTTGGCTCTACAGTGCAGAGCGTATGACTGAGCTACCTTTAGGTTTAATTGGTGTTGCGATTGGTACCGTAATTTTACCTTCGCTTTCAGCACGTCATGCTGAGCAAGATCAGGAAAAGTTCCGTGGCATGATCGACTGGGCAGCAAGAGTTATTGTGCTAGTGGGTTTACCAGCAAGTATCGCTTTATTTATGCTTTCTACACCCATTATTCAGGCTTTATTCCAACGTGGTGAGTTTGACCTACGCGATACACAAATGACAGCGCTTGCATTGCAATGTATGAGTGCTGGTGTAATTTCCTTTATGTTAATTAAGGTGTTCGCACCGGGCTTCTATGCACAGCAAGATACTAAAACACCAGTTCGTGTGGGGTTAATGTCGGTTGCCGCGAATGCCATTTTAAACGTTATATTTATTGGATTCTTTAAACTGATTGACTGGCAGGCAGAGCATATGGCGCTTGCATTGGCATCTTCTGGTTCAGCTTTGGTAAATGCCGGTTTGCTCTACTTCTATCTACATAAGCGTAATATTTTCCGATTTGGCCCACATTGGAAAAAACTGGTACTTCAATATGGTTTAGCAAACCTTGCCATGATTGCAGCGCTTTGGTTTGGGCTAAATTGGTATAACGGCGAGCTTTCTCAGTGGGTTCGTGTTGCTGAAGTCGCAGGCTTATGCGTAGTAGGTGTGATGGCTTACTTAATTGGTTTACTGATTACTGGTTTTAGACCCAGAGATTTAAAACACTAAAATAAAAAAGCGATCATTTAAGATCGCTTTTTTTATATCTTAAAAACTTATTTTGGTAAAACTTGTAGCAATTCAATATCAAAAATTAAAGTGCTATTTGGACCGATACTGTCACCAGCACCGACTTCACCATAAGCAAGTTTGGCAGGAATGAAGAAACGGGTTTTGCCGCCTTCTTTCATGGTTTGTAAGCCTTCTGTCCAACCTGCAATAACCTGATTCAACTGGAAATCGACAGGGTGATTACGTGCGATAGAGCTGTCAAAAACAGTCCCGTCGAGCAAACGACCTTCATAGTTTACTTTTACACGAGAGGTCGCTTTAGGTGACTTACCAGAGCCTTCTTTTAATACTTGATATTGCAAACCCGATTTAGTCGTTACAATACCCGATTTTTTAGCATTCTCTGCAAGGAATGCGGCACCAGCTTGAGCATTTTGTTGACCTAGCTTTTGAAATTCGACGAGCTGTTTCGCTTCTAAAGTTTTTTTATACTCATTAATTGCTTTAGCCATCTCTTCGTCTGTCAAGCGAGCGCTTTTCTTCTGTGCACCTTCTTGAAGACCTTGATAAAAGATATCAAGATTTAAATCTGTTAATGCATCAGTATTATTCCGACCCATTAAATAACCATAGCTATAGCTAAACTGATCTTTTGCTGGGCTTTTATTTGTTATAGGCGCAGCAGCCAAAACAGATAAACTCATTGTCGATGCAGCAATAACCAAACTGATTTTTTTCATGCCATTTTCCAAAAAAAACAGGAGAGTATAACGACTCTCCTGAATTGTTATTATTTCACTGAAATGAGTTCAACATCAAAAATCAGTGTACTGTTTGCTGGGATCCCTGGAAGTTCTTGTGGACCATATGCAAGATTTGATGGAATAAAGAAAGTCGCTTTTCCGCCTTCCTTCATGAGTTGAAGACCTTCGGTCCAACCTGGGATAACCTGATTAAGAGGAAACTCAACTGGCTGACCACGTTTATAAGAACTATCAAAAACCTGACCGTTAATTAAACGACCTTCATAATGTACTTTAACAATGGACTGAGCTGTTGGCTGCTTACCAGTACCTTCTTTCGTAATGATATATTGCAAGCCTGATGCTGTAGTTTTTACTCCAGCCTTTGTTTTGTTTTCAGCAAGGAATTGTGCATCAGCAGATTCAGTAGCTGTACTAGCTTGCTCTGGTTTATCTTGGTGCTGCATTTTTTGTTGTAACTCTTTTTCATAAGCAGCAACAGCAGCTTTCAAATCTTCTTGAGTATAAGCGCTTGGCTGCTTGCTTCGAGCATCATGAATCCCTTGAACAAATGACTTGGTATCCAGTTCAGGAGGAGTTTGTTGTGCAACTTCATACCCAAGCACATAACTGATTTTTTGAATTGGAGAGGCATTTTTATCTGCTTTACGTCCGACTTCTGTGGTCGGATGTTGAGTTGCATAATATACAGGTACAAGTGCAGCACCGCCTAAAACTACAGCGACAGCAATGGGTAAGGCTTTACTCATAAAAGGTTCCAAAAATAATCATTTGAGTCTAAAAGGCTGCTTTGATCTTAGCATGCTTCGACTTAAGCATAGAATGTTTAACAAAAAAAACGAGTGGTTTTTTTATATATTTTAGTTAGTTTTAATTTGGCGAAACTTAAAAAATCAAATAAAAAAACCGGATCATTTGATCCGGTTTTTAAAGAGATTCTTAATTAATCTTCTTTTTGTGCTTTATATGCATAGGCATAGTTATAACCATAACCACCGCCACTAGAACGTTGAATGTCATTAAGGATAAAGCCATTCACTTTAACGCCAGCTTGTTCAAAGCGGTTAACAGTTAATTCAAGCTCTTTCATATGAGACTTGATATAACGAGCTACAATTAAGTTCACGCCAGTGTACTGAGAAATAATAATACCATCAGTTACAGCCAGCACAGGTGGAGTATCAATAATGATATGATCATATTGAGTTTGTAGTTGTTCAAGTAATTCTTTGAACTGCGTAGAGCTCAACATTTCCGAAGGGTTGGTTGGGCTCTTACCACGGGTAATCACATCAAGATTCGCAACTTGTGTTTTATGTAAAACTTGGGACAAGTTAGCCTGACCACTTAGTAGTTCAGAAAGACCAGGCTTGACATCAACATCAAAATATTTATGCATATAACCACGACGCATATCAGCATCAATCAGTAGTACACGCTTATTACTTTGTGCAAAAATAGTTGCTAGGTTAGTTGAAATAAACGATTTACCGACTTCTGGAGAGGGGCCAGCAATCATAATAATATTATTCTTTGCTGTACTTAATGCGAAGTGGATAGCTGTACGAATACTACGGAGGCTTTCAATCGCAATATCATCACTGCTTTTAACGGCCAAAATAGGAATACTCTTTTTCTTCTTCAAAATACTCATACGAGTTTCTTGGATAGGAGAGCGAGGTACGGTTGCATAAACTGGAAGATCGAGCTCATTTTCAATTTGTGCAGAATCTTTAACTCCACTACGCATCATATTGCGTAATAACGCAATCAATATCCCAATAAATCCACCAACAAATAAAGAAAGAATTAATACAATGAGTCTTCTTGGTTTTATTGGTTTAACTGGTTCTACTGCAGTATCAATAATACGGACATTACCAATTTCACCTGCATTGGCAATTTTAAGCTGTTGATAAGAGTTAAGTAGCGATGTATATAACTCTGTATTGACTTTCACATCACGATAGAGTTGTAAATATAAACGTTGTGTTTCAGGAAGTTGTGTTAAACGATTATTGAGATCAGCAATCTTTTTATTAATCTCTGCAATTTGTGCATCGATTTGGCGGATTAATGGATGATCATTGGTATATTTGGCAGAAAGTTCTGCTTGCTTCTGTTGTAACTCAATCTTAAGCTTTTCTAGATCAATATTTTGTTTAAGTAACAGTTCAGATTCAGCATTAACATCTACCGTTTTATACTTTTCTCGGAATTGGTTAAATTTGATTTCGGAATCTTCTAACTGTTTTCTAAGCTCTGGTAACTGTTTTTCAAGAAAAGCTAAAGTCTGTTTGGATTCTAGAGACTTTCGCTCAATATTTTGTTTATGATAAACATTTAAAACATTATTGAGCACTTGGGTGATATGCTCTGGATCTTGACCTAAGTAGCTTAAACCAATAACACCCGTCATTTTACCTTTTTCAGCAACGCTATAAATTGCATTAAATTGATTTACAGCGGTTAATAGAGCGAGCTTAGTTAGCGTATAGCTGTGATCTTTCAAATTACTATGTGTATTAATCTGAACTTGCCACAACCCTTTTTGTGTATTTAGTACATTTTTCTTGTTTAGTAAACCATCAAATACAACTTGATCTTTATAAGTTAGAGTAAATTGATTTACATCTTTAAACTCTAATTTTAAAGGTTTATCTAAATAATATTCAGGTACACTGAGTTGTTTAACTATTAAATTATTTTTTTGGTTAGTGTAAATTACAGCATCATAACGATACTCTAGTTTGCTTTGGTCTTGTGAGACAAGTTTACCAATTAAACTAGATTGATTATCTTTGATGTTAATATCAAGGTTAAGATTCTGGATAACCTGCCCTAAAACCATTCTAGAACGAAGAATCTCTATTTCTGGATCAGCTGGTGATTTTTGAGATAGACCTCCACTGACTTTAGAAAGATCCCCAAGCAGGGCAGCAGAGGCAGCACCTTTACTATCTTCAACTTGTACCATCGCATCTACAGCGTAGGTGTCTGGTGTTATTCGTAAATATAGCAAGGCACAAATTAAACTTAAGACCATGCAACATGCTATGATTTTCCACTGTGCAATCAATGAAAAGAATAACTCTTTTAAATCGATGCTATCTTCGTTAGTTTTAGAGTTTTGGTTCATAAATTTACAACTAATATACAATTATAATTGAGTGCGCCAATCTTGCACATAGCTTTGAATGTTGCGGCAAGTCTGATCAAAAAAAGCTTGGTCATGCTGATAAGGATCAGGTACATTTTGCCCTTGCCAATGGCCAAGCCTAAAAATTTTACCTTTTGCAAATGGCCAAGTTTGTTCAATATGCTTTTGTTGATTATTGCTCATTACCAAAATTAAATCATTTTGTTTGATCAATTCAGCACTGAATTGACGAGCGACATGTGGTCTCATATCAATATTCAACTGATCCATACAATGAATAGCTTTATCGTCTGCTGCGTGACCAACTAGAGCAGAAATACCAGCTGATGATATGTTTAGTGTAGGATGTTGAGCCTTTAAAAAATACTCTGCCATTGGACTGCGGCAAATATTACCCACGCAGACCACTAAAATATTTTGTAACTGCATGCTAGTTTTTACCCAATTGATCAAAGGTATAAAGTGCGCTTGAGAATGGCACAATCTGGTTCATAATGCGCTGCCAACGTGTTAAACCGGTTGCATCAATGTACACAATATCATTTTTTTGCATTTGGAATTGATTAGATAAGGCAAGGTTACCGAGGCTACTCAAGTTGAGCTGATAAATTGTTGATCTTTTTGTTTGTAAATCAGTACGCATAACGTAAATACGCGCGGCGCTTGCAGAGTATGGATTAACTCCCTCACTCTCACCCAGTACATCACTTAAGGTCATCCCTTGATCTCGTAATGGAATTGCTGAGCTTTTATTAGACTCACCCATAACATAGAGTTTTTGATTTTGTTTAGTATTTACATAGATTGTGTCATTGGGTTGTACTAATAATTTGTGTAGAGAATATCCTTGTTTCTCAAGCGCAACGACATTTAAGTTATAAACTTCACCATTTCGAATAAGCTGAATATCAGTATTGTCACCCGACTCTTGATTTACACCTCCCGCCATACTTAGGGCTGTATAAATACTAATGGGCTGATCATCTAAATTATATTGCCCACTTTTCATGACCTGGCCATTAACAAAATAGCGTTTGGCTTGGTAAGACAGCACACGAACTACGACATCAGGTGTTTTTAAATACTTAGCAAATTGGCTACGTAAATATTTATTGGTCTCAGCCAGTGTTTTTCCTGCAATATGAACTTGTCCTACAAGTGGTAATTGAACATTTCCTGCCGAATCAATAGGGTATCCAAATGCTTTAATATCACTAGAAGCTCCTTGGATGGGGGGAGTAATTTCAGGGTAAGCCCAAAGTTGAATGGATAAAACATCTCCAGGACTTAAGCGATATTGATAAAAAGGAGTGTTGAATAAGGCGCTTATATTTCCTTGGGGACGCAAAGTGTCAGAACTAATTTTTGGAATATTGTTTTGAGTAAGTTGAACAACAGAAACTTCTGCTCCTTGTTCTGTTTTAAAGCTCCCTTGTTCGGGTAAGTCGTAAGTTTGTAAGCCTGAGGTGACTGCACATCCTGTAAACGAAAGTGAAATGGCTAAAAATAATAATGTGCTTTGATGCTTCACATTCAAACCCTTTATTGTTTGTAATCCAATGATACTTTGCATGAAGACATTAGATTGTAGTCTAGAATTAACCCAAATCATACTTTATTTGCCAAGCAGTGATTGTATATTTCGAGAAAATTTTGTTTAAAGTCTGCTATATTAACGTAGTAGGTCGTATCCATGATGTTTCCCCATTTAAAATTAAATGGTTAGGTTTTATATATGTTTCAACTTGAGCAACTAAAAATAGCAATTATCGGCTTAGGGTATGTTGGATTACCTTTGGCGGTTGAATTTGGTAAACATAAACCTACAATCGGATTTGATATAAATGAAAATCGGATATTAGAGTTAAAAAACGGACATGACCATACGTTAGAAGTCACTTCAGATGAGCTAAGACACATACAGCAGTTATCGTATACAGCAAATATTGAACACTTACAAAATTCAAACTTTTTTATTGTTACAGTGCCAACACCAATTGACGATTTTAAGCAGCCGGATTTGACTCCTCTTATAAAAGCATCTCAAAGTATTGCGAAGGTTTTAAAAAAAGGCGATATCGTTGTTTATGAGTCAACTGTTTATCCAGGTGCAACAGAAGAGGTATGTATACCTGAATTAGAAAAACATTCGGGTTTAAAGTTTAATCAAGATTTCTTTGTTGGTTACAGCCCAGAGCGTATTAATCCTGGTGATAAGCAACGGCGTGTCACCAATATTTTAAAAATTACTTCAGGTTCTACTCCTGATGTGGCTGATTACGTCGATCAAGTTTATAGTTTAATTATTGAGGCAGGCACACATAAAGCCCCAAGTATCAAGGTCGCTGAGGCTGCTAAAGTCATTGAAAATACACAAAGAGATGTCAATATTGCATTAATCAATGAATTGGCTTTGATTTTTAATAAAATGGGTATTGATACCGAAGACGTGCTGAAAGCAGCAGGTACAAAATGGAATTTTTTAAATTTTAGACCAGGTTTGGTAGGTGGTCATTGTATTGGTGTTGACCCGTACTATTTAACGCATAAAGCAGAGTCAATAGGGTTACATCCTGAAATTATTTTGGCGGCTCGCCGTTTAAATGATCGCATGGGTGAATATGTTGCAACTCAATTGATCAAAGAAATGGTAAAGCAGCGCATACAAGTGGTTGGTGCTCGTATATTAATTTTAGGTTTGAGTTTTAAAGAAAACTGTCCAGACATCCGAAACACCAAAATTGTAGATATGGTGAAAGCACTCAAAGAATACGATTTAGATCTTGATATTTACGACCCTTGGGTGGATAGTGCCGAAGTTGAAGGCGAGTATGGTTTAGCTCCAGTTATGGAATTAAAGCAAGATCATTATGATGCAATAGTTATTGCTGTTGCCCATGATCAGTTTAAAGCAATGTCGAGTCAGGAACTCGTTGCATTAGGCAAAGAGAAACATGTTTTATATGATTTAAAATATGTTTTGGATAAAGAACAAAGTGATATTCGACTGTAAAAATTACTAGTTATTAGCATAGGAATTTTATGAAAATTTTAGTCACTGGCGGTGCAGGTTTTATTGGTTCTGCTGTCATTAGAAATATTATAAAAAATACTCAAGATGAAGTATTAAATATAGATAAATTAACATATGCAGGCAATTTAGAATCATTGTCTGAAATTGACACGGATTCACGATATCAATTTGAAAAAGTTGATATTTGTGATAGTGAACGTTTAACGGAAATTTTTAAAGTTTTCAAACCAGATGCTGTGATGCATCTAGCAGCCGAGTCACATGTAGATCGTTCTATTGATGGTCCCGCTGAGTTTATTACAACAAATATTGTGGGAACATATACATTATTAGAGGTTGCACGTAAGTACTGGTTACAATTAAATGAAGAAAAGAAAGCCTCTTTTAAATTTCATCATATTTCAACAGATGAGGTTTATGGTGATTTAGAAGGTACAACAGATTTATTTACTGAAACGACATCTTATGCACCAAGTTCGCCTTATTCAGCAAGTAAAGCTAGTTCTGATCATTTAGTACGTGCTTGGCATAGAACATATGGTTTGCCAACTATAGTGACGAATTGTTCAAATAATTACGGTCCATACCACTTTCCAGAAAAGCTCATTCCATTGGTGATCTTAAATGCGCTGGATGGTAAGGCTTTACCGATTTATGGCAAAGGTGACCAGATTCGTGATTGGTTGTATGTAGAAGATCATGCCAAGGCTCTATATAAAGTTGTGACCGAAGGTAAAGTTGGAGAAACCTATAATATCGGTGGTCATAATGAAAAACAAAATATAGAAGTTGTGAAAACAATTTGTAAAATTTTAGATGAATTAAAACCACAAAATAATCATCAACCTTATGAGACATTAATTACTTTCGTAAAAGATCGCCCAGGACATGATTTACGTTATGCAATTGATGCCTCAAAAATTGCAAAAGATTTAGGCTGGAAGCCTGAGGAAACATTTGAAACAGGTATTAGAAAGACTGTTGAGTGGTATTTAAATAATTTAGAGTGGTGCCGCCGAGTACAAGATGGCAGTTACCAAAGAGAAAGATTAGGTGTAAGTGCATAATGAGTACAAAAGGTATAATTTTAGCAGGTGGTTCTGGGACACGTTTGTATCCGATCACAAAGGGCGTTTCAAAACAACTATTACCAATTTACGATAAGCCGATGGTTTACTATCCATTATCTGTGTTGATGTTGGCTGGTATTCGTGAAGTTCTCATTATCAGTACACCAGATGATATCGAGGGTTTTAAGCGATTATTGGGTGATGGTTCACAATTCGGTGTTGAATTAAGTTATGCGATTCAACCAAGTCCGGATGGTTTAGCTCAAGCATTTATTATTGGCGAAGAGTTTATTGGCGAAAGTAATGTGTGTTTAGTACTTGGCGACAATATTTTCTATGGTCAAGGTTTTACACCAATGCTACGTCAAGCTGTGGCCCGTCAAAAGGGTGCAACCGTATTTGGTTATCAAGTTAAAGATCCTGAACGTTTTGGTGTTGTTGAGTTTGATGAGCAAAAAAGAGCAGTTTCATTAGAAGAGAAACCAAAAGATCCAAAATCGAATTTTGCGGTTACTGGACTTTATTTTTACGATAATGATGTAGTGAAAATTGCAAAACAAGTAAAACCTTCAGACCGTGGTGAACTTGAGATCACGACAGTGAACCAGATGTATCTAGACCGTGGTGATCTCAATGTTGAGTTACTTGGACGCGGTTTTGCTTGGTTAGATACCGGAACACATGCAAGTTTGCTTGAAG
Source organism: Acinetobacter sp. (assembly GCA_031277915.1). GTDB lineage: Bacteria > Pseudomonadota > Gammaproteobacteria > Pseudomonadales > Moraxellaceae > Acinetobacter. Next base: position 15,747 of record JAITLL010000074.1, read on the forward strand.
CCGCTCAATTCGTAGAAACCATTGAAAAACGTCAAGGTTATAAAGTGGCATGTCTTGAAGAAATTGCACTTCATAATGGTTGGTTGACGAAAGCTCAAGTATTAGAAATCGGCCAAAGCATGAGTAAGAATGATTATGGTCAATATTTGATTTCTTTGGTAACCGAATAAAATGAGCCTTGTAAAATTAATTGACTTGCCGAGTTTTGGTGATGAGCGAGGTGGTTTGGTTGCGATTGAGTCTAATCAGTCAATTCCTTTTGATGTGAAACGTTTGTATTACATCTTTAATACGTCACAAAAACCGCGTGGCTTTCATGCTCATATTGATTTAAAACAAGTTGCAATATGTTTGAAAGGTAGCTGTAGATTTATTCTCGATAACGGTTCTACTAAAGAAGAAGTTGTTTTAGATAACCCGACCCAAGGTTTGGTTATTGAAGGATTGATCTGGCGTGAAATGCATGATTTTTCAGAAGATTGCGTATTACTAGTTTTAGCAAGTGAACACTTTACAGAGCAAGATTATATTCGAAATTACGATGAGTTTCTGCGTGTAGTAAATAAGCCTTATATTCATCCATTATCCGATGTTAAATCTAAAAATATTGGTCAAAAAACAAAAGTTTGGCAATATAGTGTGATTTTCCCACAAGCGGTTATTGGAGAAAATTGTAATATTTGTGCGCATACAATGATTGAAAATGATGTGCAAATTGGTAATAACGTCACAATTAAATCAGGTGTGTATATATGGGATGGGATTACATTAGAAGATAACGTTTTTGTTGGCCCTAGTGTTACTTTTACAAATGATAAGGCCCCCCGTTCAAAGCAATATCCCGATGAGTTTCTAAAAACTATAGTTGAACAAGGTGCAAGTATTGGCGGTAATGCTACCATTTTGCCAGGCATAAGAATTGGTCGAAATGCATTGGTTGGTGCAGGTGCGGTAGTAACTAAAGATGTTCCGGAAAATGCAATTGTAGTAGGAAATCCTGCAATTATTAAAGGCTATGTGAAATAATGATTCCTTTCTTAGATTTAAAAAATATAAATAGTCAATATCGTGCAGAACTAATCGAGGCTTGCACTCGTGTTATAGATTCTGGATGGTACATAGGCGGAAATGAGCTAGCTCAATTTGAACAAAACTTTGCGGAATATTGTGGAGTAAAATTTGCAATTGGAGTTGCAAATGGTTTAGATGCCTTGATTCTTACGCTTCGAGCATGGAAAGAGTTGGGGAAACTAAATGATGGTGATGAAGTAATCGTCCCATCAAATACATATATTGCAAGTATTTTAGCAATCACTGCCAATAACCTAACTCCAGTTTTAGTTGAACCGGATATTAATACTTATAATATTGATCCAAGCAAGATTGAAGCTGTAATTACTCCAAAAACGAAAGTAATCTTACCTGTTCATTTATATGGGCAATTAGCAGAAATGCCTGCAATCATGGCAATTGCAAATAAATATAATCTACTTGTTTTAGAGGATTCAGCTCAATCACATAGTGCTGAAATTAATGGAATAAAAGCTGGAAACTGGGGAGATGCTTCTGGTTTCAGTTTCTATCCTGGTAAAAATTTAGGTGCATTAGGGGATGCTGGCGCTGTAACCACTAACAATGAAGAACTTGCACAAATGTTACGTGCTCTTCGTAATTATGGTTCTCATGAAAAATATAAAAATTTAGTACCTGGTGTAAATAGTCGTCTTGATGAAATTCAAGCTGCCATGCTAGATATTAAATTAAAATATTTAGATCAAGAAATAGCTCATCGCCGTAAAATTGCGCAATTGTATTTGCAGCATATAGTAAATCCTTTAATCAAATTACCCTTAGCTCAGAAAAATGCTGAAGAGTATCAGCAACACGTTTGGCATTTATTTGTGATTCGTACTGAGCATCGCGAGGCTTTACAAAAGTACTTGGCTGAACAAGGTGTACAAACTTTAATTCATTATCCTATCCCACCTCACAAGCAACAGGCTTATAAAGAATGGAATGATTTAAGTTATCCTGTATCTGAAAAAATTCATGCTGAAGTGATGAGTTTACCTATTGGTCCTACACTAAGGGTGGAAGAGGCTGAGAAAGTAATTCAGATTTGTAATAATTTTAAAGTCTAAAATGAATTTACTAAAAACAAGTGTATTAAATGGAGTGGCTGTTTTAATTAAAACGGCCACGATGTTTATTTTAAACAAGATTTTAGCTATTTATGTTGGTCCAGCTGGTTATGCGGCTATTGGGCAGTTCCAAAATTTTATACAAATGGTGACAACCTTCGCCGGTAGTGCAATTAATACTGCAGTTATTAAATATACGGCTGAGTATTATGACGATGAAACTAAACAAAGAAATATATGGAAAACAGCGGGAAGTATAGTCTTACTTTTTAGCTTACTTTTTTCGATAATTATATTAATTTTTCAAAAACAACTTTCAATTTATATTTTTCATACTGATCTATATCAAACAGTTTTTGTTTGGTTTGCTGTATTCCTAACACTATTTACCTTTAATGCACTTTTTTTAGCCATTTTAAATGGAAAAAAAGAAGTTTTAAGATTAGTTGTCGCGAATATTGTAGGAAGTATTTTTTCTTTAGCTGTCACAAGCCTTTTAGCAATAAAATATAGTTTATATGGAGCTTTAGTTGCTCTTTCAATTTATCAATCTTTAGCTTTTTTAGTGACATTATTTATATGTTATAAAGCTGAATGGTTTAAGCTAAGTTATTTATTTGGGAAAATAGATAAAGCTATTGCTAAAAAATTTGCGGCTTTCGCTTTAATGGCATTAGTCAGTGCTATATGTGTTCCCATTTCCCAAATGGCTATTCGTAGTTATTTAACATATGAATACGGGTTAACTTATGCTGGATATTGGGAGGCAATGATTCGTTTAAGTGCAGCATACCTTATGTTAGTTACGACGACATTGGGAGTATATTATTTACCAAGACTTTCTGAGTTATCAGAAATTGAAGAAATAAAAAAAGAAATTTACTTAGGATATAAATTTATATTTCCAGTTGCTGCTATAGGCGGAATTTTTGTTTATTTTCTTCGGGATTGGATCATTACCTTATTATTTACTAAAACATTTATGCCTATGCGAGATTTGTTTTTTTGGCAAATGATAGGAGACTCTCTAAAAATTGGTAGTTGGATACTTGCATATCTAATGCTAAGTAAAGCAATGACAAAACTATTTATAACTACTGAAATTATATTTGCACTTACCTCAATATTATTAACTTATATCTGTACTCAAATTTTTGGTTTTAAAGGTGTGTCTATTGCTCATCTAGTTAATTATGGAATGTACTGGATTATAGTCGGTTTTTTTATATTTAGAGTTTTAAATAATAAAGGTTTGAATAATGAGTGAAATAAAAGCCCCTTTAGTATCTATTGTTATTCCATGTTATAACCATGTAGATTATGTGCAAGGCTGTATTCAAAGCATAATTGATCAGACTTATCAAAATATTGAACTTATTATTATTGATGACGGTTCAAAAGATGAATCTGTTTTAAAGATAAAGGAAATGTTAGAAAAATGTGAGAATCGATTTTCTCGTTTTGAATTCAGACATCGACCAAATAAAGGACTGAGCGCCACATTAAATGAGGCATTGAAGTGGTGTCAGGGAGAATATTTTGCGACATTAGCTTCAGATGATAAAATTTTTAACTATAAAATAATGAAGCAGGTCAATTATTTAGAAGATAGTAAAGACTTTGTTGCAATGTTTGGTGCTGTTGAGTTGATTGATGAAAATAATAAGAGGGTTGGTGAAATTAGACAACCTGATAAAATATTTACCTTTAATGATTTAATATATACTGATCGATTTTTGCCTGCCCCAACTCAAATGATTCGTTTAGATGCCCTAAAAAGAGTGGGTGGGTTTATAGATGGCATGATCATTGAAGATTGGTATATATACTTAAAACTTTTAGAAACTGGTAATAAGATTCTATATAAAGATGAATTATATTCATATTATAGAACACATCAAGGTAATACCTTTTCTAATCCCTATAAAATGGCAATAGGGCGTTTGCAAGTTTTAAATGAATTTAAACAACACGAGTTATTTAAAAAAGCATATATAAAAGTTTGTTGGGATAATGCGTTTGAAACACTAATTTTAGATTTTAAGCTTTCAATAACAGTATTGCTAGCCAGACTTTTTCATAAATTGAAAATGATTGTTAATAAAGTATTTGGAAGTAGATGATATGAAAAATATTTGCTTTTTAATAGGTGATATAAATCATTCTGGTGGTACAGAAAGAGTGACCACATTAATTGCTAATAATCTTATTGAAAAATATAAAGTACATATATTGTCTTTATCAGGTGGCGAGAATCCTTTTTTTGAACAAAATAAAGCAATTATTAATGATAGACTTTTTTCAGAAAAAGTTTCAATGAGGAGAAATTTTTTTCAAACAGTCTATAAAATTAGAAAATATATAAATGATAATAAAATAGATACATTAATTATAGTGGATAGTATAAGTTGTGTTTTTAGTGTACCTGCTTGTATTGGATTAAATATTAAACATATTTGTTGGGAGCATTTTAATTTAAAAGTTAATTTAGGCTCTTCATTTAGGACTTTAGGACGTTGGATGGCTGCAAAATGGTGTGACAAAATTGTTACACTAACTAATAGAGATAAAAATTTTTGGAATAAAAAATTCAATTTAGAAAAAGAAAAAAAAGTTATTGCGATTGCAAATCCTAGCCCTTACCAATTACAAGATAATCAGCCCAGTTTAGACAGTAAAACTATTTTATGTGTAGGGCGTTTAACATATCAAAAAGGATTTGATCTACTTATTCCTGCTTGGGCTGAAATTGAAAAAGCTTTAGTTGGTTGGAAAATTGTGATTGTTGGAACTGGGGAAGATGAAGATGATCTAAAACAAATGGCTAGAAATTACAATGTTGAAGGTTCTATGGATTTTGTAGGACAACAAAAAGATATGAGTCAGTTTTATAATAAAGCTTCTTTTTTTTGTATGAGTTCAAGATTTGAAGGGCTACCTATGGTTTTGTTAGAAGCCAGAAGTTATAAATTACCTATAGTTTCTTTTGATTGCGATACCGGCCCAGCAGAAGTGATAGAAGATGGAAAAGATGGCTTTTTAGCACAAGCTGATAATTTACATGATTTTAGCCAAAAAATTTTAAAAATGGCTAAAATGGACGAAAATACTTTTTTGAATTTTGTAGAAAGTTCGAAAAGTACTTCAAATCGTTTTCAAATTCAAAATATCATTAATTTATGGATTGAGTTAGTAAGCCAATGATCCAGTTAAAACGAGAGCCTAGCATATTTTTCTTATGTGCTTTATTTTTTTGCTTTACATTAGATGTACAAGCTCCTCTTGCCTTTTACGGAACGCAGTTTATTGGATTATCAATTTTAACTTTGTGTCGATTTTATATTTATCCCTATATAAAATTAGATATTGTTAAAATTTTAATTTTATCTATCGTCCTCTTAGAGATTCTTTGTTTTTTACAATATTTATATATTCAGCAAGCAATTTTAATACTCGTATATCAAAAAGTCGTTTTCCTTATATCTGTCGCTTTATTAATGTATGATTATATTATTAAGGCAAATATAGATACCTTGCGAAAATCTATTGCATTTTATATTTGTTTTTTATCATTTATAGTGATTGCCCAATTTTTTGCTTTTTATTTTTTAGGAGTAGACCGTAGTTTATTAGATTTTGGTATTTTATTAGGTGGAGAGGAGTCGCGCACTTGGTATGTTGGTGATTGGATGTATAGACCAACAGGTATAACATCTGAACCAGCAGTTTTTGTTGGAGTCCAATTTGGTTTATTAACTTTACAGTATTTTGTTGATAAAAATGCTAAATTTTCCAGAGTGTTAGGTATTCTGTCGCTTACACTTTCTATGTCATTCTTGGGTTTAATTTTATCAGCGTTATATCTTATTATTATTTATTCAAAAAATATTCAAAACTATATTTTTGGTGGAATTGCAATTTTTATTTTTTATTTATTTAGTTTTGAGATGATTAACGAGAGGATTCAGCGTTTTAATGATGGAGATGATGGAAGTAATAATGTAAAGTTGCAAGCAATACAATATTTTTTTTCAGACTTTAATATGGTTGTTGGGGGGTATGGGTTTCTTTTTCCATCTAAAAACGCACCTCAGTTTTATGATGCGTTATTAGATTTAACTTTCTATTTAAATACTATCACAGTATTTGGTGTTTTAATCGGCTCTTTCCTTCTTGTTTTATTTTTTTATTTATTATTTAGGTCAAACACCACAGTTAAAGAAAAACTGTTGATTTGTTTGTCATTGATAAAACTTTCTAATCCCTCAGTATTATTTTTTGCATGTTTTGTATTACTTTGTTTTTCAATTTTGAATAAGAGAAATTTTTAAGATGAAAATACTGTATTTAATTACAGGTCTTGGCGGGGGCGGTGCTGAAAAAGTAGTAGCTGACCTTGCTGATCAAATGCATTTGCGAGGGCATCATGTAAAAATAGCTTATTTAAAGGGTGAAGCTATTGTTAAGCCGCAGTCTGCTAACATTGAATTAATTTGTTTGGAATTAAATAAAATAATACAGTTTGGTAGTGCTTTTAAAAATTTTAAAACTATTATTGAAAATTTTAAACCTGACGTTGTGCATGCACATATGGTACATGCAAATATATTTGCGAGATTAGCTCGTAAATATATATCTTTTCCTCGTTTAATTTGCACGGCTCATAGTAATAATGAGGGTGGGCGCTTAAGAATGCTTGCATATAGGTTAACGCATGGTTTAGCAGATATGACTACAAATGTAAGTCGACAGGCATGTGAAAGCTTTGAAAGTTTTAGAGCTGTCCCTCAAGGTGCTATTTTCACTGTTTACAATGGTATTGATCTTAAAAAATTTAATTACTCAGAACAGGTTCGTATTCAAACTAGAAAATTATTAAAAATAGAAGATCATACATTAATGTTTCTAGCAGTAGGACGTTTTCATGAAGCTAAAAACTATCCTTTATTAATTAATGCTTTTGAAGAGTTTGTACATACTATTTCTAATACGAAAGATAGTATTGCTGCTAAATTATATATTGCTGGTGATGGAGAACTCCGTTCTGTTATTGAGGAGTTAATTGAAAAATATCAGCTCGAAGAAAAGGTTATTTTGTTAGGTCGTAGAGATGATATTCCTGCTTTAATGTGTGCATCAGATTATTTTGTTCTATCGTCCGCTTATGAAGGTTTTGGACTAGTAGTTGCTGAAGCAATGGCTTGTAATAACTTTGTAATAGCAACCGACTGCGGTGGTGTGTCAGAAGTGATGGGCGGAACAGGCTTATTAGTTAATTCTCAGGAAAAAGATAAACTAGCAAGTGCATTTTTTACTGCAAGCCAGTTAAGTGGTGAGGAGATAGCTCAAAATAATATTCGGGCAATAAAGTATATTAATGAAAAATTTAATCTCGATAATATTGTAAATCAGTGGTTAAGTATTTATGCAAAATAAAAAAATCGCTCTTATTGGTACCACTGGTTCAAGTTTTTATGGTTTTCGGGCCGATTTAATAAAAACTCTAGTTGCCAATGGCCATCAAGTATATGCTTTCACTTCTGAATATACGGAAGACTGTTTAGAAAAAATTAAAGCTTTAGGTGCTGAACCAATTACTTATCAGTTAAGTCGAGGTGGATTAAATCCTTTTGCTGATATTGCATCCACATATCAGCTTATTCGTAAAATAAAAAAAATTAAGCCAGATATTGTTTTTTCATATTTTGCTAAGCCTGTTATCTATGGGACATTAGCTGCGAGCTTTGCAAAGGTACCCCATATTGTTGGTATGCTTGAAGGGCTTGGATATACCTTTACAGCACAGCCAGAAGGTCAAAGTAGTAAAACGAAACTTATTCGTAATATTCAGGTTTTATTATATCGATTAGCCTTTCCAAGACTGGATGATATGATTTTTTTAAATCCTGATGATGAAAAAGATCTTATACATACATATACTTTACCAGTTAAAAAGGTACATATTCTGGGTGGCATAGGTTTAGACTTGAAAGAGTATAGTTACAGCCCTGCTCCAATAGATCCTGTAAATTTTTTATTTATTGGGCGTTTGTTGAAAGAAAAGGGTATATTTGAATTTATTGATGCAATTAAAATTGTAAAACATAAACATCCTAACACAAAGTTTACAATACTGGGTGGTTTAGACACGCAGAATATGGGAGCATTGTCGAGGTCTGAGTTAGATGAACTGATCGCAGAAGGATTATTTGAATATCCTGGTCATGTTTCTAATGTAAAAGATTGGATCGCCAACTCAAGTGTATTTGTACTTCCATCTTATAGAGAAGGCGTACCACGAAGCACACAAGAAGCTATGGCGATAGGACGTCCTATTATTACAACAGATGTTCCTGGGTGTAGAGAAACGGTAGTTGATAATGTGAATGGCTTTATTGTTCCTTGTTGGGACGCTGAAGCTCTAGCAAAAAAAATGTGCTTTTTTATTGAGGAGCCATCCCATATAAATCTTATGGGGCTAGAAAGTGTGAAAATGGCCCATCAAAAGTTTGATGCTGAAAAAGTAAATAATAGATTATTCGAAATCATGGGTTTAAATAGTTCTTATGAAAAGATTGGTTGATATTTTCATTGCTACAATAGCCTTACTCCTTCTATCTCCTATTTTTATAATAGTAGGTTACAAGGTAAGAAAGAATTTAGGTTCACCTGTTTTCTTTCTTCAAGAAAGACCAGGCAAAGACGGCAAAATTTTTAAAATGATTAAGTTTCGGTCAATGAAAGATGCTTTAGATAAGAATGGAAATCTTTTGCCGGATGAGGAAAGAATCACACCTTTTGGGCAGAAATTGCGTTCTACTACTCTAGATGAAATGCCGCAGCTTATTAATGTTCTAAAAGGTGATATGAGTATTGTTGGACCACGTCCTCAGCTTGCCGATTTTATGAAGCACTATACCCCACGACAGATGCGTCGTCATGAGGTCAGACCAGGAATGACAGGCCTTGCTCAAGTGAGTGGGCGAAATAATTTAAGCTGGGAAGAGAAATTCGAGTTAGATGTTGAATATGTTGAGACTCATAATATCTTGTTAGACTTTAAGATTATGGCAAAAACAGTTCTGGTTATGTTGAAAAAAGAAGGTATTAACGCACCAGATCAGTTAGTAGGGGCAAGTCGTTTTTCTGGTTCTCCAAAAAAAGATGAAGTACAGTATTAATTGTTAGTTAAATAAAGTTAGCAGCATGATTAAAAAAGCAGTTCTACCAGTGGCCGGTTTAGGTACACGTTTTTTACCCGCAAGTAAGTCTATTCCTAAGGAAATGGTTACTGTTGTTGATCGTCCAGCTATTGAGTATGTAGTGCGTGAAGCGGTAGAAGCAGGAATTGAACAAATTATTTTGGTTACTCATTCTTCGAAGTCTTCAATTGAAAATTATTTTGATCGAAACTTTGAGTTGGAGACAATCTTAGAACAAAAGAAGAAAATTGATTTACTTGCGGAGATTGTCAATATTGTGCCAGCTCATGTGAGCGTTGTAAGTGTAAGACAACCCCAACCTTTAGGCCTCGGGCATGCTGTTTTGTGTGCGAAAAGTGTAGTGGGTCAAGACGATTTTGTTGTGTTATTGCCAGATGTATTGGTGAAAGATAGCTCAGGACAGAATGATTTGTCACGTATGATTTCTCGTTATGATGAAAGTAAAGCGGCTCAGATCATGGTTGAAGCAGTGCCCGATCACTTGGTGGATCAATACGGTATTGTTGATGTTGCAAAAAAACCGAATGAAGGTGAGAGCATTGCCATGCAGGGTATTGTTGAAAAACCTACTGTAGGTTCTGCTCCATCGAATTTATCGGTAGTTGGTCGCTACGTTTTGCCTGCAAAAATTATGCAATTACTTGAAAAGACACCTAAAGGTGCGGGTAATGAAATTCAATTAACAGATGCGATTGCGATGTTACAACAAACTGATGTGGTAGAAGCCTATCGTATGCAAGGACAAACCTTTGATTGTGGTAGTAAGCTTGGCTATTTAAAAGCTGTTTTACATTACGGTGTTGAACACCCTAAATTGGGAAATGATTTTAAACAGTTGATTCAAGAACTTGAATTATAAAATTTTGTAGCTCAACTCAAATATTTGTAAAAATTAATGAAGATGTGAGCTGTTCAATATATTCTCTTCCTGTAATAGGAAGAGAATTCTATAGAATATTAAAATCAGGTGTACAATGAAAATCGCGGTATTTGGAACCACCTTGCACGCTGGTGTAATGGCAGCGTTATTAGCTGAATATGGTAATCAGATCTATTGGTGTACAAGTGTCACCTGTGAAGAGAATATATCTGTACTTTCATATCAAGATCAAGAAGTTAATCATTATTTAAATAAACAAAGAAAAGCAGGTTTTTTAACAGAGAGCCCTTTCTCTCAAATTCCTTTAGATATAGAAGTTTATTTATTTTGTTTTAGCCCGACACAAATAGACCTAGCTTTAAAAACAGTTGAAAAGTTAAGTGAACGTCCAATTGTTCATCCAAGGTTAATGGTTAATGGTTCAACTTTTGGTTTACGTGGGACAGAAAAATTAAAGCAACATTTACCCAAAGATGAATGGGTTTATTTTCCTGACGTGATTCAGGAAGGTAATGCGATTAATAGTGTACTTAATGTGAAACATGTCATTGTTGGGGTTGAGTCGGACTCTGCTCAAGACACGATGCAAGAGTTATTACGCCCATTCTTCCGTTTTAGCTATCAATATTTATTCATGCCGATTTTAGATGCCGAATTTACCAAGCTTAGTATTTCAGGTATGTTGGCAACTCGAATTAGTTATATGAATGATCTTGCCCTAGTTGCGGAAAAGTTGGGTATTGATATTGCAAATATAAAACATGGACTTGCTGCTGATACTCGTATTGGCGCAGCATACCTATCTGCAGGTGTTGGATTTGGTGGTGAAAATTTTTCACATGATATTTTAACACTTTCGAGTACGGTTTCTGAAACAGGTGTGAAAAGTCGACTTCTAGAACAAGTATGGGCGATTAATGAGCAACAAAAAGAAATTTTATTCCGTAAATTATGGAACTACTATCATTGTGACCTGAGTGGGAAAACCGTCGCAATTTGGGGGGCTTCATTTAAAGAGAATACTCCAAGTACGCATAACTCACCTATTCATATTTTATTGGCTGCTTTATGGGCTCAAGGCGTAAAGGTGCGTTTACATGATCCGCAAGCTCTTGATGAAATTGCAAGTCTATATGGAAATCGTGAAGATCTGATTTTATGTGCTGATCAATATGATGCAGTACAAGGAGCACATGCTTTATGTCTAGTTACGGCATGGAAGCAGTATTGGAGTCCTGATTTTAAACAGTTACAACAATTGATGCAGCATCCACTTATTTTGGATGGGCGTAATATTTATGATCCAGCATATGTGAAATCTAAAGGTTTTGCTTATGAAGGAGTAGGTCGATTATGAGCAAATCTATCGAGAAGTTTCCTAAAGAGCTAGTTTCACCTATTGCACAGCTCCATTCTTTGGTCGAAAAAAGTTCAAAATCACATATAAAAGAATTATTCGCGACAGAGCCTGATCGATTTCAGAACTACTCTGTAAAGTTTGATCAATTGGTTTTTGATTATAGTAAGCACCGCGTGACTAAAAATGTTTTAGAGCAACTGGTAGCTTTAGCAAAAACTAAACAATTGAGTCACTGGATTGAACGGTTATTTTCTCAAGATAAAATTAACTGTACTGAACAGCGTGCGGCTATGCATTGGGCTTTACGTTTACCTTTAGAATATTCTAAATTTCCGGAATTAACTGAAAAAGTCCATAGTCAATTACAACGCATGTATGCGTTGGTCGAAAAAATCCATGCTGGACAATACCGTGGTGCTACAGGTGAAGTTATTCAGGATGTCGTTAATATTGGGGTAGGTGGATCTGATTTAGGCCCTCAAATGGTGACCCATGCATTATCAGATTTTAAAGTAAAAACAGCTAAACCGCTCAATGTTCATTTCGTATCAACAATAGATGGTAGCCAGTTATCGGAATTGCTTCATCAGCTTCGTCCGGAAACGACTTTATTTATTATTTCTTCGAAGTCATTTGGCACGATTGATACTTTATCCAATGCACAAACAGTTCGACAATGGCTTGAAAAAGCGTTGGGTAAACATGAGCGGGTTGTAAAAAGCCATTTTATCGGTGTATCTACAAAAGCCGACAAAATGTCAGATTGGGGAATTGCTCCTGAAAACCAATTATTACTTTGGGATTGGGTTGGCGGGCGTTATTCTCTTTGGTCGTGTATTGGTTTACCTATTGCATTATCAGTTGGGGTTGATGGTTTTCAGCAGCTTTTAGCTGGAGCTCACGCTGTAGATGAACATTTTCAAAATACAAATTTTGAGCAGAATATTCCTGTTCTTATGGGATTGTTAGGCGTCTGGAATAATAATTTTTTAAATATTCAGACTCATGCTGTATTACCATATGATGGACGTTTAAAATATTTTGCGGCCTATTTGCAACAGCTCGAAATGGAGTCTAATGGTAAATCAGTACAACGTACTGGACAAAAAGTTGAATTAGATACTTGTCCCATAGTATGGGGAGAAGTTGGACCAAATGCTCAACATGCATTTTATCAGTTGCTTCATCAAGGAACTCAGGCTGTAAGTTGCGATTTTATCGCGCCTATACAACGTTATAACTCAGACCATTTTACCTATGTAGAAAATGCTGAGGCATTAATTGAACAACATCATCTTGCACTTTCGAATTGTTTAGCACAATCGCGGTTGTTGGCTTTTGGTAATGAAGCGCTGGATGCGAAAGAGTTAGAAAATCTAGCTGTTTATAAGCAATATGAAGGAAACCAGCCAAGTTCAACATTACTCTTAAAAGAACTAAATCCTTATAGTTTAGGGATGTTGATTGCTTTATATGAGCATAAAGTGTTTGTTCAATCTGTAATCTGGAACATTAATCCGTTTGATCAATGGGGAGTCGAAAAAGGTAAACAGATTGCTGATCAATTGCTACCGATTTTAAATGGTGTACAAAACGATCTTTCAACACTTGATGCTTCAACGCGTGGATTAATTAAAATTTTATTAGGAAAAATAGATGGCTAAAATTCTGGTTACTGGCGGTGCTGGTTATATTGGTTCACACACTTGTGTAGAGCTTTTGGATGCAGGCCATGAAGTTATTGTTTTTGATAATCTTTCAAACAGTTCAGAAGAGTCTTTAACTAGAGTTCAGGAGATCGCTCAAAAAAGTTTAACTTTTGTAGAAGGTGATATTCGGAATGCGAACGAATTAGATCGTGTATTTCAAGATTATACAATCGATGCAGTTATACATTTTGCTGGTCTAAAAGCAGTTGGTGAAAGTCAGGAAAAACCGCTTATTTATTTTGATAATAATATTGCTGGTAGTATTCAGCTGGTTAAGTCAATGGAGAAAGCTGGTGTTTATACACTTGTATTTAGTTCTTCTGCAACAGTATATGATGAAGCGAATACTTCTCCACTAAATGAAGGAATGCCTACAGGCATGCCTAGTAATAATTATGGTTATACTAAATTAATTGTTGAGCAGATTTTGCAAAAACTTTCAATTGCTGACTCTAAATGGTCGATTGCTTTGCTGCGTTATTTTAACCCAGTAGGGGCACATAAAAGTGGATGTATTGGCGAAGATCCGCATGGTATTCCAAATAATTTAATGCCTTACGTTACACAGGTTGCTGTTGGTCGCCGTGAAAAACTTTCTATTTATGGCAATGATTATGACACAGTAGATGGAACAGGTGTACGTGATTATATCCATGTTGTTGACTTAGCGAATGCACATTTATGCGCTCTAAATAATCGCTTAAAAGAAAATGGTTGCCGTGCATGGAATATCGGTACAGGTAATGGCTCTTCTGTTTTACAGGTTAAGAATACCTTTGAACAAGTTAATGGCGTAGCTATTGCTTTTGAGTTTGCACCACGTCGAGCGGGTGATGTAGCTACTTCTTTTGCAGATAATGCTCGCGCTGTTGCTGAGTTGGGTTGGAAACCACAATACGGCTTAGAAGATATGTTAAAAGATAGTTGGAATTGGCAAAAAAATAATCCGACAGGGTATAAAAATTGATTATTTAATTTTTCTAAATATCAGTTACCTATCTTTATTGAATTGTGATAAAGCTTTTTTCTAAAAAGAGCCTAGAGTTGTAGTGACTACTTTCATGCTAGTATTCGCTACAATCTCCTATTAGCCTCTTTTTGTCGTCATGGTTTTTCTGCGTCAACAACTGTTATTTATCTTTATTGCTTTTTTGTCTACCTGTATAGGTGTATATGTTGCATGGGATATGAACCTGACATGGGATAAGTTTTATAGCTATTTGATTTCAGAAAAAGCTATTTTTTCAATTCTCTTTAACTATGCAGTAATTCAACTATTTTTTATTGTAGTTGGTCGAAAGTATACAGCTCTTTTTTTAAGCCAATTATTCGTTATATTTTTAAATTTTATTAATAAAAAGAAGCAACAATATTTATTTAGTAATTTAAGCCCTGAAGATATTTTTTTACTTCCAGAGGCCATGAAAGCAACGCCTTGGCACTTACAACTTATCTTTTTTACTCTTATTATTTTCTTTCTTATTATACTTTTAATTGCTATACGTAAAGAAAGTAAAGCCACTTTTCATACCTATGTTCCCAATATCGTTATTTTTGGATTGCTGGGTAGTGGCTTAATTTATTTAAATTTTATTAAAAATCCTACCGGGGCTTGTTTTTCTGATAATAAGCCTATGATTTGCGCCAGTTTACAGGAGTTTCCAAATACCAGAAATGACTGGATTGGAGACTATCGAAAAATTCAAGATTATGGCTTTGTGACTTTTTACGTTTCTAAAGTATTGGATAATGTAACCAGCGTATTATTACCTAACCGTAAAGTATCTGAGCAAGACATACTACAAATTTTGCAGCAACATCATGTTGTTCAAACTTCAGAAGACAATGAGACGGAATATCCGAACATTGTTGTTGTAATGGAAGAGTCTTTTTGGGATTCACATCATTTAGAAAGTGGATTACCCAAAGATTTATTATCTTTTGTTCATCAAAATCAAGTCTCTAATTTATTGTCACCTTCTTTTGGTGGAGGTACAGCGAATGTCGAGTTTGAAGTGCTTACTAGCCTCAACACAACTTTTTTTCCAAATGAGTTGTTATATGTTTCTAAGCTGAAAAAACCAATTTATGCTCTGCCTTATTATTTAAATTCAATTGGTTATCAGACGGTTGCAATGCATAATAACTATGGATATTACTATAATCGCAATAAGGTATATCCAGATTTAGGGTTTGATAAATTTATATCTCTTGAAAATATGATTGCTCAAAAAGATCGATCTACAGTGTTTAATTTAGGTGGGTGGGCTACAGATGATATTATTTTTGATTCAATTAAGTCTACTTTAGAAGAGAGTGAGCAGCAGCCGAAGTTTATTTATGCGATTACAGTTGAAAATCACCCGATGTATAACGATGATCGATTTGGTAAGCAAAGTTATAAATTTAACAAAGAGCTATCTGAAACTGAAAAGCAAAAGTTAAGTACTTATACCGCTGGAACTGCGCGTGCTAATCAAAAGTTAAAAGAACTCGCTGAATATTTAAAAACGGTAGATCGACCAACAATTTTAGTGGCTTTTGGCGATCATTTGCCGAATCTACAGGAAGTCTATGATAGTTATGGATTTTTTAAAGATGATCCTGACCGGACTAATCTCAAAAACTATCAGACACCGTTTGTAGTGTGGAGCAATTATAAATTAGATAAGAAGCCTTTGAAGCAACCTTATATTGCTGCAAGTTTTGTAGCTCCAAAACTATTGAAGTTGGCAGGACTGCCATTGTCAGATTACTATCAATTTGTTGATGATGTGTCGAGTTGTTATAGTGCCATTCACCAAAAATTTATTAATGAAAATCAAACATGTAATTTTGATAAGAAAGCGCTGTTAAAAGGTTATGAAAATCTAAATAAGGATGTATTAGATGGGCATAATCATACTTATAAGATTATGCAGAATACGCAAAAAGAGATGGAACAATAATGTTCCATCTCTTTGATATGCACTCTATTAAGACTGAATTAATCCAGTCAATTCATCTACATAATGCTGCATTGGTTGAGCTTGACGGTCTGCACGACTTTCAATGTTGAGACGTAGTAAAGGCTCAGTGTTTGAAGCACGTACATTAAAACGCCATGCACCAAAGTCGAGGCTTACACCATCGGTGCGGTCAATTTCTGGGTTTTGCTCGGCATAGAAATCGAAAATCTTTTGAATAGTGATTTGTGTATCAGCCACTTTAAAGTTAATTTCACCGCTACAAGGAAACTTGGTAATCATATTTTCAACGAGTGTTGAAAGTGATTGTCCTGTTTCCGAAAGTAGGGCAATAGTAAGTAACCACGGAATCATACCGCTGTCACAGTAAGCAAAGTCACGGAAATAGTGATGGGCACTCATTTCGCCGCCATATACGGCATTTTGTTCGCGCATGACATCTTTAATAAAGGCATGACCAGATTTTGACTGTACGGCAACACCTTTGTATTCATCTACGATATCAAATGTATTCCAGACTAAACGCGGGTCATGCACAATTTTCTCGCCTGATTGTTTAATCAAGAAAGCTTGAGCCAATAGACCAACAATATAGTAACCTTCAATGAACTCGCCTTTTTCATCAAACAAGAAACAGCGGTCAAAGTCGCCGTCCCAAGCAATTCCCATATCCGCTTTATGCTCAAGTACAGCATTACGGGTACTGTCACGGTTTTCAATTAAAATTGGGTTAGGAATCCCATTTGGGAAAGTACCATCTGCTTCATGGTGAATTTTAATAAATTCAACCGGTACGTTAAGTGCTTTAAATTTTTCTTCAATCGCGTCAATCACATGACCCGCAGCCCCATTACCCGCGTTTACCACTAACTTAAGTGGGCGGATTTTTGCTGGTTCAATATAAGTTAATAAGTGATCAACGAACTCAGGCAAAATGTTATAACTTTGAGTTGTACCTTTTTGGCTAACTTCTTCAAAGCTATTGGTTTCTGCTAGAGCCTGAATTTCTTTTAAACCTGTATCTGCACTAATTGGACGAGCATTTTCTCGAACAAGTTTCATGCCGTTATAGTCCATTGGATTATGACTCGCAGTAACTTCGATACCACCTTGCACATCTAAATGGAAAGCGGCGAAGTAGACTTCTTCAGTACCCGTCATACCCAAATCAAGCACATTCACGCCGGCATCATTTAAGCCGCGAATGGTCGCTTGTTTTAAATCCTCACTGCTTAGACGAATATCACAACCTACAACCACAGTCTTTGGTTTATAGATTTGTCCATAAGCACGGCCAATTTTATAAGCAATATCTTCATTCAATTCGGTGCCGAGTTTGCCTCGGATATCATAAGCTTTAAAACACGTTAAAGTAGTCATTATTCAATTCAATACATGTGGTTTGAGTTGTGTGCACATTATACATAGATCATGAAACAGGAATGTTTATAGTTTTTATATTCAAATTTTTCACTTCATTTCTATAGACTCTATCTAAATTTATAAAAAAAGATTTTTACGGCTTTAGTCTAATAAATACATTTATAAATTAGAAATTGCTTGATTTTACTTAATAGTATTGGTCATACCAATTATAGAGATTATTTAATGATTGACCTTGATAATGACTGTGTTTATGATGCGATCTGTGGTTTGAGGAATGGCATTTGCACTTAAATTTTAATTGGTCATACCAATTGTGTTAAATGTTTAAAATTTTAAGGTACAAAAAATTTCGCCCCGGCATTTCAAGGAGATGACAATGCTCAATATGTGGCAACAACTTTATGACCCTTTAAATAATATTTGGCTGTCCAGTGCGGTTGCATTAATCCCGATTATTTTCTTCTTTTTGGCATTGGCTGTTTTCCGTTTAAAAGGCAGTATTGCGGGTACGGGCACAGTTATTATTGCATTATTGATTGCGCTCTTTTTCTACCAAATGCCGGGTCAAATGGCCTTTGCGTCCATTATTTATGGTTTCTTCTACGGTCTATGGCCAATTTCATGGATTATCATCGGGGCAGTTTTTCTATACAAAATTTCGGTAAAAACTGGCCAGTTTGAAGTCATTCGCTCAAGCATTTTGTCAATTACTGAAGACCAACGTCTGCAAATGTTATTGGTTGGTTTTGCCTTTGGTACTTTCCTAGAAGGGGCGGCGGGTTTTGGTGCTCCTGTGGCAATTACCGCTGCACTACTGGTAGGTTTGGGTTTCAAACCACTTTATGCTGCTGGTTTATGTTTGATTGTAAATACAGCGCCAGTGGCTTTTGGTGCAATGGGTATTCCAATTATTGTGGCAGGGCAGGTTTCTGGTGTAGACACCATGGAAATTAGCCAGATGGTGGGTCGTCAGTTGCCATTTTTAACGCTGATTGTGCTGTTCTGGATTATGGCGATTATGGATGGTTGGCGTGGTGTTAAGGAAACTTGGCCTGCGGTGGTGGTCGGTGGTGGTTCGTTTGCGATTGCCCAGTATCTTACATCTAACTTTATTGGCCCTGAATTGCCAGACATTACTGCATCAATTGCTTCTCTAGTTAGCTTAACGTTGTTATTTAAAGCATGGAAACCAAAACATATTTTCCGTTTTGAGCCAGAAGCAGGACAGGTTGATACAACTTCAAGCACTGTCGTAAACCAACGTTATAGCATTGGGCAAATTGCTAAGGCATGGTCGCCATTCGCAATTTTGACGGTGATGGTCACTATTTGGAGTATCAAACCGTTTAAAGCCTTATTTGCGAAGGATGGCGTACTTGAGCACTGGATTTTTAAAATTGAAGTGCCTTATTTGCACAAAATTGTAGAGAAAATGCCGCCAATTGTGCCAACAAGCACACCATACGAAGCGATTTATAAGTTTGACTGGTTCTCTGCAACAGGTACTGCAATTTTTATTGCTGCAATCATCACTGCTATTTTCTTAAAAATGAAAGCAAGTGAAGCAGTAACGACTTTTGGTGAAACACTCAATGAGTTAAAAACACCGATTTATTCGATTGGTATGGTGTTGGCTTTTGCTTTTATTGCGAACTATTCAGGTTTATCTGCAACTTTAGCTTTGGCACTAGCACATACGGGTCATGCGTTTACATTCTTCTCGCCATTTTTGGGCTGGCTTGGTGTGTTCCTTACGGGTTCAGATACATCTTCAAATGCTTTGTTCTCGGCACTACAGGCAACGACAGCTCAGCAAATTGGTATTCCGGAAGTATTGCTTGTAGCTGCTAATACCAGCGGTGGTGTGACAGGTAAAATGATTTCTCCACAGTCGATTGCCATTGCGTGTGCAGCGGTAGGCTTAGTTGGAAAAGAGTCTGACTTGTTCCGTTTCACGGTAAAACATAGCATCATATTCACTGTCTTTGTTGGCATCATTATTACGGTTCAGGCTTATCTGGTTCCGTGGATGATTCCATAACTCCAGTGAAGGAAACGCGATGAGAATCTCCGATC
The DNA here is from genome assembly GCA_031277915.1 of Acinetobacter sp. Taxonomy (GTDB): domain Bacteria; phylum Pseudomonadota; class Gammaproteobacteria; order Pseudomonadales; family Moraxellaceae; genus Acinetobacter. The sequence goes on from JAITLL010000074.1 coordinate 35,488, forward strand.
AAGTGGTCATGAAATTGCAGGCATTAATTGAAGAGCGTCACATGAAAAAAGGTGACCGTTTGCCTGCCGAACGCCAGCTTGCAACTAGCTTAGGAGTTTCTCGTCCGTCTTTGCGTGAAGCAATTCAACAGCTCAATAGCCAAGGGGTACTCAGTAGCCGCCGTGGCGATGGGACTTATATTCAGCAGTTACCTGAGCAGTGGCCACAGCAACTCATTGTGAACCCGATTAGTAACTTGATTGAAGAAGATCCGCTCTACCGTTTTGATGTGCAAGAGGCTCGGTTATTACTTGAAGGTGGTACGGCATGGTATGCCGCATTACGTTCAACGGCTGAAGATCGCGCCAAAATCCATCATTATTTTAATGAAATCAGTCGTCATCAAAATGCGGGTGACTCAGCACAGGCCGCGGTGGCAGATGCTGAATTCCACTTGGCGATTGCTGAAGCATCTCACAATGTTGTGCTGATTCAGATGATGCGTAGCTTGTTTGATTTACTGCAATACAACGTCTTGTTGGGACGTAAAAAAGTTTATAACGACCCCATAAATGGTGACTTGTTGAGCGAACAGCATTTTCAGGTGATGGATGCTATTGATCGTAAAGATCCCGAGGCCGCACGCCAAGCTGTCTGCGGTCATATTGAATTTGTGATTAACCATGTGCGTTCTCTGGATGAAGACGAAGCTCGCCAGAAACGTGCAAATCGTTTAAATAGAGTTGATTCAAAATGATTATTTCTTCTGGCAATGATTATCGTGCTGCGGCACAACGTCGCTTACCTCCATTTTTATTTCATTACATTGATGGTGGAGCGTATTCGGAACATACCTTAAAGCGTAACGTACAAGATTTGTCAGAAATTGCATTGCGTCAACGTGTGCTCAATGACATGTCAGCGTTAAGTTTAGAGACCAAACTGTTTAACGAAACACTGTCGATGCCAGTTGCATTAGCGCCTGTGGGTTTAACAGGTATGTATGCGCGCCGTGGTGAAGTTCAGGCCGCGATGGCAGCCGACAAAAAGGGCATTCCATTTACACTTTCAACGGTTTCTGTTTGTCCGATTGAGGAGGTCGCACCTGCAATTAATCGCCCAATGTGGTTCCAGCTTTATGTATTACGTGACCGTGGATTTATGCGTAATGCTTTGGAACGTGCAAAAGCAGCAGGCTGCTCAACACTTGTGTTTACTGTAGATATGCCTGTGCCAGGTGCGCGTTACCGTGATGCTCATTCGGGAATGAGTGGGCCAAATGCTGCGATGCGCCGTTATATGCAGTCCATGTTTCATCCGCATTGGTCATGGAATGTCGGCTTAATGGGACGTCCACACGACTTGGGTAATATCTCTAAATATTTAGGTAAACCGACTGGTCTTGAAGATTATATTGGCTGGTTGGGCTCGAACTTCGACCCATCGATTTCATGGAAAGACCTTGAGTGGATTCGTGAATTTTGGGATGGCCCAATGGTGATTAAGGGTATTTTAGACCCTGAAGATGCTAAAGATGCCGTGCGTTTTGGTGCAGATGGTATTGTGGTGTCGAATCACGGTGGCCGTCAGTTGGATGGTGTGATGTCTTCTGCTCGTGCATTGCCTGCAATTGCCGATGCAGTGAAAGGTGATTTGGCGATTTTGGCTGACTCAGGCATTCGTAATGGTTTAGATGTCGTGCGTATGTTGGCGCTCGGTGCTGATACGGTTTTACTTGGTCGTGCCTTTGTGTATGCCTTGGCAGCAGCAGGTGGGCAAGGGGTTTCGAACTTGCTTGATTTGATTGATAAGGAAATGCGTGTTGCGATGACGCTCACGGGTGCTAAGTCGATTTCGGATATTAATGCGGATTGTTTAGTACAGGCGATGAAGCTCTAACATTTTCGTATTAACTTTGATGATATTGGCACGACGGAGTCTTATCGGAAAAAGTTCAATGTAAGTAGCTAATTGACGTTACTTTTTTAAAAAAGTAACCAAAAACCTTTGTTTCGATGACGGTACGTCCTTGCTACCGCATCGAAACGGCGGCATCCCTGCCGCCAACCGCAATAGTAAATATAGGGCTGATTCGAATTAGAGAATGAGCTAATTAAATTATAAATTACAAACGGTAAGATGCCGTCGTGTTGGCCTAATTTGATAAATTGATGACCAAAAGGAAACCATCATGCAAACATTTTCTCCTCAAGCAGTGATCGAACGTTTACAGAATATTGTAGGGCGTTCGCATGTTTTGACCGATGATCAAAGCACGCGTCAGTATCGTCAAGGTCGTCGTTTTGGTGAGGGGAAAGTACTTGCTGTGGTGGTACCAGGAACCTTGCTAGAGCAATGGCAAGTGCTCCAAGCTGCAATTGATGCTGATTATGTGGTGATTATGCAGGCGGCCAATACAGGACTCACTGGTGGTTCAACCCCGTATGGTGATGATTATGATCGTCCTGTTTTAGTGATGAGTACGCGTCGTTTAAAAGGCATACAAGTCATTCATGATGGTAAGCAAGTGATTTGTTTACCGGGTGCGACCTTAGATAATTTAGAGCAAATTTTAAAAGGCTATGATCGTGAACCACATTCAGTAATTGGTTCATCTTGTATTGGGGCATCAGTACTTGGCGGTGTCTGTAATAACTCTGGTGGTGCATTGGTACGCCGTGGTCCTGCGTATACTGAACTGGCATTATATGCTCAGGTGAATTCTGCTGGGCAGTTAGAACTGGTGAATCACTTAGGGGTGAATTTAGGTTCGACTCCCGAAGAAATTTTGACTCGTTTAGAGAAGCAGAAATATCAAGCCGTAGATATTTTAGATGACAGTGAAAAGCAGGCCTCGGACCATCGCTATGCGCATGATGTAACACAAGTTGATGAAGATACACCCGCTCGTTTTAATGCAGACCCATCACGTTTGTTTGAGGCTTCTGGGTCGGCAGGTAAAGTCTGTGTGTTTGCGGTACGCCTTGATACTTATGAAAAAGTAGAGAGCAATGTCTTTTATATTGGTACTAATGATGCCGATGATTTAACAGCTATTCGCCGTTATTTACTTACCTCACTGCCAAGCCTACCAATTGCAGGTGAGTATATTCACCGAGATGCTTACTTGATTGGTGAAAAGTACGGAAAAGATACGTTCTTATTTATTGAAAAATTTGGCACAGCCAATGTTCCCAAAGCTTTTGCGATGAAAGATAAAGTCGATGGTTTCTTAGAAAGGTTTAAAATTAAAGGCTTAACAGACCATATTTTGCAGGCCATCACGTTCTTTTTACCAAGTCATTTGCCTAAGCGTATGACGGAGTATCGAGACCGTTATGAGCATCATTTAGTGCTACGTGTTGAAAATAATTCAAAAGCTCAGGCCGAGCAGTTTTTAAAAGAATATTTTGCAGTGCATCAGTCAGGTCACTATTTCGTATGTAGCGAAGAAGAAGGGCGAAAGGCTTTCTTACACCGTTTTGCGATTGCAGGGGCGGCAATTCGTTACCGTGATACACACCGTAGTGAGGTTGAAGATATTGTCGCGCTGGATATTGCGTTACGTCGTAATGACCGTGAGTGGGTAGAGCAACTGCCAGCCGAGATGGAAAAGAACATCCTCCATAAACTCTATTATGGGCATTTCTTTTGTCATGTTTTCCATCAGGACTATATTCTTAAAAAGGGCCATGACCCATTAGAAATGGAACATCAAATGTGGAAATTACTCGATGCACGCCGTGCTGAATATCCAGCAGAGCATAATGTCGGGCATCTCTACATTGCCAAGCCTGCATTGGCCAACTTTTACCAAAAACTCGACCCAACTAACAGCTTTAATGTGGGGATTGGGCATACCTCAAAACTAAAATATTGGGGCAAAGCTAAATCTTAATATCGAGAAATAAAAAAAGGCGCCGAAGCGCCTTTTTTAATAGCTGTATTATGCTGCTTCTGTTGATTTAGCAAGCACTTCTGCAACTGCTTTAGCAACAGTGTAAACATTGTTCATGTTTAAACCAGCAACACAAATACGACCACTACGTACTAAATAAATTGCATATTCTTCACGCAAGATATCAACTTGTTCTGCAGTTAGACCTGTGTAGCTGAACATACCTTTTTGGTTTACAAGGTAGCTAAAGTCACGGTCTGGTAATGCTTTAGTCAGTTCGTCTTTCAAGATGCTACGCATTTTAATAATACGCTCACGCATCTCTTTTACTTCACCTTGCCATTGTTGGTTAAGTTCAGCGTCATTTAACACTTCGTCAACTAACCAAGCACCTGTTGTAGGAGGGCTAGAGTAAATACGACGTACAGTCGCTTTTAACTGACCGAATGTGCATTGTGCAGCTTCTGCATCATCACAAACGAAAGTTAAGCCGCCAACGCGCTCGCCATATAAAGAGAAGATTTTAGAGAACGAGTTGCTCACAATGAAGTTTAGACCCGCTTGGTCTAAAGCACGGATTGCATACGCATCTTCTTCCATACCGTCACCGAAACCTTGGTAAGCGATATCTAGGAATGGAATAAGGTTACGATCTTTTAATACTGCAATCACTTGGTCCCATTGTGCTGGATTTAAGTCAGCACCCGTTGGGTTGTGGCAGCATGGGTGCAATAACACAATGCTTTGCTCAGGCAAAGTTTTAAGTGTAGAAAGCATACCGTCAAAATCTACACCACGTGTTTCGTTATCGAAATATGGGTAGAAATGAGTCTTGATACCAGCGCCATTGAAAATCGCAACGTGGTTATCCCAAGTTGGTTGGCTTACCCAAACGTCTGAATTTGGGAAATAATTTTTTAAGAAGTCAGCACCAACTTTCAACGCACCTGAACCACCAAGCGTTTGGATCGTCACAGCACGGCCAGCTTTAACTGCTGGGCTGTTTGCACCAAATAAAAGTGCTTGAATTGCTTCACGGTAAGGTTTGAAGCCTTCCATTGGCAAATAAAGTTTGGTTTTACCGTTCTTAGGCTCAATACGCTTTTGCGCCTCAAGAATGGTTTCTAACTGAGGAACAATACTGTCTTCGTTATAATAAAGACCAATACTCAAGTTTACTTTCTCAGAACGAGTATCAGCATTGAACTGTTCCATTAAAGATAAAATTGGGTCGCCTGCGTATGGGGGGATATGTTGAAACATCAAAAAAGTCCTTTCATTCAACAATATGCATAGAGTTAAGTTTTTTCTGTTTCGAAAAATACGTTACATCTATGTCGATGTTCAATAATGTACCAATAAAGCTACCGTGAAGCACCTGATAATTTCACTAATATCGATATTTTCTGGCTGAAAATGATAAAAAGATTTAAAAGAAATTACGGTAAATAGATACTAATTTATAACTCATGATTTCATTCAAGCAGATTGTCTACAATCTTGCTGTAATACATTGGTTGTAGACTAAAGTTTGAAACAAAAGATTAGCGGTCGAAAAGCAATAAAGAAAGCGCCATAAATCTATAGGTAAAATAATATTAAGCAACTGTTTTATAAATATTAATTTGTAAATGGTGTAATGCTTTAAATACAAGGTGATATAAGCGGTCAAACGATAAAAATTGACCTGATGCGTTCTGTAAAGTGTCAACAATCACCTTGATTTTTTTCATTCATACCGCTATAAAAGCCATAATTGATTAAAAATTGTCGACAATATGCAAGATTTGACCTTCGCACCAGAGCCATTACAGAGTCAGGGAAGAACACTGACCGAGAATGTATTTAAACAAATACAGACGGCGATTGTTTTGGGTCAAATTCCGGCAGGTAGCAAAATTTCTGAGCCTGAGCTGGCGCGAACTTATGGCATTAGCCGTGGGCCTTTGCGTGAAGCGATTCATCGCCTTGAAGGGCAACGTTTGGTTGAGCGCACAGCTCATGTGGGTGCACGCGTGGTTTCGTTATCCTTGCAACAGTTTAAAGAGCTTTACCAGATTCGTGCATCTTTAGAAGGTTTAGCCTGCAATCTTGCTGCACAGCATATTGATAAAAAGCAAATTTTGGCGCTACGTGATGTTTTGCGTATGCATGCTGAAGATGAAAACTTTAAAGCAGGTAAAGGATATTACTTGCAAGAAGGGCAGGACGATTTTCACTACTGCATTATCAAAAGTAGTGGCAATAAAACCCTAGAAAAAATGCTATGCGATGAGCTTTATCACCTCATCCGTATGTACCGAATTCAGTTTTCAAACACACCCGATCGACCGAGCAAAGCTTGGGACGAACACATCCGTATTTTAGATGCAATTGCAGAAGGCGATGGTGAACTTGCCGAGCTGCTCATGCATCGACATATCAATGCTTCTTACAAAATTATTGAGCAAACACTGCTACAAGCACAAGGAGAACATAACAATGGCTAAACAATCCGCAGGTCAGCTATTTCGCGATGCAGTAGCCCAAGAAAAGCCATTACAAGTGGTTGGAACCATTAATGCCAATCATGCACTTTTGGCAAAACGTGCAGGTTATAAAGCGATTTACTTATCAGGTGGTGGTGTAGCCGCTGGTTCTTTAGGCTTACCTGATTTGGGAATTAGTAACCTTGATGATGTATTGACAGACGTACGCCGTATTACCGATGTATGTGATCTTCCATTATTGGTCGATGCCGACACAGGTTTTGGTGCTTCTGCATTTAACATTGCCCGTACTACAAAAGCACTGATCAAGTTTGGTGCTGCGGCAATGCACATTGAAGACCAAGTGGGCGCAAAACGTTGTGGTCACCGTCCGAACAAAGCCATTGTGACTCAAGAAGAAATGGTTGACCGTATTAAAGCTGCGGTTGATGCGCGTGGTGATGACAGCTTCGTGATTATGGCACGTACCGATGCATTGGCAGTAGATGGTTTACAAGCTGCAATTGACCGTGCAGGTGCTTACATTGAAGCGGGTGCAGACATGTTGTTCCCTGAAGCAATTACCGAGCTTGATATGTACAAGCAATTTGCTCAGACAACTGGTGCACCAATTTTGGCAAACATTACCGAGTTCGGTTCTACACCACTGTTTACTACTGAAGAGTTGGCATCTGCCGATGTAAGCCTTGCGCTTTATCCGCTTTCTGCTTTCCGTGCCATGAATAAAGCAGCCGAAACTGTGTATGAAACCTTACGTAAAGAAGGTACACAAAAGAACGTGGTTGATATTATGCAAACGCGTAAAGAGTTATATGAACGCATTAACTACTATGCGTTTGAAGACTACTTAGACAACGCATTTGCTAAAAAGAAGTAATAAATTAAAAAGTTGATTAATTGGAATCTGATACTCGGAGGCGTCATCTGCAACTGTTTGAGACAGGACTACATTTTTTAAAAATGGTTCTGCGATAGATAGGATATTCGATGGTTGTGGACGAGTTTTGCAGATGACAATGGTTTTGCCTACTTTTGCCAAATGAGAAACATCGTTTCGCAAGGTAGGTCGAACCGAAGGTTAATCCTGAAATAAGAAGTGAAAATGGTACGACTCCGTCGTGCTTAATAAATAAATTCAGATAGATAGGAAAGGACAATCTTATGAGCTCAAATGAAACAACAACAGGCTTCAAACCAAAAAAATCAGTTGCACTTAGCGGACAAGTTGCAGGAAACACAGCACTTTGTACCGTAGGACGTAGCGGTAACGACTTGCACTATCGTGGCTATGACATTCTTGACCTTGCAGTCGGTAGCCAGTTTGAAGAAGTTGCTCACTTGCTTGTACATGGCAAACTACCGAACAAAGCTGAACTCAAAGCCTATAAAGCAAAATTAAAAGCACTTCGTGGCTTACCAGCAGCACTTAAAACTGCACTTGAACAACTTCCTCCGTCTGCACACCCAATGGATGTAATGCGTACAGGTGTTTCAGTTCTTGGTTGCTTAACTCCAGAACACGAAGACCACAACGAAGCGGGCGCAAAAGATATTGCTGATAAATTAATGGCTAGCCTAGGCTCAATGCTGCTTTATTGGTATCACTTCAGCAACAACGGTCGTCGTATTGAAGTTGAAACTGATGACGACTCAATTGCAGCGCATTTCTTACACTTACTTCATGGTGAAAAACCATCTGAAGAGTGGATTGAAGCAATGCATACATCTCTCATTTTGTATGCTGAGCATGAGTTCAATGCATCAACATTTACGTCACGTGTGGTTGCAGGTACAGGTTCTGACATGTACTCGGCAATTACTGGCGGTATTGGCGCACTTCGTGGACCTAAGCACGGCGGTGCAAACGAAGTTGCATTCGTAATTCAACAACGTTACGACAATGCAGATGAAGCAGAAGCAGACATCCGTAGCCGTGTTGAGAAGAAAGAAGTTGTGATTGGTTTTGGTCACCCAGTCTATACAATTTCTGACCCACGTAACGAAGTCATCAAAAAAGTTGCGCACGACTTAGCACAAGCGCAAGAGAACACCAAAATGTACCTCATTGCTGAGCGCTTAGAAGCAGTGATGAAAGATGCGAAAAACATGTTCCCGAACCTCGACTGGTTCAGTGCAGTGAGCTATCACTTAATGGGTGTTCCAACTGCAATGTTCACACCATTATTCGTGATTGCACGTACAGCAGGTTGGTCAGCTCACGTGATTGAACAACGCCAAGACGGCAAAATCATTCGTCCAAGCGCAAACTACACAGGCCCTGAAAACCTCAAATTCAAACCATTGGCGGAGCGTGGTTAATGAACACAAAATACCGTAAACCGCTGGCAGGCACCCAGCTTGAATATTACGACGTGCGTCAAGCCGTTGAAGATATTCAGCCAGGCGCATACGAAAAACTGCCTTACACATCTAAAATACTTGCAGAGCAATTGGTACGCCGTGCCGATGCCGAGAACTTAACTGCTTATTTAACGCAGTTGATTGAACGCCGTCAGGACTTGGACTTTCCTTGGTATCCTGCACGTGTGGTGTGTCATGACATTTTGGGTCAAACAGCTTTGGTTGACCTTGCAGGTTTGCGTGATGCGATTGCCGACAAAGGCGGCGACCCATCTAAAGTTAACCCAGTTGTACCAACACAGCTTATTGTCGACCACTCTTTAGCAGTGGAATACGGTGGTGCTGACCCAGATGCTTTTGCAAAAAACCGTGCTGTTGAAGACCGCCGTAACGAAGACCGTTTCCACTTTATTGAGTGGACCAAAACCGCATTTAAAAATGTCGATGTGATCCCTGCGGGGAACGGCATTATGCACCAGATTAACCTAGAGAAAATGTCTCCGGTGATTCAGGCGCGTGATGGCGTAGCATTCCCAGACACTTGTGTTGGTACAGACTCACATACACCACATACTGACGCTTTGGGCGTAATTTCTGTGGGTGTCGGTGGCTTAGAAGCTGAAAACGTCATGTTGGGCCGTGCATCTTGGATGCGTCTGCCAGACATTATTGGTGTTGAGTTTGTAGGTCAGCGTCAAGCAGGCATTACTGCAACAGATATCGTACTTGCTTTAACTGAGTTCTTGCGTAAAGAGCGCGTAGTGGGTGCTTACCTTGAGTTCTTTGGTGAAGGTGCTGACAGCATGTCTGTGGGCGATCGTGCAACCATCTCGAACATGACACCTGAGTATGGTGCAACGGCTGCGATGTTCTACATCGACCAAAACACCATCGACTACTTACGCTTAACTGGTCGTGAAGATGCTCAAGTGGCATTGGTTGAACAGTACGCAAAAGAAATCGGTCTTTGGGCATCTGACATGACCAAAGCAGAATACCCACGTGTACTACGTTTTGATCTATCAAAAGTCACACGTAACATTGCGGGCCCATCAAATCCACATGCACGTGTTTCAACTGCCGACCTAAAAGAAAAAGGCATTGCGGGTGTTGTTGAAAACCGTTCTGACGGCTTAATGCCAGATGGTGCAATTATCATCGCTGCAATTACTTCATGTACTAACACTTCTAACCCACGTAACACCGTGGCGGCAGGTTTGTTGGCACGTAAGGCAAATGAGCTAGGTTTAGTTCGTAAACCTTGGGTGAAATCGTCATTTGCACCGGGTTCAAAAGCGGCTGCACTTTATCTTGAAGAAGCGGGTGTTCTGAAAGACTTAGAGCAACTTGGTTTTGGTATTGTGGCTTACGCTTGTACGACGTGTAACGGTATGTCGGGTGCGTTAGATCCAGTCATTCAACAAGAAATTATTGACCGTGACTTGTACGCAACAGCAGTACTGTCTGGTAACCGTAACTTCGATGGCCGTATCCATCCATATGCAAAACAAGCGTTCTTGGCATCTCCACCGCTTGTTGTGGCGTATGCAATTGCGGGTACGATTCGTTTTGACATCGAAAAAGATGCTTTAGGTCATGACAAAGAAGGTAACCCGATTTACCTGAAAGACATCTGGCCATCTGATGCTGAAATTGATGCGTTAGTTAAAGAAGCCGTGAAACCTGAACAGTTCCGTAAAGTCTACATTCCAATGTTTGACCTAGGTGTAACCGTAGAGGCCGAAAGTCCGCTTTATGACTGGCGTCCACAAAGTACTTACATCCGTCGTCCACCATATTGGGAAGGGGCGTTGGCTGCACCACGTACTTTAGCGAACATGCGTCCGCTTGCGATTTTAGGTGACAACATCACCACTGATCATTTGTCGCCTTCAAACGCGATTTTGATGGACTCGGCTGCGGGTGAATATCTTCATAAAATGGGCTTACCAGAAGAAGACTTTAACTCATATGCAACGCACCGTGGTGACCATTTGACTGCACAACGTGCAACATTTGCCAACCCGAAACTCTATAACGAAATGGTAGTTCGTTCAGACGGTACCATTAAGCAAGGTTCAAAAGCGCGTGTAGAGCCAGAAGGCGAAGTCATGCGTATGTGGGAAGCGATTGAAACCTACATGAACCGTAAACAGCCATTAATTATTGTTGCGGGTGCTGACTACGGTCAGGGTTCAAGCCGTGACTGGGCTGCTAAAGGTGTACGCCTTGCAGGTGTTGAAGTGATTGTGGCAGAAGGTTTTGAACGTATTCACCGTACTAACTTGGTGGGTATGGGCGTGTTACCACTTGAGTTTAAACCGGGTGTAAACCGCAAGACTTTAAAACTAGATGGTACTGAGCTTTATAGCGTGATTGGTAATATCGCGCCGCGTTCGACTTTAACTTTAGTGATTGAACGTGCTACAGCGGATGGTAAAGAAGAGATTCTTGAAGTGCCAGTGACTTGCCGTTTAGATACAGAAGAAGAAGTTTCTGTATATGAAGCGGGCGGTGTATTACAGCGTTTTGCACAAGACTTTTTAGAAGGCCAAGTGGCTTAATATTTAGTCTATAACTGATTGAAAATTATTCTAAAAGACCCTATCTTCATGATGGGGTTTTTTATTTTACAGTTTATATAATACAAGCGAAAATTTCTGTTCATATATAGAAGAATTTCTATATTTAGCTTAACAAAAAATTGTTTACAGTATGCTTAATAAAGCTTTTATAAGTAATATTATTTTAATTTGATTTTTACAATAAAGAAATATATTATATTTTTATTTATTGTGGGATTTTTAGTGTCTATGGCGATAAAAAGATTATATGCTTTCGGTACAAGTGGTAAAGCTAAAGGAAAGATTTTTGAAGTTAAACATAATAAAAATGGTTTTTATTTTTTAAATTTGAAAGTAGGGTGTGGCGGTGTCGATTCTACTAATAAAGCATTGAACAAAATAGAGGTAAAAACATTAGATAAAGCTTATGAATTATTGAGAGAGGGTAAATATTTAATTAATTTAACTGATGAGTTTGGAAGTAGGGCTTTACGTGAATATAGTAAAGTAAAGGTTGAGTATTTTTGAAATAAATATTTTAAATTTAATTAATTCTTTAATTTTTATCTTAAACTAAAATTGTAAAAATTAAATAAAAGAGAAAGGCATGTTTTCAAACACTATATCTGTTATTGCTTTAATAATATCAGCAATTACAGCTCTTTATACATATAAGCAATCAGATTTATTAAAAGAACAATATGAAAAACAACAAGAATTAGAAAAAGAGCTTAGATCTTATTCTGTCGTTATAGGAGCTGAAACTGAACGGAATTTAAGTAGAAGTATACGAAATGGTGAAATTATTGAATTCTCATTTCTCAATGGCTCTAATAAACCTGTTCGCTATAATGTAGAAATAAAAAGTGAAGGAATTGGTTTGTATTATCCTGGTGGTAAACCAAATAAAATTTATTTATATTATCCTTTAAACTCTAAACGTTCAACATTAATACAGCCGAATGGTCGACCATATACAGGTTATTTTAGTTTGTGGATTTTTCAAAAACCATCACCAAAAGCAAAAGTCAGTATTTGGGTTAATGATGAACAGGTTGTGAATTATAATTATATATATAACTATAAAACTAAAATGTATGATTATATTTATGAATAATTTTAAAATATTAGTTTTTCTTCATCTGAAGAATAACTTTTTTAAATAAAGTTAGAGTATTTTTGGATAGGTTAATATTTAAATTTTTATAAATTTAGATTTCTTTTACTTACAAATTAAGGTGTGTATCCAAAATATATTTAATAATGCATTAAGAATACTTATGAAAGAATAAGAACATAAAAAAAGCCCGACATCCTGTCGGGCTTTTTCGTATTTGGTTGCTAGATATGACTCCTGTCGTATCTCACGATCCTGATGCATGAACCTATTATTGTTGTTTTATGTTCCGGAACATCCTGTTCCTGTATGAACTCATCATAGAAAAAAAGCAGGGTGTCGCCAATCCGCTAAATCCCTAAATCTGTGTAAGATAAATCGTACAAATAACATTTTTTGCATTTATGCCATCATCATCGGGCGAAATGGACAATTGACATTCACTCTAACTGGGTTATATTCCTGTTTAATATATATACGATTATAGGAGTGTAATCATGGTAACAGCAGGCGAAAAACCCGGAACAGGCTTCTATTTCTGTGCTCAGTGCGGACATAGAGTGTTTTTAGAAATTAATACAGATCGTTTACCACCATGCACTAAATGTTATTGCACTGAGTTTAAACGTTAAGAATAAAATAATATTTGCGTTCGCATTTAACAAAAAGCCCTGTCACCTGATGGGGCTTTTTGTTAATTTAAAAATAAGACTTACATAATAAGACCCGTGATGGGCATGAAAAGGGAACCGTTATGGAAACAATATTGGGTTTATGTATTGGTGTGGGTTTGAGCGCTGCCTGCGGTTTTCGCGTGTTTGTGCCGCTACTGGTCATGAGCATTGCAACCATGATGGGATGGTTTGAGCCATCGAAAGGTTTTGAGTGGTTAGCTTTGCCATCGGTGTGTTTGGCTTTAAGCGTGGCAACGGTGTGTGAAATTGCAGCCTACTACATTCCGTGGGTGGATAATGCCTTAGACACAGTTGCAACCCCTGCCGCTATGATCGCGGGCACGCTCACCACGATGGCTGTGAGTAGTGGAGAAATGTCTCAGTTTGCCAGTTGGGCAGCAGCCATTATTGTTGGTGGTGGTACGGCAGGTATGGTGCAAATGAGTACCGTTGCTGCACGCGGTGTTTCAACTGCAACCACAGGTGGCTTAGGGAATTTTGTCGTTGCGACAGGTGAGTGGATTGGAGCAATCTTACTTTCGGTTTCAGCTATGTTAGTGCCTGCGCTTGTGGCAATAGTGGTGCTGATTGCGGTTATTTGGGCAATACGTTGGATACGTCAGAAAAAGCAACAACAGGCGCATAGTCCGTTATAGCTGTGTGTAAATATTATTTTTAAATAAGTATAAAAAAAGCCCAACATCCTGTTGGGCTTTTTCGTATTTGGTTGCTAGATATGACTCCTGTCGTATCTCACATCCTGATGCATGAACCTATTATTGTTGTTTTATGTTCCGGAACATCCTGTTCCTGTATGACTTCATATTAGGAAAAAAGCAGGGTACTGCCAATCCGCAAAAACCTTAAAAGCTTGTAAGAGAAATCTTACATTGAAGAATGATTTAGCTGTTTAAACCCTAAAAGTTCTCAATATTCAGATATAAAAAAAGCCCGACATCCTGTCGGGCTTTTTCGTATTTGGGTACTAGATATGACTCCTGTCGTATCTCACGATCCTGATGCATGAACCTATTATTGTTGTTTTATGTTCCGGAACATCCTGTTCCTGTATGACTTCATATT
>JAITLL010000050.1 GCA_031277915.1 Acinetobacter sp.
GTGTATTTGCTGCGGGTGACTGTACCACTGTGCCTTACAAGCAAATTATTATTGCGACAGGTGAAGGTGCTAAAGCATCACTCTCTGCGTTTGATTACATTATCCGTTCTGGGCAATAACGTTTAGCCTTCAAACTAAGGAGCCAAAGGTTATGCTTTGGCTCTTTTTTATTTTTATGGTTTATATAAACCGTGTTCGACTAAATGCTCTCGTAAAATACGACGCAATTCTAATACGGCTTGTGGTGTGAGCTGGATTGAATGACCACCCGGAAGAACTTTCTCAGATTTTGCACCGTCTAAGTGAGCACTCTTATAAGGCACAATACCATCTGTAATCACATTTGGATCATCGCTTTTAGTAATGTTACCCATAATGGAGTGGAAGACTAATCCTTGGTGTGGATTAATATTTTCCGTAAGTTCCATAAATTTGGATTGATGACTCAAATCACTTGGACCATTTTGAATAAGGCCGCTATCAATATTACTCAAGAAATCTTTAACATCTAAATTTTCCGTGGTGAGCGAAGTCGCTACAGCTGACAAAAATGCGCCCGGTAAACGAATAATCTTACGAGCAGCTAAGGTAAACCAACGGTCTGCATAATCTGTACCTTTGTGGGGCGATGCCAAGAAAATTGCACGATCAAAATTACCAATTGAATGCATTTGCAATCGTTCAGTCACCATAGGGTGTTTCTTAAAACGATTCTGTTGACGTACAGTCATCAGCTTCAAGGCTGGTTTGGTAATATCACCATCACTGACCAGTAAACGGCTAATAATACCACCCATACTATGACCCACAAGTACGGCATCATGAGCAGCAGGGTCACTTGGGTTTAACGAACCAAACGCTTGTTTAAGCAGAGCATAAATCTGGAAACGACTTTCCAGTATTGGCATATTGGTCGAGTAAAAAACTTGCCAAACTTGATAGTTATCTCTTAAAACAGTATCGCCCATCACATCATTGGTGAGTGCAATCCATGCCTCAGGACTACTTGCTAAGCCATGTACTAACACAATAATTTTCTTATTCGGGTTATAAGGTTCAAGCATATATAAATGTGGCATAGTTAAGTGCTGATCCCGATCAATCAGACTTAAATAGGCAGCTACACCTAAGTTATTCTCAGCCAGCCATAGGCCATAAGGTGCAGAAAAATTGGCTGCTAAAGGATACTGCTTGCCAGCCACATTAATATTATCGGTTCGATAAGGGTCATAAACCCGAATCACAAACTCCGGACTATCAATAATATCTTGAACGGTTTTAGCATTTTTAGGTTCAGCAACAAGAGTTGCAGCTAAATAGCGGGCATGGTGAATATTTGGGTTCACACCATTTTTATAACTGTAGCTGAGTGGATCTAAAATATATTCATTAATATCTTCTTTCCCTGAGTTAGGGAATACAGCAACAAATTCAGATCCAAAACCATCACGTCGGTTGATGGTTCTTAAACCAGAGAAATTTAAGTTATAACTCGAAATTAATTTTTCTAACTTTTGGCCTGTTAATTGTCGATGAAACTCAAAGTCAATTGAATAAACACTCTTACCAATGTGAATTTGTGGCTCTACGACATTTTTTTGTGGGTATCTTAAATCATAAACACTCACCATCTTGGCAATGGCTTGATTATAGAAGTCACGTATTTGAACTTGTCTGTTATCAAAAATCCGGTCGGTCGGCTGACGTTTTGTGGAAAATAGATACGCATAGCTATAGCGAATGCTCTTATCGAGTAAGTTCAATTGCTGATCTAAGCAGTCGTCATATTTATTTTGAATAGTTTTTTGTTCTTGAGAGGCTTTATGTTTTGTGAACCGACTAATTTTACAATCAGATGTGTTGGATAAAGCCATAGCTTTTGCCAGATACATCTCACTCGCAGCAGATAAAAGCTGTTCGTCTAAAATTTGAGAAAGATTTTTAAGTTGATTGATACAAGAGTCAGGGGCGTCAGTACAAGTTTTGGCCTCTTGTCCAGACATAGATAAAACATTAAGACTGGCTTCACTTAGTTTATCTTGAGTAAGAATACTATTACGCTCATTTGCAATAGTGACGTTTAGAGCTTGTTGCTTAACATTTACGACCTGACATCCACTCAGAATTGAACCGAGGAGCATGACCGTTAAAAGCGCTGAGTTTCTTTTTCTAACAAACATTATGGTCAAATATATGGTTCAGTAATATGCTGATCATACAAATTTTAAAGTATTTTTCAATTGATCAAATATAAAAAAAGGGCTGTCAAAACAGCCCTTTTTTTAAAGTTTAAGTTTATTTTTTAGCTGGTTTAGTTGGAGTGGCTGGTGTCATCGCAGGGTTTGTTAAAACTTGCCACACATTCCAACGACCTTGTTTTTCAATTTCTTGAATTAAACGGTCTGCAACTTCAGCTTCATCTGGGTATTTAACCTTGTAATTTTTAAGCGTTTGAATCGCATTTTTCTTTTGTTCCATTGCAATATAGTTGTTTGCAGAAGCTAAATATGCTTCTTGAACATTACCTTTAATTGCTTTGTCTAAATATGGAATAGCTTCACGTTGGCCACCACCTTCAGACAAACCAAAACCAAACCAGAAATTCGCTTCCGCATCATCTGGATTAATTTTTAAAAGTCTTTGTGCATATTCTAAAGATCTAGTCGTATGTGCAGTGCCTAAATCAAGGTTACGTGCAAGTACACTTGCTTTAAAAGCACGAATAAGAATATCAAATGAAGCGTTTGGATTAGCAGCTAGTGTATCTAGACGCTGAGTCACTTCTTTCAATTTACTTTCAAAACCTTTACGCTCTTGACGATCAGTAAAACGAGGTGGGTAGTGACGAGCCTTACCTTCAACAAGTTGTAAAAAATCATCAATTTCAGTCACATCAATTTCATTGTCGCCCGCTAAAACTGCATACTTCATTGAACGTCGTGAATTATTAATTGTAGGTACAATCAGTTTGTTTGTATCTAAAGTAAGCGATTTAGTTGGATCATCCTGACGAGTGACAACCATTTTAGTTACAGGCTGTGCTGCAGCTTCTTTTAAAGCAACTTCAAATGCAGGTGGAGCATCGTAATTAAATGGGTTTAACGCATAAAATGGAGGAGTAAGCTCTGGTTCCTTGAAAACAAAAGGTTCATTTTTTTGTTCTTTTACAGGCGCCATTGTACACGCTGTTAAACTAGAAGTTGCAAGGAGTAAATACGCCAATGGCTTTAAATTCATAGGGTCTTCCGTTCATTTTAGTAAAGTCAGATTTGGTACAGCTAAGTCTAGGAAAACCTAAACCGACATGCAAGGGTAAGCGTGTTACATTATGAATCAAGAATATTACGTTTTTGATGTCTTGCTTTGTGCACCACATTCACGCCGAACTTCTTCAAGAATTTTTAGCTCTTCATCACTAAAAGGCTGTTCATCCTGATTTTCTTTTTTGAAAGTAGGGTCAAGTTCGGATAAGCGCTGGCACAAATTATTCATACGTGTTTCATTGTGTTGGATACGATCAAGTAGGACTCGCATTCCTTCTAAAATTGGGTCAGATTGATCAGCAGTCGTTGCATACGGAGCGAAACCAATACTCTGAGCATAATCACGGCGGCGTGCTTCATCTTTATTTTTATCAGCATCTTTATAGATATAACGCGCGGGGTTACCAACAGCTGTTACACCGGCAGGCACAGCTTTTGTTACTACTGCATTTGAACCTACTTTAGCACCTTTACCTACTGTAAAAGGTCCTAAAATTTTTGCACCGGCACCTACGACTACGCCATCTTCTAAAGTTGGGTGGCGTTTACCTTTTTTCCATGTTGTGCCACCTAAGGTAACCCCATGGTATAGCGTTACATCATCACCAATTTCGGCCGTTTCGCCAATCACTACGCCCATACCATGATCGATAAAGAAGCGTTTGCCAATTTTAGCGCCAGGATGAATCTCAATACCTGTTGCAAAACGGCTAAATGTTGAAACAAAGCGGGCAGTACCTTTGCAATCTTTTTTCCAAAGTTCGTGAGCAAGTCTGTGCAAGAACAAGGCATGAATACCTGGGTAATTTGTGAGTACTTCAAGCGTATTTCGTGCAGCAGGATCTCGCGCGAATACAGCCTGTATATCTTCTTTAAGCTGTTTAAGCATTGGATTGATCCTCCTTGTCCGATGATGCTTTTTTCCATTTGCCACTAGTCAGGGCTTGGACTCGACTAAAAATACCGCGAAGTAAATGATATTCCATACGATCTAATTGTATACGACCAAATAAACGACGCAAGCGTAAAGGTAATAAACGTGGGTTTTCTGGATCTAAAAATTCAATTTCAGTGAGCATTTTTTCTAAATGGGGATAAAACTCTTCCATTTGTTGCTGAGTGACTAAAGGTTCATCCCATTGCATGCTTTGGTCTTGTGCAAGAGGCATTTGTTCAGCATCTGGCACTACCTCTTTTTGTTCTAGTGCTGACATACGAAGTTCATAACAAACGACTTGGATGGCTTGAGCAACGTTTAGTACGCCATAGTCCGAATTTACTGGAATTGTTAAATGATAATTTGCCAGTGCCAACTCTTCATTGGTTAAGCCTCGATCTTCACGTCCAAACACAACAGCAATTTGTTGTCCTTGTGAAGCAGCTTTAACAACTTCTTTTGACGCAGGGCGCGCATCAAGTAAAGGCCATGGAATGGTACGACTACGCGCACTTGTTCCAAACACTAAATGACAATCTTTAATCGCATCTTCGAGGGTTTCAACAATTTCAACTTGTTCTAATAAATCTTGTGCACCAGCAGCAAGCGCTTGAATATCTGGATGTGGATAGGTCTTTGGCGCAACCAGAACCAACTTACTCAAGCCCATTGTTTTCATTGCGCGTAAAGCACTGCCAATATTAGCTGGTAAGGTGGTATTGACCATCACAATACGCACTTGTGCTAATTGTTTTGACACAGCGGTGTCGTCAAACAAACTCATAAGATTTCCAGAAATTACGAATATTGAGAAACTTCGCTTTGGTATGAATCCAATGCATCATCAATAGTCATGTCCACAGAATGTGAGGCAACAACAGGTTGTGGACGAACAGGTTCTGCTGCTTTAGCTGCCTTAGATTTTACCTGATATTCAACATGAATATTATCTTTACCAAAGTAATCTCTCAGTTTGGCAAGGAGTTCATCTAAGGGCGCGACTTTCCATTGCGGACCAAGCTGAAGTTCAGCCTGAGCATATGGTTGGTCAATCTGTAAATGTAGTGCAATATGCTGATGCATATCAACATTACAATACGGTAATAATATATTTTGTAGATCTTTTGCCAAACTTGGTTGCATTAAATCTTTGGTTAATTTGATTTGAATGCTATTGGCACGCTTTTGTCTGATTTCATTTAAGTTAAATGCTTTATTCAAACGCCCCATTGGACGATCAAAGCCTTCACGTTCATAAATCTCGCCTTCAAAGACGACAACACGTTCAACTTGAATAATATCTTTAAAGCGTTGGAAGCGCTCATGATTACAGCTTACCTCAATACGCGCTGTTCCGTCATCGAGTACAATAACAATACGGTTTGGAAAATTCGCTACATCTAGAACAAGGCCAGCATAAACAGTCGTTACACCACGACGAGTTGCTGTAATTTCATTAAGTTTTGCAGGAATAAACGCTTTTAGCTCTTGACGATAAACATCAATAGGGTGGCCCGTTAAATATAAACCAAGCGTATCTTTTTCGCCTTTTAGACGAACTTCATCGCTCCAAGGTTTAACCGGTTTAGCAGGTTTACGCTGAACTTCTTCAACTTCACCAAATAAATCCATAATACCGCTTTCACGGTTACTGCGTGCCTGCTCGGCTGCTTGTACAGCTTCAGGCAATTGAGCCATTAAACTTGAACGCTCAATGTCTAGACAATCAAGAGCACCAGCACGGATAAGTGCTTCCAAAGTTCGTTTATTGATTTTTTTCAAATCAATACGATGGCAGAAATCGAATAGGTCGGTATAAGGTCCTTGTTGACGGCGTGAGTCAATCACAGACTGCATGGCTTGCTCGCCAACACCTTTAATTGCACCTAAGCCATATACAATTGTTTTATCATCACTCGCATGGAAATGATAAGTTGACATGTTGACCGATGGTGGTAAAACCTCGAGTCCATTATTTCGGCAGTCATCAATCAAAAATACAACACTGTCTGTGTTCTGCATTTCCGATGACATTACTGCGGCCATAAACTCGGCAGGGTAATGTGCTTTTAACCAAGCTGTATGGTAAGCAACAAGAGCATATGCTGCTGCGTGTGATTTGTTGAAACCATAGCCTGCGAACTTTTCCATATAGTCAAAGATATGGTTCGCTGTGCTTTCATCAATACCTTTTTGACCAGCGCCCTCAAGGAAGATCTGGCGCTGTTTCACCATTTCTTCAGGTTTCTTCTTACCCATTGCACGGCGTAGTAAGTCAGCGCCACCAAGCGTATAACCCGCACAAATCTGTGCAGTTTGCATTACCTGTTCTTGGTAAACCATAATTCCGTAAGTTGGTTCTAACACACCTTCAAGCAAAGGATGCAGATACTCAAAATCTCCACCGTGCATACGGTGAATAAAGTCAGGAATCAGGTCCATCGGACCCGGACGGTACAATGATACGAAGGCAATAATTTCTTCAAATTTACTTGGTCGTGCTTCTTTAAGCATCCGTTTCATGCCGACGGATTCAAACTGGAATACCGCTGTTGTATTTGCATCGGCAAAAACAGAATATGCTTTAGCATCATCAAGTGGAACATGCGAAATAATGAGTGGGTCATTACTGTCGCGGTTTTTATTAATATTTTGAATGGCGTCTTCAATAACGGTTAAGTTACGTAGACCCAAGAAGTCGAACTTTACGAGACCTGCTGCTTCTACATCGTCTTTATCATATTGTGCAACACGGCTGGTTCCATCTTCATCACAAAGTACAGCCGAGAAATCGGTAATCTTACCTGGTGCAATGACGACACCACCGGCATGTTTACCAGTATTTCGGGTAATCCCTTCTAGTTTTAATGCCATGTCCCAGATTTCACTGGCATCATCATTATCTGGGTTAGATGGATTAGTGACGATATCTTTAAGCTGAGGTTCCATCTCAATAGCAGTTGCCAAATCTACACCCAGTGGCTTAGTAGGCACCATTTTTGAAATACGATCAGCTAAACCGTAAGATTTACCTAAAACACGCGCAACGTCACGGATCGCACCTTTTGCAGCCATTGTACCGAAGGTTGCAATCTGAGAAACCGCTTCACGTCCATAAGTACGTGATACGTAGTCGATAACACGGTCACGACCTGCAATACAGAAATCGACGTCAAAGTCGGGCATCGATACACGTTCTGGGTTTAAGAAACGTTCAAAGAGCAAGTCATAACGAAGTGGGTCAAGGTCGGTAATTTTTAAGCTATATGCAACCAGTGAACCTGCACCTGAACCACGGCCCGGTCCAACAGGGACACCATTATTTTTAGCCCACTGAATAAAGTCCATGACGATCAGGAAGTAACCAGGGAATCCCATTTTGAGGATAATTCCAACTTCATAATCAATTCGTTCATCGTAAGGTTTACGAATCTCTGACCAGTCTTCGCCACGTTTTTCGACAGGATAAAGATAATCTAAGCGTTCTTCTAATCCTACTTTTGACAAATGCTCAAAGTAAGTGTCGATGGTAAAGCCATCTGGAATTGGGTAGTCAGGTAAAAAGTAGGTGCCAAGTTGTAGGCTAACATTACAGCGTTTTGCAATATTGTAGGTGTTTTTGATAGCACTTGGGATATCCGAGAACAATTCGATCATTTCATCGGAGGTTTTAAAGTGTTGTTCAGTACTATATAAGCGTGGACGACGATCATCTGCTAATACATAACCATCAGCAATACAAACACGTGCTTCGTGTGCTTCAAAATCTTCTTTTTCTACAAAGTGCACATCATTATGTGCAACCACACCAACATTATATTGGGCAGCAAGCTTAGCAGCTTCTTGAATAAAGTCTTCTTCGCCTGGGCGATTAGTACGTGTTAAAGCAAGATAAACACGATTACCAAACTTTTCGATCCATTCTTCAAGTAAAGGTTCGGCTTTTTGTGGGTTAGATGAGCAAAGCATCTGACCAACATCACTATGTTGACCAAGTAAAACAATAATATCTTGATGCTGTTCGAGTACCCATTCTTTTTGTACACATGGAATACTAAGTTGTTGGCCTTCAATAAAACCGCGTGAAACGATTTCGGTCAGGCTTTTCCAACCTACATTACTCATTGCAAGTAATGTTGCTCGATGTTGAGCATCATTAAGGCGGATAGTACTGCCTAAAATAGGTTTAATACCTTTTTTAAGGCAAGAGTTATAAAACTTTACCGCAGCGTGAAGGTTAGATAAATCTGTAATTGCCAGAGCTGGCATTTCATCTTTTACAGCAGCCTTGACCAAGTCGGGTATGCGAACAATCGACTCTGTAATCGAAAATTCTGTATAAATACCGAGATGAACAAACTGCATAAACCAATCCTTAATACGACCGCAGCATAGTTTAGCATGCAAAGTTCAAAGGAAATGCTTAATATTTTGGCAAACTGTTATGGATTTTAGTATTTAGGCAAATGTTTAGAACATTAAAGTGAAAGATTGATCAAATATGGTCTGTATTTTAAAGGAGAGCATTGAGACAGGGGGAGAGAACCAGCCCAAAATTATTTGGACTGGTCGAGAAACTTAGTACTGCCAGAACATACGTTGAATTTCTTTGGCATCATTAGTCTTAGTAAGAGCTAATGCTGCAAGAAGACGCGATTTTTGAGGGTTTAAGTCATGAGCTGCTACCCAACCATATTTAGAGTCAGGTTGTTCAGCATCACGTAAAACAAAACCTTGTGGAACGCGTGATGAGCGGATAATTTGAATTCCGTCTTTATCATGAAGTTTTTGTAAAGTTGGAACGATGTAGCTCGCAACAGAACCATTACCAGTTCCTGCATGAATAATCGCTTTAGCACCAGCTTTTGCATATGCTTCATAAGCATCTGGAAGCATGGAATCTGAACCGTAAACGATTTGTACCATTGGAAGTGCATCACCTTTAATATTTTCAATATTAAATTCTGAAGCATTGGTATGACGTTTTACAGATTGTCTGAACCAGTATGGCTTACCTTCAACTAATGTACCTAAAGCTCCCCATTGGCTTACAAAAGCATTGGTATGGATGTTAATACCTTTAGTTACATCACGCGCAGCAAAAATAGAGTCGTTCATAAGAACCATAACGCCTTTATTTTTTGCTTCATCAGAAGCTGCTAAAGCAACTGCACTATAGAGGTTAAGTGGACCATCTGCTGAAAGAGCAGTTGAAGGACGCATTGAACCGACAAGCACAATCGGTTTATCAGTATGAACAACCAAATTTAAGAAAAATGCTGTTTCTTCTAAAGTATCTGTACCGTGAGTAATTACGACACCATTAACAGATGGCTTTTTAACCAGATCATTTACTTGACGAGCAATTTGTAATAATTCCTTGTCAGTAATACTCTCAGAAGCGACCTGTAATGCTTGAATACCAGTGACATTCGCTAAATCTTTGATTTGTGGAACTGCATTGATTAAAGCATCTACTGGAACTTTTGCTGCTGTATACGTTGCACTATTTGCTGAGCTTGCACCAGCACCTGCGATGGTACCGCCAGTAGCAACAACAACAACATTATTTTTTGCGTAAAGTGGGAGAGAGCAGGCTAATAAGCCCATCGCTAAACCTAAAGATTTAACAGTTTTAGTCAACATCGAAAATATCCTTATGAAGTGACGAAGTAAAAGTTTGTCGAATATGTCTGCTTTTCCTAAGCAAAATACATACCATGTAAAACATATTCGTAACTTGTTTGAATAAGAAGCATCCCTGAATAGCAATTTGTTTCAACAACAATCATTTAGTCATTGCTTTTATTCAGCGCTAATAAATATCATGAATAAAATAAAAAATCTATTAAGTTTTTCTAATTTATCCCGATTTTTTTACTTTTTAATATAAGGAGAACAAATGATTTTTTTATCTTTATAAAAATAAAAAATAATGGTCTTGAACGGGTTTTTATTTACCTTTTGGTGTTTTTATATATTTGATTTATATTGAAATAATTAAATAAAATAATAAATGATATTTTTTATAGATAAACTAAATAATATTTTTAATAATTTAATATAAATAATCACCAATAAAGTGAATTAAAATTTAGACAATTGATATTTATTTTTAATGAAATAATTTTTATTTGTGTAATTTTTATTCTGTTTTTAAGGTTTGCTTTTAAAAAATTTAATAGACGTTGAGGTTGGTTAATTGAGTGTATTATTTAATAGAGAAATATAGATAAAGTTTTATTATTTAGTTTTAGAATAAAAAAAAGAGCAATTTTATTGGTCATATAAAATTGCTCTTGAGTTGGGAGAGTGGGAGAGAAAAGAAACTTAAGCGATCGTTTGTTCTTGTGTTGTTTTAATTAATGCAGGCTCTGGTGATTCTTCAATATCAGCTACTTTTTCACCTTCAAGTTTTGCCACTACGGCAGTAGCAATACTATTACCTACCACATTTGTAGCGGTTCGACCCATATCAAGGAATTGATCAATACCGAGCAGTAATAGAATGCCAGCTTCAGGTAAATGGAACATGGTAAGTGTTGCTGAAATAACCACGATAGAAGCTCGTGAAACACCCGCAATACCTTTACTTGTCACCATAAGAGTTAACAGAATTAAGATTTGTTGAGTGAAGCTAAGATCGATATGGTAGGCCTGAGCAATAAAGAGTACGGCAAAAGTGGTATACATCATTGAACCATCAAGGTTAAATGAATAGCCCAAAGGTAAAACAAAACTGGTTACTTTTTTAGGTACGCCAAATTTATTTAGGGCATCCATCACTTTTGGATATGCTGATTCACTTGAAGCTGTGGCAAAAGCAAGCGTTACAGGTTCGCGAATTAATTTGCCTAAACGTAAGATATCCTTTTTGAGCACGATTGCGCCAACCGAGAAGAAAACAACCCAAAGTAATAAAAGACCGAAGTAGAACTCTGCAATTAAAATGCCGTAGTCAATAATCAAGCCTAAACCCTGTACCGTAATTGCTGATGCAATCGCTGCAAAAACTGCTAAGGGTGCGAACATCATGACGTAATCAGTAATACGGAACATGATTTTACTGAGTTCTTCAGTTAGACGAATAATAACTGAGTCTTGTTCTTTTCCCTGATTTACAAAAGCAAGTGCTGAACCAAAGAAAATTGCAAAAACAAGTACTTGTAAAATATCATTATTGGCCATTGCTTCAGCAATACTGCGCGGGAATACGTGGCTTAAGAATGACTGTAATGTAAAACCAGTAGTCGCTGGGAGAGAGGCGCTACTGAGTTGTTGAGCTGTCGGTAATGCTAAATTTAACGCTGCACCAGGCTGGAAAAAATTGGCTAAGCCCATACCGATTGCAAGTGATACAAAAGAAGCGGTAATGAACCAAGTCATTGATTTAAGTGTGATGCTACCGATAGAAGTTGATTTGCCCATTGACGCAATGCCTGAGACAATTGTGGCAAATACCAATGGAGCAATAATCATTTTGATGAGACGTAAAAAGATATCTGTGACAATATTAAAATAAGAAGCGATTTGCTTCAGTTGCTCATCGACATTAAAGAAGTGATGACAGATCCAACCCGTCAATACACCTAGTAAAATAGCAACCACAATATACTTGAGCAATTTCTTTTGCTTCATATGAACCTCTATCCATTTGATTCAATCATCTTTTAGATGGGCTAGAGATGATTGAAAGCTTTCCTTGTAAGTTCAGTTCGGTCCTTTAACTGATTTTATCTTCCTAAATCTGCATTAGTATTAACCGAATCGAATATGGTGATGTTGTTATGGAAAGGGATTGTTGCTCGATTTTGAAGCAGTGTGAAATGCAAAAAAATATAGACTCATGCATTTTTTGCATAATAACTGGAGATGAAATAAATGATAAATAGAGTAATTTAAACAAGTGGTAAAAAATATGGATCATGTTACTTAAAAATTGAAATCATTATTGATTTTGCTAAAAATAATTAAAAATCAATAAGTAGTGTTTGAGTTTTAATGTATTTTGTAATCTGTAAGGTAAGCGTATTAATAAACTGTTGGATAATATAAAAATAAAAAAAGCACCTATTTAAGATGCTTTTTTATTATGCAAATTTTTAACGACGATTTGCTAAGAAACGACCTAATCGACCAATTGCTTCGCGTAATTCATTTTCTGCTGGTAAGAAAACTACACGGAAATGATCCGGTGTTGGCCAGTTAAAACCTGTACCTTGTACTAAAAGTACTTTTTCGGCACGAAGCAAATCTAACATTAATTTTTCATCGTCTTCGATTGGATAAATATTAGGATCAAGTCGTGGGAAGCAATACATAGCACCTTCTGGTTTAACGCAGCTTACCCCTGGAATTTCATTTAACATTTCCCATGCGATATTGCGCTGTTCATATAAACGACCACCAGGGCGGATCAAATCATTAATAGACTGATAACCACCAAGTGCAGTCTGGATTGCATATTGAGCTTGTACGTTTGCACATAGACGCATTGAAGCTAACATATCTAGGCCTTCAATATAATCTAATGCACGGCTTCTATCACCTGTGATTGCCATCCAGCCTGAACGGAAACCTGCAATACGATATGCTTTTGATAAGCCGTTGAAAGAAATACATAATTGATCACCGGCTAAAGAGGCAACTGAAACATGTTCAATTCCGTCATAAATAATTTTATCGTAAATTTCATCAGCAAATAAAATCAGGTCATATTTCTTGGCAAGCACTACAATTTGTTCAAGCACATGACGTGGATATACCGAGCCAGTTGGATTGTTCGGATTGATAATTACAATACCGCGTGTATTCGGAGTAATCTTACTTTCAATATCGGCGATGTCGGGATACCAACTGTTTTCTTCATCACATTTATAGTGAATGGCAGTACCGCCTGAAAGGTTAACTGCTGCTGTCCAAAGCGGATAATCTGGCATTGGAATTAGCATTTCATCGCCATCATCAAGCAGACCTTGCATAGCCATCACAATGAGCTCAGATACACCATTACCAACATACACGTCATTAACGTGCATATTTAGAATACCTTTTTGTTGGTAGTACTGACAGATTGCTTTACGAGCAGGGAAGATACCCTTGGAATCAACATAACCAATCGCATTTGGTAAGTTTAAAGCAACGTCATTAATAATTTCTTGTGGAGCTTCAAAACCAAATGGTGCAGGGTTGCCGATATTTAGCTTGATGATTTTATGTCCTTGCTCTTCCATTTCATTGGCGGCTCGTAATACAGGTCCGCGAATGTCATAACAAACATGCTCAAGCTTCGATGATTTTTTAATTTCTCGAGAAGTTGGCATGGATTGGAGAGTAGCAGTATTTTTAGACATAGCTGGATTCACTTTCGCATATCGGTATAAATAACTTTTAAATGTTTTAACTGTTACCAAATTCAGATCGTGTTGATCCTTTAGTAATTCAACAATTTTTTCGTGGGTAAAACCCGATTGTTGATATTGTTTGATAACTGGTAATAGTTGCTGGAAAAGCACACTTTTTTTCTGAGACATGTTTTGTCCTATACAACCGTGCCAAATAAGAATAGCACCATCTTTGCTTCCTTAAAAGAGATTAATGAAGAAATATGCTTACTTTTATTTTTTATTTTGCTTACTTTTTGCTTTCTATTGCTTAGATGTTTAAAATCCAACAAATTTTACGTTCAGAGACTAGTGTTTTTTTGATGAATGGCGTAAATATAAAACACGATTTATGTTTACATCAGAATAAAAGGTGCAACTCATGGGAAAAGTTAATAAAACAGACCGGGAATGGCAAAGAGAGTTATCACCAGAAGAATATCGGATAACACGACAAAAGGGCACTGAACCAGCTTTTACGGGGCAATACTGGAATACTAAACAACATGGTACTTATGTTTGTCGTTGCTGTGGCGCGGAATTGTTTTCGTCAGATGCAAAATATGATAGCGGTTGTGGTTGGCCAAGTTTCTTTCGCCCAGTAAATGGAACTATCATTGAAGAACATGAAGATTCGACGCATGGTATGGTCAGAACAGAAATTGTTTGTCATGATTGCGAAGCTCATCTTGGGCATGTTTTTGAAGATGGGCCACAGCCGACTGGTTTGCGCTATTGTGTGAACTCGGCATCATTACAACTTAAAACACAAGAAAAAAATGATGAGGAAACCTATCCATGAGTAACATTTATCAGTTTGAAGCTGAATTGTTAGAGGGTGAAGTTAAACAATTTGCTGATTACAAAGGTAAAGTTTTATTAATTGTGAATACTGCAAGTAAATGTGGTTTTACTCCACAATTTGCGGGCCTCGAAAAACTTTATGAAAAATATAAAGATCAAGGATTGGAAGTTTTAGGATTTCCCTGCAACCAGTTTGGTGGGCAAGATCCAGGAAGTAATAAAGAGATAGGTACTTTTTGTCAGCGAAATTATGGGGTGAAATTCCCTATGTTTGCGAAAGTAGATGTAAAGGGACCAGAAGCTCATGTGATTTTTAGATATTTAACACGTGAAGCAAAAGGAATTTTAGGCAGCAGTAGTATTAAATGGAACTTTACCAAGTTTTTGGTCGGTAAAGATGGTTCAGTCTTAAATCGTTATGCGCCTACAACCAAACCTGAAACATTAGAAGCTGACATTGAAAAAGCATTAGCGGGCTAATCAACTCAATGAACGCTATTCCTCAAACTTTCGAGTTTTGGCAAGATAGGCGAATGCCTTATGTTGAGACCAGGAGATCTTGTTTTAGCCGAACATGTTATAAGTCTCATAGCCATCCAACATTTTCAATTGGGGCTATCGATGAAGGGAATAGCGTTTTTCAAAGTTCTTTTGGCATTGCACAAGAGATCTCTGCGGGTACTTTAGTTATTGTGCCTGCACATATTGAGCATTCTTGTAATCCTAAGCCAAATGAGGCTTGGAGTTACCAAATGCTGCATCTAGATGTATCATGGTTAAGTCAATTATATTTAGAATTTCAAGAACAAGGTTTTGATTTACATCTACCACGGCATAAGCCGCTCATTGTAAAAGATGAATCTTTATATCAAGCTTTTACTGAAATGAATGAGATCTTATTTGATTCAGAAAAGCTAATTTTTGAAAAAGAACAATCGCTTCTTCATTGTCTCATACATGTGTTGTTGCCGCATTTTATTTTAGAAGAAATACAAAAGTCTGAGTACTTATATAAAGATTTTCTAAATTTGGTTAATGTGATTATTTCCTCTGAAAATTTTATTTCATTAGAAGAGCTTGCCCAGCAGGTTGGTCTGAGCCGATACGCAATTATTCGTCTATTTAAAGCAAATGTTGGCCTAACACCACACGCCTTTCAAATAAACTTAAAGATTAACCAAGCTCGAGAATCGCTCAAACAAGGAATCTCACTCGTAGAGCTTGCTGTCAATTTAGGTTTTAGTGATCAAAGTCATTTTCATAAAGCATTTAAAGCATATACAGGTGTTACTCCTCGACAGTTCCAACTTGCAGCCGCGCAATAATTTACAAGAAATAATGAGCTTCCATTTCTAAGATTTACTAGATTGTCTTAGAGATGAAGTTGTTATGGAAGTTTTTTTAATTATTGCATTTACTCACTTTGTAGCGTTGTTATCACCGGGTCCAGATTTCTTTCTCATACTCACTAGCCTTTTGCAAAAAGGGCGCCATTATACCTATGGTGTTGTTCTGGGAGTCACTTTAGGAAATGCATTAATTCTAGGTGCGTGTTTGTTTGGTTTTATGCTGCTCGGAGATTTGAGTAGCACCATCCTTACACTGTTTAAATGGCTTGGTGCAGCTTATTTGGCTTATTTGAGTTTTCTTTGTTTTAATGCAGCCAGATCTAGTGTTTTATCATTCTCAACTGGAGAAAATAATCTAAGTGATCAAGCAAAAGTTAAGCAAAATAAAATTAAAAGTTTAATGTTAGGTGTCCAGTCTAGTCTTCTAAATCCCAAAAATATTATGTTTTATAGTAGTTTGATGCTACTCATACAATATAAGTTTAGTCTAAGTCAAAAACTGCTTGTGAGTACGTGGATGGTCGGCGTGGTTCTAGCTTGGAATATTTTATTGGTTGGACTACTTGCTCAGGGGCAGGTTTTAGACAAAATTAAGCGTTCTGCGACGGGTTTGTACTATTGCTCTGGTGTTGCTTTTGTTATTTTTGCTGTACTTTTGATTACATATAAATAGTGTATAGCTCAGTTGTACAGTCTTAATCGTTAAGACTATACAACTGGTAAGAAGAGGCTTAAAGAATCGTTTTTAAACGCTTAACCACTTCTTCACATTGCGCTAAATCTGCCACTAAAGCCATACGTACATGGTTGGCGCCTGGGTTACCTTGCTCAGTATCACGAGATAGATAACGACCCGGTAAAACCTTAATATGAGCTTTTTCCATGAGCATCTTGGCAAAAGTTTCATCATTATCAACTTTTAACCAATAATAAAAACCAGCATCAGGTTTTTGCAGAGGTAATAAGTGACCTAATTCTGTTTGGAATAAGTCAAATTTTGCGCGATATTGCTTACGGTTTTCTTCAACATGGTTTTCGTCATTCCATGCTGCAATTGAAGCAAGTTGGTGCTGTACTGGCATTGCTGCACCATGATAAGTGCGGTATTGCAAATATGGTTTTAATAAAGCGGCATCACCGGCTACAAAACCTGAGCGCATACCTGGTAAGTTTGAACGCTTTGAAAGTGAGTGGAATACGATACAGTTTTTGTAGTCATCTCGTCCAAGTTCAGCACAAACTTCTAATAAACCTGTAGGGGCTTGGTCAAACCAAAGCTCTGAATAACATTCATCAGAAGCAATAACAAAATTATATTGATCAGATAAGGCAATCAATTCTTTAAACTGTTCTTTAGAAAGTACCGTACCTGTTGGGTTACCCGGTGTGCATACAAAAAGAAGAGCTGTCTTTTCCCATACTTCGGCAGGAACCGCATCAAAATCGCCTAAGTAGCCATTTTCTTCTGTGCAATTAATGAAATATGGCTTTGCACCAGCAAGTAATGCTGCGCCTTCATAAATTTGATAAAAAGGATTTGGCATTACCACATACGGCGCGTCTTCACGATTAATTAAAGCCTGAACAAAAGAGAAAATACCTTCACGCGTACCAGATACAGGTAAAATATGGTTTTCAGCAGTAATGCTGTTCAGTTTAAAGCGCTTAGTTAGCCAATCTGCAATGCTTTGGCGAAGTTCAGGTAAGCCTTTGCTGTTTGGATAAGTTGATAGATGGTTAAAGTTATCAATAATGGCCTGTTTAACAAACTCGGGTGCTGGGTGCTTAGGTTCGCCAATTGATAGAGGAATCAAGGGAAGGTTAGCGGGAGTAGTATCCTTAAAAAGTTGATTTAACTTTTCAAATGGATACGGATGTAATAACGACAAGCTAGAGTTCATTAAACAGTTACCAAGTAGTTGAGTTTCAATGCTGACAAATTTGATTAGATGCTTCATCTAATGCGGCTTTCAGTTTTTCCGAGAAGAGTTTGACCTCTTCGTTATTCAGCGGTTTTCCATCTTTTTTGGTGACAAAGAAAATATCTTCTGCACGTTCACCTAAAGTTGCAATTCTGGCTGAATGGATATCTAAACCTTGCATCATAAATAAACCACCTACACGTGCAAGTAGGCCAGGATGGTCAAGTGTTGAAATTTCGACCATATTTTGCTGTAAAGCTTCATTCAATGTAACGTCAACTGTGTTTTCAATATCAAAGTGACGTAATTGACGTGGAATACGGCGTTGCATAAGTCCTGGGTATTGATCTGACTGACTAAGTGCTTTTACTAATGCATTTTTAACAGTTTCTTCACGTTCTGGGTCAGTAAGCAATGTACCGAAACGATCAAGTACAACATAGGTATCCAAGCTAAATGCTGTACTTGCTGTAATAATTTTGGCATCCTGAACGTCTAAATTCATGCGATCCAAAACGGCCACAGTGGTGGCAAACAGGTTTGGTTGATCGCGTGTATAAATAAAGATTTGTACCGCATCTTGTGCTGCTTTACGGTGTGCACGTAGAAGTACTAGTGGCTCAGGATTATCACCGTGTTTCAAAATTGCTTGAGTATGCCATGCAATTTCATCCGCCGATTCTTTAATGAAATATTCATCCCCTAGTTCTTGCCATACTTTTTCGACATCTGCCAATGAAAAGTTATTTACCAGTAATTCACTTGCTGCAAATTTGGTGTCTTCAATCAGCATTTGATAATCGACAGGACGACCTAAACCTGTACGAATTACATCACGAGCATGCGTATAAAGCTGACGCATGAGTGATGCACGCCATGTATTCCAAAGTTTTGGATTGGTCGCATTAATATCTGCAACCGTTAATGTATATAGGTAATCAAGATGCTCCATATCGCCAAGTTTTTCTGCAAAATCTTTCACGACATCAGGGTCAGAAATATCTTTTTTCTGGGCTGTTAAAGACATGAGTAAATGGTTTTGAATAAGCCATGCAATTAACTTGCATTCACGCTCTGTGAAACCATGCGCGCGGCCAAACTCGATCGCATCTTCTGCACCCAGTTCGCTATGGTCACCACCGCGGCCTTTTGCGATGTCATGGAATAACGCAGCAATAAATACGATATCTTGACGAGCAAGGCGTTGGAAAACTGAACTTACTACTGGAAATTCTTTGGCAAACTCAGGTTCTCTAAAACGGTTTAAGTTACGCAGTAATAATAGTGTATGGGCATCGACTGTATAAATGTGGAACAGGTCATATTGCATAAGACCCATAATTTGACCAAAAGCAGGAATATAGTTTCCTAAAACACCATAACGCTTCATCGCAACCAAAGTGTCGTATAGACGATAGGGGGAGCGAATGATTGACATAAACAGTGCTTGGTTTTCTGGATTATTACGATAGCTTTGGTTAATTCTTTTCGCTGCGAGAATGAGTAAGCGCAAAGTACGAGCACGAATACCTTCAATATCAGGTCGATTCGCTAAAATATAGAATAACTCTAAAATAGCACTTGGATGCTCTGCGAATATTTTATGGTGTTGTACAGCAAGTTTATTATCGACAATTTTAAAGTGGTCATTAATCACTTCAATTTTACGTTCGTAGTTGGGGAGTCGAGGGGTAATCACTGATTCGCTAAAATATGCCAGTAACATTTCATTTAGTGTTGAAACCTGTTGAGCTGTACGATAATAACGCTTCATGAATTGCTCGACACCGTAGTTTACCGGCTGGCCTTCTTGACGAGCATATCCAAATTGAGCGGCAATTTCTCTTTGATGGTCGAAGAGTAAACGGTTTTCATCACGTTTGGCTAAACGGTGCAAATGGTGGCGAATTTCCCAAAGAAAATTTTCTGCTTCTTCTAAAACACCTAGCTCAAATTCTGAAATGAAACCTAAATGTACTAAGTCATAAATACGATTTACACGGAAGTGACGCTTAGCAATCCAGCCAATTTGGTTAATATCACGAATACCGCCCGGAGCATTTTTAATATCTGGTTCTAAATTACTTTCGGTATTGTTGTGCTGGTGATAACGCTTGGCTTGTTCTGCCATTTTTGCGTCATAAAATGTTTTATCTGTCCATGTCTGGGAAACAATACGACGCGGCCATTTCGCAAGTTGAGTATTACCTGTGATTAAACGAGCTTCAATTAAGGTCGTGGCAACGGTTAAATCGGTAGCAGCTTGCTCAACACAGCTTTGAATAGTTCGAACACTTATACCTGGTTTGAAATTACCAACATCCCATAATGAAGAAATAAAGGTAGAAATACGCTTTTCATTTTCTTCACTAATTTCATGTTCGGACAAAATCATGATGTCGACGTCGGAATAGGGCAACATTTCACGACGCCCATAGCCGCCTACAGCAAAAAGCCCTAGACCTGTCTGATCCAGTTCAGCATGTTTCCATAAAAAGATGAGTGCTTCATCCACTAAATCTGAACGGGCTTTAATGATGTCACGAATAGATTGCCCATTTTCATATGAATCTTGCAATTGTTTTTCTACATCCGTTCGCCATTGATTAATGGCTTTAATATCATGATGACTTGAGACATAGTTCAACAACGGCGATGTATTGATCATGAAAATGGGTCTACCAAAAAGTAAAAATTAAGAATTTGTTTGAACGATAACTTGATCAGCAGTTTCTTTTGCTAAAGTACGAGCAAGATCAGTATTTTCAGCACGTGCAGTTGCTACACCCATACGACGGCGTTTGAAACCTTCTGGTTTACCAAATAAGCGTAAGTCAGTATCTGGATGAGCTAGCGCTACATTTAGATTGCTATAACTTAAATTATTAGCATCTACTCCAGCATAAATTACGGCGCTTGCGGCAACACTGTGCCGTGCTGTATTTACAGGTAAACCTAAAATAGCACGTGCATGAAGTTCAAATTCACTTTGAAACTGCGATGCTAAAGTTACGAGTCCTGTATCATGCGGGCGAGGTGAGACTTCACTAAACCAAACTTTATCGCCTTTAATAAACAGTTCTACACCAAAAATACCACAGCCACCAAGTGCTATGGTCACTTTATTCGCGATTCGTTTTGCTTCTTCAAGAGCAGCAGCGGTCATGGGTTGAGGTTGCCAGCTTTCAACATAATCACCAGCATCTTGGCGGTGACCAATTGGGTCACAGTAGTGAGTTTCAACTTCACCAGTTTCAGGATTTTTAGCACGAACGGTAAGTAAGGTAATTTCAAAATCAAAGTCAATTTGAGATTCAATGATGACAGTGCCTTGGTTAACTCGGCCACCTTGCATCGCATATTCCCATGCTGCATCGACTTCATCGAAACTTTTTACACGAGACTGACCTTTACCAGAAGAAGACATCACAGGTTTTACAAAGTTAGGATAACCAATATCATCACAAGCTGCGCGGAAGCTTTCTAGAGAGTTAGCAAAGCGATAAGCAGAAGTAGGTAGACCCAGCTCTTCAGCCGCTAGACGACGAATACCTTCACGGTTCATGGTCAGGTTTACAGCTTTTGCTGAAGGAATAACAGTTGCAGTTTTGCTCGCTTCAATTTCAAGCAAAACTTCTGTGGCAATGGCTTCAATTTCTGGGACAATTAAATTCGGTTTAATTTTTTCAATGAGTTGTTTTAATTGAGATGGATCGGCCATATTTAACACATAAGAAAAATGTGCAACTTGCATAGCTGGTGCGTGATCATAACGGTCGGCTGCATGTACTTCTACACCAAGGCGTTGTAGAGAAATTACAACTTCTTTGCCAAGCTCTCCTGAACCTAACAATAAAACTTTAAATGCCGAAGATTGAAGTGGGGTTCCGAGTGTCACGCTCATGCGAATCATCCTGACAAAATTATTTTTTTAAGCATAGCAGAACTTATGGTGGAGTTAAGCCTTATAACGCATAAAAACATTAATTTTGTCAGACAATGAAGTGGGCATTTATTTAAACATTAATTTGATAGTTTAGACGTAACTCATCAGCGTTTTGACCACGGATGCCCCAATTTTCTCGAGGTGATTCAAAAATAGTGATTTCAATGTCCTGTGGAGCAATTCGGCAATGTTGTTCAATATGATGAAATAGAGTCTGGATTAATCTTTTCTTGGCTTCAGTACTTCGTCCTGTGAACATTGAAAGCTCAATAATAACGTAGTGTTGGCTTCGATCAGATGGATAGATAAAGTTTTCTGGTTTAAGGCTTATAAAACGTTGAAATCTTTTCTCGATTGGATATTTCAACTCTTCAATAAGCGCCTGATGAATAGCATGAGAAAGTAGTTCTCGATACTGCATGATCGTTTGTTCATTTGCATAAATTTTAACTTGTGACATTTTTATCTCTAATCGCTAGATGGTGTTATCTTTTAATAAATTTCAAAAATGAGTTTTATATGCTAGAAGTTATTATTAATCACTTCTAGCGTTTCTATATTATATAAAGATGATAGGTTTATCTATTTATAATGGTAAATAAGTATAGATCAAGCCATAAACAATTGCGGCAGTTAACGTTGCTGGAACAATTTTCTTAAATTTAAAATAAAGACCTGCTAAAACTAGAAAACCCATAAGCATTGCAAAACTCTTATTGGGATTTTTTAGTAAAGGTGGAAGGGTCGCAACGACAAGCATAGCGCTAATTGCAGAAATACCGATACTACCCAAAGCAATTTTTAACCAGATTGAGCCACGTCTTTGCTGTGTACCTTGTAGTTTTTGTATAACGAAAAATGGCCCAAAGCGTGAAGCAAAATTGGCAATGCCAACAATAATTCCCACCAAAATAATTTCTAGGTTCATCTTAAGCCCCAATCTCATCAAATTCTTTCAGCACATAATGTTTAAAGAGGCCTGCTAAAATGCCTGAAAAAATACCGATAAAAATAGCAGCAGATAAATTAATCCAATAACACGCCAAAGCTGAAACGACTAAGGATACACCGACGACCAGAGTATGTTTTCGCTCAAAAGCGGCTAATAGAAAACTTAAAAATAGAGCAGGCAGTAAAAAGTCTAGGGCTGCTTGTAAAAACTTTGGAAGATGAGAGACTTGATCTGCAAATAACCCACCTAATAATGAGCCAGTTGCCCAAGACATCCAGCTGAATAGACTTAAACCTAACATCCAAGATTCGGACCACTGCTGCTTACGCTGCGAAAGCTGAATCATTCCGCTTGCAAAAACTTCATCTGTAAGCCCCCAAGCCCAAACAGCTGTCTTTTTTAAGTTCAATTTATTTGGAATCAGGTTGTAGAGCGCTGGTCCATAAAGTACATGACGTATATCAAGTGCAATAACAGTAAGGGCGGTTAACCAAATAGACGAACCACTTGCTAAAAGTGCAACAACTAGAAATTGACTAGCTCCGGCATACATTGAGCAAGAAAGAAAAAAAGCTTCCCACGGACTAAAACCAAATTGAGATGCAGAAACGCCAAAAGCAAAAGAAACAGGTAAATAGGTGAGTACGATGGCTTGACTGTCTTTGGCACCTTGCCAAAAAGTTGCTGTTTGAGCAGCCATCTGTTGTTGATTTGACACGATGCACCTTGGCAAGAAAACAATTATAAAAACTTGAAAGATTGAGTATTGTAGCCGAATTTAATAGCATAGTGCCGAAATGTTTAATTCGGCAGTTTGATATGTTCAAGTCAAAGACTCGTTTAGTTTATATCACCATTTTGAGTGCGAGCGTATTTATATTGCAAGGCTGTGATAGTGGGAATCAGAATGCTGGCCAAAAAGTTGAAATTAAACCAGCGCCGAAATTAACTAATGATGCAACGGTCTATGCGCAAAAAGCATGGACATTAATTAACAGTGTTGAACATCTGGTCTATGAAAAACAGCTCAGTCAAATAAATGATAACGTTCGTAAACCACTACGTCAGTTGAGTACAGATTGGCGTATCAACGTTAAAATGACAGACTCCGTTACAGAAGGGAAATATGCACTTTGCCGTAAAGCCTTAACGAGTTTAGATGTATGGGCGCGTGAAACTTTGGAAAATACAGCTTCTGTTGCTCAAAAACAAGTTGACTATGAACGTGATAAAGCTCAGTGTAAAGACGCAATTAATAATCCAAATTTAGGAAATACCTCTCCTAAATAAAATCTCTGGATATAAAAAAAGCGAGATTTTGAATCTCGCTTTTTTATTTTTAACCCATAAATTAATCAATATTAATTATGGTTTTGTCGCAGTTTTAGCGGAGTTTGTAGTTTTTACAGCATCTTGTTTCATTTGATGAGTAGCTTGATTTGCTTCTTGTTTAGCGTGAGTTGCGCTAGTCATTGCAGCATGTTTCTGCTCATTCATATCTTTTTTAGCTTCTTTTTTTGCTTTTTGAGCAGTAGTTTTACCACTTACAGCAACACATTTACCACCTTTATGATGTGGTCCTGTTCCTCCTTGGAGTTGAGTTCCCTTTGGACATGCAAATGCCGAAACACTTAACATTGCCAATACGCCTGCTGTAAGAATTGTTGATAATTTTTTCATGATAATCAGCGCCTTGTTGAGTATTATTGCTCAGCTTGAGTGTAAAATGAAAATTTCTGTTTTGGAATACTTATTTTGTGAAATAGAGTTTGAACAATGTTTTATTTTGCAGTGTTATCTGATTTTTTAATTTAATTTTAAGTTTTTATTATATGGTTGTTTGTTGAGCAGTTATATATAGGATTTTGCAATCAAATTTAGCTTTTTGATATCTAAAATTTTAATTTTTCTAAACGCAATTTTAATAATATTTTGTTTTTCTAATAGGCTTAATTCATGATTAACCGTTTGTCGGGAAATCGTTAACATATTGGCTAATTGTTCTTGAGAAATATGAATTTCTCTTTCGTGAATAATAACATGGTTACCATAGCCCTCCAAAATAAATAGAAGACGTTGGGCAAGTCTTTGAGAAATATTACGTGTTTGTATCGCAATTTGTTCTAAGAAAACGTACCTGAGTTTTTGGCTGGTTAAGCGTGCGAAATAGTACCAATAATATGGATTGTCCTTGAGTAGCTCATTTAACGGTTTTGCTGGGATATGTAAAACTGTACTTTTTTTCAAAGCAATTGCATCGTGGGAGCGTGGTTCATGATCAATCAGTGATATTTCACCAAACCACATAATTGGTTCTGCAATTGCAGATAATGCTTCATTACCATTTACATCGACGTAACCTAAGCTAATTGAGCCTTCAAGTACGGTATAAATGCCATTAAATTCATCTTGTGCACGAAAAACATAGCTGTTTTTTTCAAAGGTGATTTGTTTGCCATGTTCTAAAATAAAATCTTGGAATGCTTCTGGAAGCACACTAAACCATGTGTTTTCTTTTAATCGGTTAATATAAACAAGGTCCAATGTCAGCCCATCCATGAAAAAAATTATTACTTTGTCAAATAGCTGACAACTTTAAGCTTTCTTTATTTGTACAGTATGACTATAGATGGATGAATAGGGAATAACTCATGTCAAATCTGGAGCAGAAACTTAGCCAATATGCGGCTTATCATTTAAATCATAAAAATATTTTGACGCATTTTGTGGGTATCCCACTCATCGTGTTTTCAATTTTATGTTTAACTGAGAGAGCTGGGATTGATATAAGTAGTTTTAAACTGACTTTAGCCATGGTGTTGATTGCAGCTAGTACGATTTATTATTTTATTTTAGATAAAGTATTTGGTTTACTCATGCTCATTATTTTAGTCGCTGTGTATCCACTCGCGAGCCAAATTGCCCAACTATCTTTAGGAGCATGGTTGTCTGCAAGTATTGGTTTCTTTGTGGTAGGTTGGGTCTTTCAGTTTGTTGGACATTATTTCGAAAAGAAAAAACCTGCTTTTGTTGATGATGTGATTGGACTTGCGATAGGGCCACTATTTGTATTGGCCGAATTTATTTTTATGCTGGGTTTTAGAAAACCTTTACATGCGCGTATTTTACAAGAGGCACGTAGTAAACGAGAGGCAATGGATCTTAGCCATTAACAATAAAAAAAGCCCCAACATAATGGGGCTTTTTCTTAAGCTTTAAACTTAAACGTTAAAACGGAAGTGCATTACATCGCCGTCTTGAACAACGTAAGTTTTACCTTCTAAACGCCATTTACCAGCTTCTTTAGCGCCGTTTTCACCGTTGTATTGTACGAAGTCATCATATGCAACAACTTCAGCACGGATAAAGCCTTTTTCGAAGTCAGTATGAATTACACCAGCTGCTTGAGGAGCAGTTGCGCCAACTTTTACTGTCCATGCACGAACTTCTTGTACACCAGCAGTGAAATAAGTTTGTAAACCTAAAAGCGCATAACCTGCACGAATAACCACATTTAAGCCTGGTTCTTCCATGCCCATTGCTTCTAAGAACTCAGCACGATCTTCATCTTCTAATAATGAAATTTCAGCTTCGATTTGGTTGCAAAGTGGAACAACAATTGCGTTTTCATCGCTTGCAAGTTTTTTAACTGCATCTAGATGTGGGTTGTTTTCAAAACCATCTTCAGCAACGTTTGCAATATACATGGTTGGTTTTAAAGTCATTAAACCAAAACCACGAACTAATTTACGTTCGTCATCAGACAAATCAGCTGCACGAGCTGGTTTACCTTCGTCAAGTAACGGTTGGATTTTCTCTAAAACTGCTTTAGTTGCTACAGCCTCTTTGTCGCCGCCTTTAGCAACTTTAGTTAAACGTAAAATTGCTTTAGCTACAGTTTCAAGATCGGCAAGTGCAAGTTCAGTATTAATAGTTGCAATGTCATCTAACGGATCAATTTTACCATTTACGTGAATTACATTTTCATCTTCAAAACAACGTACAACATGTGCAATCGCATCAGTTTCACGGATGTTAGCAAGGAATTGGTTACCTAAGCCTTCACCTTTTGATGCACCAGCAACAAGACCTGCAATGTCCACAAATTCCATTGTAGTTGGCAAAATACGCTGTGGTTTAACAATCGTAGCAAGTTTGTCTAAACGTGGATCTGGTACAGGAACAATACCTGTGTTTGGTTCAATGGTACAGAAAGGGAAGTTTTCCGCTGCAATCGCTGCTTTCGTTAATGCATTGAAAAGGGTAGATTTCCCTACGTTTGGCAGACCAACAATACCGCAATTAAAACCCATGAAAACCACTCACAAATGTGTAAATTAAAAATTGTTGCTGATTTTACATGAAAGCCATGACAAAGTCATGGCTAGAGCAGGGTTGTATTGCGTTTAAACTTTACGTTTATCAAGTTGCTGGGCTAATGCATCACCTGTCGCTTGTATTAACATCACCAAAACAATGAGCACAAAAATCACAGCCAACATAATTTGCATATCAAAACGTTGATAACCATAACGATAAGCAATGTCTCCTAGGCCGCCCGCACCAATGGCACCTGCAATCGCAGATGAGTTAATCATGGTCACAATAGTCACAGTAAAGCCTGCCACAATACCTGGTAGAGCCTCTGGCAAAAGCACATGCCAAATAATTTGTTTACGGTTACAACCCATTGCTTGAGCCGCTTCGATTAAGCCTTGATCGACTTCGCGTAAGCTGACTTCTGCAATACGGGCAAAGAAAGGAATTGCCGCAATGGTCAATGGAACAACGGCTGCCCAAACGCCGTAACTCGTCCCGACAATCCAGCGAGTCAGTGGAATGAATGCAACCATTAAGATAAGAAAAGGCACAGAGCGAGTAATGTTAATGACCCAACCCAAAGCCTGATTAATCTTTTGTGACGGGTGGATGCCGTGCTCAGAAGTGCTGACTAAAATGACGGCAATTGGTAAGCCAATTAAAAAAGCAATAAAAGCAGATGCACCTACCATGAGTAAGGTATCTACAGTTCCAGTAATTAATAAATCAATGAGCTGGTCGTGCATAGCCAAGTACCTCAAATTGTGCAATAGCAGTTGATGCATCTTGTCGTATGGATGCAAAATCAATTTCTACGTTTGGAATACCGAATAAAAGTGAACCAATGATATGTCCTTGAATGGTATCGACCTGACTTTGATATAAATTGACAGACGCTTTAAATCTAGCAAGTAGTTCTTGTATATCGGGTACTTGACGAGCCTCTGCTTCATATTTTAGTTTTACAATGATATGAGTTGAATCTTCATCGGGTAGAGGAGTGATTTTAAAAGGTAGATTGATCTGTTCAAGGTTTAACAATTCTTGAGTAATTTGTTGCTCTGGTCGTGAAAATACTGACCAGACTTGTCCAGCTTCTACAATTTCACCTTGGTCAATCACTACGACTTGATCACAAACTTCTCGAATGACCTGCATTTCGTGAGTGATGAGTACAATCGTTAGGCCAAGTTCCTGATTAATCTTTTTAAGTAAAGCCAAAATAGTGGCGGTACTTTCAGGGTCGAGTGCTGAGGTTGCTTCATCACAAAGTAAAATTTCAGGGTGGTGAACAAGTGCACGTGCAATACCGACACGTTGCTTTTGCCCACCCGAAAGTTGTGACGGATAATGACCGGATTTATCTGTAAGGCCTACAAGTGCTAGAACTTCATTTACTCTTTGGTCGATATCTGCTTTGTTGTAATTGGAAACTTTTAAGGGCAAGGCCACATTTTCCCAAACAGTTTTTGCAGACATTAAGTTGAAATGCTGAAAAATCATTCCAATTCGTTGGCGAGTTTGAATAAGCTCGGAATGACTCAATTCAGCAATATTTTGTTGATGAATATGAATGCTGCCTGCATTTACTTGCTCTAAGCCATTTAAAGTACGGAGTAATGAAGATTTTCCTGCACCACTTTTACCAATAATGCCTAAAATCTTACCTTGAGGAATATCAAGGTTAATCTCTTTTAAAGCATGCAGTTTTTGACCTTGCGATTGGTAAAACTTATTTAAACCACGAATTTTGATATGGGGTAGAGAAAAATCAACTTGTGATCCAAAACTCACCATCGTCATTCTCCTTATTACTTCCAGCCAGGGAACCAAAGTTTTGGCCCAATCTCAGCATCTAAAACAGCTTTAACTTTTGGCGAGTTTTGATAAATATCAACAAATTTCTTTAATTTTTCGCCTTTGTCCTGATAGTCGTCACGTACTACAAACAAAATTGCATAACGTTTATTGGTATTGTCATCAAGCAGAAGCGCACTTTCAGGGTCAGCTGTTTTTGCTAAACGCAAGTAATGTGGATAGCCAAAAGCCAAGTCAACATCATCAATTGCACGTGCAGTTTGTGGTCCTTCAACCTCGATGAATTGCAAGTTTTTGGGGTTTGAAACAACATCTTTGAGTGCAGATAAATGGTTGTTTGAATCTTTAAGTGTAATTAATTTAGCTTGCTGTAAAAGTAGTAGGGCACGACCTTGATTCACTGGGTCATTTGGAATGACTACACGTGCATTTTGTGGCAATTCATCAAAGCTTTTATATTTCTTTGAATAAAGTCCGACATGTGATGCTGCACCTACTGCAAATGCCTTTAATTTAAAGCCAGTTTCTTTAATTGCATTGTCTAAGAAAGGTTGATGCTGGAAAAAGTTCGCATCAATATCCCCATGATTTAAGGTAATGTTTGGTGTGTTCCAGTCAGAAAATTCGACCAGTTTTACATTTAAACCCTGTTGCTTTGCTTCATCGGCAGCAGCTTGTAAAGTTTTTGCAAATGGTGGACTAATACCAATTACAAGTTCATTTGAGCCACTTTGACGGTGTTTATTCCAAAAGAATAAAGCAACAAAAAGGACTACAACGACTAAGCCTACGCCTAGCCATTTTTTAGAGGCTGTTTGAGCCATGTCTATCTCCAAATTTAAGCAGTTATTTCTTCAATTTTTGTTAAGTTTTTGCTGTTGTTATAGGGACTACATCGGAATGCTTGAACAGGGTGTTGTTCTGGTAATTGATCGCCGCGATTAAAAATTTTGTTCCGTAGTGAACCCGTTTTATATGCAGTTTTATAGCGACCACGTTGCTGTAGTTCAGGAATAACCAAGCGAATAAAGTCGTGGTGAGACTCAGGTGCAACAGTACGTGTCAAATTAAAGCCATCAATATCGGTCTTATCTAAAAGGTGAATTAAGTATTCAGCAACTTCTTCGCCACTACCCACGATGAGCGGATAACGACCACCTAAAACATGCTGAGCTTTTAAATCATTTTTAGTGATTTGCTGTTCTTTAAATTTTTCGGTAATCGAAACAATGCTGTTACTTTTTTGGTAAGGAATCGCTTCATCGTCGGCAAATTTACTTAAGTCGATACCAGTTGAACTCGCGTAGTGCGCTAGGCCTGCTTCAGGACTTGCATACTGACGATATTCATTAAGTTTTTGTACAGCGAGATCATGTGTTTCGGCAACAACAACGGTTATGCCGACAAAGACTTTAATGTCATCCGCTGAACGGCCTTGCTGTTCTGCAAGAGCAC
Organism: Acinetobacter sp.; assembly: GCA_031277915.1. Lineage (GTDB taxonomy): Bacteria > Pseudomonadota > Gammaproteobacteria > Pseudomonadales > Moraxellaceae > Acinetobacter. The sequence continues at coordinate 30,150 of JAITLL010000050.1, forward strand.
GAATTTTTTTCACTTGTTCGCGTATTTTTTCGGGTTTGTCTCCGCCAATAAATACACATTCAGCATGGCGAGTAGCAAACTGCGTACCTTTTGGTGAAGCACCTGCTTGAAACAGTGTTGGGGTGCGTTGCACAGAGGGAGACACCTGAAACACACCTTCGCTTTGGTAATATTTACCATGATGATGAATAGTGTGAACTTTAGATGGGTCTGTAAAAACACGCTGTACTTTATCTTTTTTTACTGCATCGTTTTCCCATGAACCTTCCCAATATTTGTAGCAAAGCTCTAAAAATTCTTCGGCTTGTTCATAGCGAGCATCGTGGTCTTTTAAACCCTTTTGACCAATTAGACGTTCTGCACTGTCTAGATAACCCGTAACGATGTTCCAGCCAATACGACCTTGAGTTAAATGGTCGAGACTCGCAAAGCGGCGAGCAAATTGATACGGATGCTCATAACTCAAATTAACAGTGACCCCAAAACTCAAGTTTTGAGTGACTGCCGCCATAGCTGAAATGAGTGTAGATGGGTCATGGCTTGGAAGCTGAATGGACTCTTTTAAAGTCAGATCAATACCATTTTGATAGACATCATATACACCTGTAATGTCAGCAATAAACAAGCCATCAAACAGGCCACTTTCTAAGGTTTTGGCTTGTTCTGTCCAATAGCTCAGTTCATTAAAGCGGTGTGATTCATCACGTGGATGTGTCCATAAGCCATGATTGATATGTCCAACACAGTTCATATCAAAAGCATTGAGTAAAATTTCTTTCGCTTTAAAATCTGCCATTACAATGTCCCCCGACGAGGTGGTAGAACACCGTTAAGAACATAGTTCCCAATAAAGTAATATTTCCATCGTGCAGCATCATGCAACGTATGCACACGTGCATTGCGCCAGAAACGGTCTAGACCATCTTGTGACTGACTACCACGGCTTCCAGCAAGTTCAATCAGCTTAGACGATGCTTTGAGTGCGATATCGCTACTATGAGCACGCACTTTGGCAACATCAATTGAAGCTTTTGCAATACTTTCAGGTGTGGTTTCAATTTTTGCGGCATCAATTGATTGAGCTGCCTGTTTTAATAACACTTCACTTGCCCGTACATCTACGGCAATGCGTCCTAATTCATAAATCGTTAAAGGATCTTGGTTTGCAGTTTCTACATTTGAGTCAATCCATGGGCGGGCTTGATGCACTCTTTGCAAGCTTTCTTCAAAGGCTCCACGTGCAATGCCTACCTCAATTGATGCATGCATAATTTGCGCAAAAGGGCCCACTAAGGTTGGTTGTAAAAATGCAGTATCAAAAGGAATAACATCATCTGCATCTACAAAAACCTGATCAAATTTAACTGTGCCACTGCCTGTGGTTTTCTGTCCAAAGCCAGACCAGTCATCAACAAGTTTCAATCCTTGTGAACCACTTTTCACAAAGGCTAAATACTCTCGGCCTGCATCATCTAAAACCAAGGTTGGAATACGGTGAGCAAATAAACTTCCTGTGCAGTAAAACTTTTCACCCTGAATCAAATATCCATTTTCGTGAGGACGGATATTGGTTTGTTTATGGGTTGAAGTTTTGGTTTTAAACTCAGCAAGTGCATTACCAAAACGAGTGCCATTTAGCACTTCACCATATAAGCGTTGTTTTTGAGCTTCTATGCCTGTATTGCGCAATACTTCTAAGGCATAGAAATGGTTTTGTGGAATTTGTCCGATTGAACCATCTGCACCGCTTAAAAGTGCAATCACTTTAGCAACTGTATGACTTGAAACTTCGGCACCACCATATTGCTTTGGCACTGTAATTGCCCAAAGACCAGATTGGCTCAATGCATCGATTTCGGTATAGGGTAAAATTCGTTTAGCGTCTCGTTCAACTGCGGTTTTTTTAAATTGCTCAGCAAACTGTTTGGCAATTTCTAAAGCTTCAGCATCATTTTGAATAATGTGTGCTTGGCCAGATGCCGAGGTTTGTTTCGTTTGAACCGATTGATATGAAGTCATGACAATTTCTCCTTAAATCCAGGCATGGCGGGCAGGGAAATGACCATTAAGGTAATAATTGCCAATGGCATGTAATTTCCAGCGAACAGGGTCGTGTAAGGTATGTACACGGGCATTTCGCCAATGTTGATCTAAATTGTGTTGGCTTAAACTTGAACGGCTACCACCAAGTTCCAACAACTTTTCAGAGATTTGTAGAGCGGCGTCATTGGCATAGACTTTTGCTTCTGCCACCAAAATTGAAGCTTTTGCAGTCTGTTCATCAGTGACATTTTGAAGTTGATCAAGTTCATCTAAATATTCAGCAGCTTCATCAAGTAATAAAATTGCAGCGTCGAGCAAAATATTTAACTTACCTACCTCTTGCAGGGTGTAATGCTCAAAGCTGGCTTTTTCAACATTTGCATCAATAATCGGGCGTGCTTTATGAATGGTTGATAACGTATCTTCGAAAGCAGCTTCTGCAATACCTACATCAATAGCCACTTGTAATAACTGTGAGTAGGCACCTCGATAGGTTGGTGCTTTAGTCAATAAACGTTCATCAAAAATGAGTTCAGGACTAACTTCAACATTATTTAATTTAACTGTACCACTCGCTGTCGTACGTTGCCCAAAGCCATTCCAGTCATTAATAATTTCAATACCTTGTGCATCTTGATTCACAATCACTAAAACGACATGGCCTTCAGGATGAATCGCTTTAATTGCTAGCCAATGTGCAAAACTGGTTCCCGTTGAATAAAATTTTTCGCCATTTAAAATATATTTGTCATTTTCAATGGTAAGTGTAGTTTTTAAGGTTTTTGAGTCATGGGTATTACGTTCTGGGCCACCGTTGGCAAGGCGTTTACCTGCTAATATTTCAGAAAAGATAAATTTTTTTTGTTGTTCTGTGCCCATAATTTCGATCAGGTTTAAAAGGCTAATCTGATTTTGTGGAATTTGACCAACGTTCGCATCGCCTTTACTTAAAATACGAAAAACGTGCGCTAATGTTTTATTGGAAACAAAAGCTCCGCCATATTTTTTCGCAATTCGAATTCCACCTAAGCCTTTTTGACTTAAGCTTTCAATTTGCTCATGAGGTAATAAGCGTTGTTGATCACGTGTATTACGACCCTCTAAAGCATAATCCGCCACTTGATAAGCAGCATTAATCGCTTGTTGATCATTTTGAATGATTTGGACGTATGCAGTCGTTTTAGATAGAGAATTAGACATAATGACACCTTGTATTGCTGTCATTACCTTACAAAAGAAATATTTTTCCACTAAACGAGGACTTATGCTCAGCTTATGAAATAAAGTGCAAAGCATTTTTTTTGATTTTTAATGGATAAATAGAGATATAAAAAAATTTTAAAAATCAATATCTTGATTATTTGTGTTCTAATGTAAATAACTAAAATGGTTTTAATATGAAAAAGAGCTATAAGTACGGTAAAAAAAGATATAAAAAATATAGACCTAACGAGCAGCGAAAAATGAGCACAATATCCATTGTTTTCATTAAAAATAGCTTCTAAAGTATCTACTTACCGAAGACGATTTTGTACGAATAGTCAAATAAAAATAAATGTGGAGATTTTATGCGGGTTTTGTATCAGTTTCCTTTGTCTCACTATTGTGAAAAAGCTCGCTGGTTGTTAGACCATAAAGAACTTGATTATGTTGCTCATAATTTGATTCCTGGCTTTCATCGTGCATTTGCACAACTCAAAACAGGGCAAAATTTATTGCCCATTTTGAAAGATGACCATCGCTGGATTGCTGAATCAACTAAGATTGCACTTTATCTGGATGATACTTATCCGGAACATGCACTTTTACGCCGTGATGAGCAGCTTAGACAACAAACACTTAAGATTGATAGTTTGGCTGATGAACTTGGTGTGCATGTACGTCGTTGGGTACTTGCTCATACTTTAGCGCACGGAGACCATGCGCTAGAGATTATGATGGGTGAACAAGGCTACTTACGCCAGTTTGAAAAAATATCAAAACCTTTCCTCAAAACTTTAGTAAAGAAGAACTATAAGCTTCAAGAAGAGGTTGTGAGTGAGTCAAAAGAACGTATGGATGAACTTATTATTGAGTTAAACCACTACCTCATTGAAAACCAAGCGCGTTATATGGTTGGTGACAGACTTAGTCTTGCTGATATTTCAGTATGTTCTATGCTTGCACCACTATTAGAGGTGAAAGGTACGCCGTGGGAGCATGAAGAAGCAGAAGAAGCTTCTGAAGAATGGAGCAACTATCAAAAATATTTGCTTGATTTACCTCTTGGCCAATATGTTTTAAGAATATATCAAACTGAAAGAAACGCACGGGTAGATTGGCGAGGAATTTAAACTGTAGATTTTATAAAAGGCTCGAAGAAAATCGGGCCTTTTTTTCATATTTCTCGAAATATCTTAATTGCAAAAATATTACTATCAAATTATTAAATGATTTTTATTAAAACATTTATATATATTATTTAGACTAATTATCTTCTTTTTACTCTCCATAACTCTATTTAATCTAAATGCTTAATAAATTTCATTTTTGTTTTTATAGCGGCTCTCTTTTTTCTAAAAACTGGTTTTAGAAAAATTTAGGCTACTTTATTGTACATGCGTTTACATTGTCATCAATATTTGCCAAATTTAAGTGTAAATAGATGAGCTTAATAATAGACAGAAGATTAAAACATAGATTAAAGTAGAAACATGTGAGCAGTTTTAAAGGTATTAATTCTGCGAAACTGATAAATAATAAGTGAAGCAAATGGATGGAGTCCTGCTTGGAAAAGTTGGCTCGATAATTGCAATTTAATAATAAATCACTCTATTTCTCTATAAGAATGATTCTTTAGGAAAATAGGGAGAATGATCATCAAGGAGTTCTTATGAAACGTTCTGCAACCTCTTTCATTGTTTCAACAATTATGCTTTGTACGGTTGGTGCTACTTCTCAAATACAGGCAGCAGATACATTAGCTAAAATTAAAAGTACTGGAAAAATCGTCATTGGTCACCGAGAGTCATCTGACCCAATTTCATATGTTGTTGGCGGTAAACCTGTAGGTTATGCAGTCGACATTTGTAACCAATTCGCAAATGACATTAAAAAAGAATTGAAAATGCCTGGTTTAAAAGTTGAATACAAGGCAGTGACTTCATCAACACGTATTCCTGAGCTTTTAGCCGGCAATATTGATATGGAATGTGGTACAACCACAAACTCTAAACAGCGTCAGCAGCAAGTTGGTTTCTCAACGAACTACTATGCAACAGAAGTACGCATGGCTGTTAAAGCAAACTCTGGTATTAAAAGTCTGGCCGATTTAAATGGTAAGGCTGTTGTGACTACCCAAGGTACAACATCTGATAAGTACATTAAAATGAATGAAAAAGGTCAGTCACTTAATGTACAAAACATTTATGGTAAAGACCATTCTGATTCGTTTGCCATGATGGCATCTGGTCGTGCCGCAGCATTTGTAATGGATGACAATATCTTAGCTGGTTTAATTGCCAAGTCTTCTACACCAAAAGCATTTGCAATTGTAGGTCCAGTACTTTCATCAGAGCCTTATGGCATCATGATTGCAAAAGATGATCCAAAATTTAAAGCAATTGCAGACCGTACAGTAAATAATTTATGGAAAACAGGTCAGATGGATGCTTTATATAAGAAATGGTTCTTATCGCCAATCCCACCCAAAAATACGAATTTGAACATGCAACCAAGTTCATCTTACAAAAAACTTAAAGCTCACCCAACAGATGCAGGAATCTAAGCAGATCCTTTTGTCCTAAATTTACTTGTGCAAATGTAAAACTTCATTTGCACAAGTGGTCTATTTTCTAAGATATTCATTTAAGGGGCAAACATGTCAGTCGGCTCGCTAAACTGGACTATATTCTGTGCGGAGTCTAATGAATATGGTGTCGATAAGGCTGCATGGGCAGAATCAGTTTGTAAGGTTATTGGTAGTTCTAGCTACAATGCCTATTCTGAGGCGCCCACATGGTTACAAATGTTAGGCTCTGGTGTCTTTACTATGGTATGGACTGCCGTTGTAGCTTTTCTTATCGCATTTTTATTAGGTTCTCTCCTTGGGGTAATTCGTACTTTACCCAATAAACCGTTAGCTTTTATCGGCAATTGTTATGTCGAAATATTCCGTAATATTCCTTTAATTGTACAGTTATTCTTCTGGGCCTTTGTATTTCCAGAGTTCTTACCAGATAGTTTAAGTACCGGAAGTGGCGATGTTGTAGCAGGTGGATGGTGGAAAAACATTTTAAATCACCATCCTGCTGTCATTGGTGTTTTTGCTTTAGGCTTGTATACCGCAGCACGTGTTTCTGAACACATAAGAGCGGGGATTAATACGGTTTCTAGTGGACAAAAATTCGCGGCTTCCGCAGTGGGCTTCACGACAGCGCAAAGCTATCGTTATGTGATTTTACCAGTTGCATATCGTACGGTATGGCCAACGATTACTTCTGAGGCAATGAACGTCTTTAAAAACTCGGCAGTTTTATATGCCTTAAGTGTTCTAAATTTCTTTGCTTACACGAAAACGATGCGGGAAGAGACGTCACAGGACATTATCATTCTTATTCTGTCCACACCTGTTTATTTGATTATTACCTATACAATTAAATTTGTGATGGCATGGATTGAAAAACGCATGGCTGTACCAGGTTTAGGTTCGGGAGGAAAATAATTATGGATTTTTCTCTATTACATAATCCTGATGTTATTGCCGCATTAAAACAAGGTTTTATCTTTACGCTGACTGTAACCGTACTTTCAATGATGGGGGGAATCCTGATCGGGACTCCATTGGCAATGATGCGTTTATCTAATAACGCCATTGCAAGTAATTTTGCAAAGTTCTATGTAGACTTATTTCGTGGTATTCCGTTAATTCAGGTCATCTTTATTTTCTATTTTTTGTTGCCAAAAATATTTGAGTTTCAATCTGATATTTATTGGGGGCCATTATTTTCGAGTGTTGTAACCTTTGCTATTTTTGAAGCTGCCTTTTTCTCGGAAATTGTACGTTCGGGAATTCAATCTATTTCAAAAGGGCAAGTTAATGCAGGCTATGCTTTAGGGTTTACCTATGGGCAATCTATGCGTTATGTGGTGTTACCACAGGCCTTTCGTAATATGCTTCCAGTATTACTTACTCAAACCATCATTCTATTTCAGGATGTGTCATTAGTTTATGTCATTAGTGCACCAGACTTTTTGGGGCGTGCAGATACGTTGGCTAATACCTATGGTCCTGAAACAAAAGCAACATTCTACTTAATCGTCGCTGTGGTGTATTTCTGTAGCTCGTTTGTGCTATCACAATTAGTCAAACGTTTACAGAAAAAAATTGCCATCATTCGCTAATTGGAGATTTTAAATGCCAATGATAGACATCCAACATATCTCTAAATGGTATGGTGATTTTCAAGTTTTAACAGATTGCACGACGAGTATTGAAAAAGGTGATGTCGTTGTTGTTTGTGGGCCATCTGGTTCAGGAAAGTCAACACTCATTAAAACTGTAAATGCTTTAGAACCCTTCCAACAAGGTGACATCATTGTTGATGGCGTTTCATTAAAAGATCCAAAGACAGATCTTGCCAAATTTCGTTCTCGTGTAGGGATGGTCTTCCAGCATTTTGAACTGTTTCCTCATATGACTGTGTTGGAAAATTTAACCATCGCACAAGTCAAAGTATTGAAGCGTTCAGTTGTTGAAGCACGTGAAAAAGGGCTTAAGTATTTAGAACGAGTTGGGTTACTTGCTCATAAAGATAAATTTCCAGGACAACTTTCAGGTGGTCAGCAACAACGTGTCGCAATTGCACGCGGACTATCTATGGACCCAGTCTGTATGTTGTTTGATGAACCGACTTCAGCACTCGACCCTGAAATGGTAGGTGAGGTCCTTGAGGTGATGGTACAGCTCGCACATGAAGGCATGACCATGATGTGTGTTACACATGAAATGGGTTTTGCTAAACGTGTATCTAACCGTTTAATTTTCATGGATGAAGGAAAAATTCTTGAAGATTGTCCAACCAATGAGTTTTTTGATAATTTAGAAGCTCGTCATGATCGCGCTAAATTGTTCTTAAAGAAAATTCAGGCTATGCATTAAACGAACTTTAATAAAAAAGAGCCTAGATGGCTCTTTTTTATTAAAGTTAAATTTTGATCGGCTTTTAGTAATCTTATAAAACTATTGTATTTTCAATGCAGAGCTAGAGCTATAAGGTATACTGTCTTCATTGTAGAATTCTGGCTGGAGTAAAGAATGGAGTTAGACCGTTTTGATAAACAAATTCTAGAAATTTTGTCTCATGAAGACCTGAATTTGAATGAGCTCTCAGAACGGATCAATCTGTCAGTCAGTTCTGTGCATCGCCGGATTAAGCATCTGATTGAAGCCAATGTTATGGGGCAACTGAAAAGGGAAATTAATTTTAGTAAACTTGGATTTACTTTACACATCTTATTGCAAGTTTCACTAAGTAAGCATGATACAGAAACATTTGATAAGTTTCTTTCTGAAATTGAAGCTATTCCGGAAGTTACAAATGCATTTTTGGTGACTGGTCAAAGTGCAGATTTCATTCTTGAATTAGTCGCACGTAATATGGATGATTACAGCGAAATTTTACTCAGACGCATTGGTAAAATTGACAACGTAGTTGCGCTACATTCAAGTTTTGTTATTAAAGAATACAAGGTTTTTAATTGTTATAACTTATTAAATAAACTATAAAAAACGCACCATATGGTGCGTTTTCTTTAATTCACATACCAGGTTTAAGCATCTAATTGAGCCAAAACATCATCACTGAATTCAACGTTTGTATAAACGTTTTGTACGTCATCTAAATCTTCAAACATATCGATCATTTTGAGAATTTGTTTTGCTTGGTCAACATCTGTAATTTCAGCTTTAGTTGATGGACTCATCACAACTTCTGCGTTATCAGATTTTAAACCTGCGGCAGCAAGAGCATCTTGAACTTCACCAAAAGTTTCTGGCGAGGTAATTACTAAAATTTCATCTTCAGAAATTTCAATATCTTCTGCACCTGCTTCTAAAGCAACGTCCATGATTTTATCTTCTAAAGAAACATCTTCAAAAGTAATTTCACCACGTTTAGTAAATAGATAGGATACAGAACCCGCAGTTCCTAGGTTACCATTTGTTTTACTAAAACAGTGACGTACATCTGGTACTGTACGGTTAAGATTGTCAGTCATTGTTTCAACAAGAACTGCAACACCACCAACACCATAACCTTCGTAAGTTACTTCTTTTAAATCATCGTTATCTTCACCACCAGCACCACGTTGGATTGCACGGTTAATGGTATCTCGTGTCATGTTGACAGAAAGAGCTTTTTCGACGACAGCACGAAGGCGAGGGTTGCTAGCAGCATCTCCACCACCAAGTTTAGCAGCAGTCACAATTTCACGAATATATTTAGTAAAAACTTTACCGCGACTGGCATCTTGTTTCGCTTTACGATGCTTAATATTGGCCCATTTAGAATGACCCGCCATGGAAGTGACTCCAAAAATTAAAAAATGCAAAAGTGACAGAATATTAGCATAGGCAAGGTTTTCTTGAAAACCGTTGTCCTGCGTTTTGTTAGCCAATTAAATCAGCTTAAAGGAGCTAAATTTAGATAAAAAATAAGCTCAAAATTGTTAGAGAACTAACTAACTAATTTTCACATCAATACCATGTTGCGCATAAAGTTCTTTAATTGTTTCAAGGTCCTTTTGTAAATCTGACGGATAAATCTTGCCTAAAATACCGCCTTTTTTTGTTTTCGTATTTGCATACATAAGTACAATAGGAACATTCGCAGCTTTTGCAATATGCCAGAAACCTGTACGAATAGGCTTACGATCTGATCCATCTTTTGCACGAGTTGCTTCAGGTGCAATCACTAGATTAAATGAGTCGTTACTTTGAAATTGTTCGACCATTTGAGAAACAATATCCTTGCTTGCTTTTCGGTCGACGGGGATACCGCCAAGCTTTTCAAGTAAGGGTTTCATGGGGCCTTTGAAAAGCTCTTTTTTAATCAGAGTATGAATTTTTAAATCTAATATTTGAAACAGGGCAATAGATAAAATTGCATCAAGGTTAGACGTATGTTCAAACCCAATAATGACTTGTTTTTTCTCAAGAATTGTAGGGTCTACATCATAGGTCCAGCCAACAGCTTTAAAGATTGAATTGCCTAAAAATTTTTTCATGGATAGAGGGGAGACAATAAGGTTGCGGAATTCTAATATGAGTTTGCCCAAAAGGATAGAAAATTATTGTCCTGTTAAATTTTATTTATTTAACCTAAAAGTTAAATAAAGTTTATATTTATTAATGTTATATTTTAACTCTTTTATAAAACTATTCATTAGTTTCAGTTTTAATTAAATATTCAATGTACTGCCATTTTTTAATTGGATCAATTATATTTTTATCAATTGTTCCATCAATAATAATTCCGTCAATAATTGAGATGATGATATGTGTAAGAGGAGTAGGGTCTTTAATATCTAACTCTAATAATAAATTGTTCAGTAAGTTTATGAGCCAAACTGTATATTCTTGAAATGGTTCACGGATTGAAGTGTATTGTTTAGATACTTCAACAAATGCCTTTTTAAATAGACAACCATTAAAGTTTTCACTATTAATCCAATCTATGTACCAATTAAAAATTAGGTGTATTTTTTCAATGGGGTCTACATCTGGATATAAATTTAGCTTTTCATAAATTGAATTTTGAATATTAATATTTCGATGTTGCAGACATTCCATGATTAAACTTTCCTTGGACGGGAAATATTTATAGAAAGTCATCTTAGCTACGTTTGATTCAGCAATAATTTTATCAATACCTGTAGCATTATAACCAATTTGATTAAAAAGGTTTAAAGCAGTATTTATAATATCTTCTTTTTTTGACATTACTTTTCCATATAGTTAGAACTAATTATTGCTTGGTATGGGTTTTAAATTTTTAATCAAAATGATCATAATCAAAAACATAAATTGATTCAAGTTAATATTTTAAAAATAATACATGCTATTTTTAAGTTTTTTTTAATATTCTATTTGATTTCGTATGATTTTAATTCTAATATGGTTTTTAAATGAAATGGGATTTATTTTTAGTATAACCATTTGTTTTTTAAAATAAAATATTGAAAATCACAATGCTTTAATAAGTTTGACGAGAGTGGATTATGCCTAAAAAATTTGAAAACTTTAATAATCCTAGGAAAAAAGCACTTGCAGGGATGAAGCAAAGCATTTCAATTGAACTTTGGAATAAAAATCTTAATTTTTTAAATCAATTAAGAGCAAAGATTGCAAAACATCCAGTATCTCATCATCCTGCAATTAAAACTTTAAATAACGGTGAGATTAATAAAGAAAATTTAAAACGTATTCATTTAGAATATCGTCACGCAATTGTACAAACATTTACGGATGCTTTATTGATGGCTCAATATCAGACAAAGCAATTAGAGCCTAGATTGCATGCTGGAGCAAAAATGTTTCCGCGTTTTCTTTTGAGCCTCAATATATTTGATGAGTTTGGGTTCAGACCTGGAGTCGATCGGGATGGTTATTACCAAGGTAACCCTGAATATGCACATTATCCCTTATTTGAAGACGTACTTAATGACTTTGGAGTGACTGAGCAACAGCGCTTTGACTATAAACCCACAGAAATCGCAGATCAAGTGAGGAAGTTTTTAGAAAATTCCTATGATAACTATAAGGCTGTTTCAGCTTTATTGGCAGTTGCAGAAGAAGAAGTGATTTTATATAGCCCACCTTTACGAAAAGCAACAGGTGCTGTAGGGATAGATGTGGAAGAAGGAGGCTATTACCATGTTCATGGTATATCTGAAGATGAGACAGCTGAAGCAGCAGATGATGATCATGAAGAAGATCTATGGTTCATTTTAATGCAAGCGTGTACCGAAGAAGACTATGACCATTTAGAAAACTTATGCCTTGAATATTGTAATTTATGGGAAAGGTTTTGGGATATTCAAATGGAAAATTCTAAATTAATACCCAAACAGAATTTAGATTAATAACATCATCAAATCTCTAACCAAAGAATTTATACTGATCAAAAACCAAATGGACTGCTCAACAATATGGAAATAGGAAAAGATTTTTTAAAGTTTAAATGAATAATTTTTAATAATCTTATAGATATATTGAGCTATATATAAAATATCTTAAATTAAAGAACCCCAAAAACTTTAAGTTTTTGGGGTTCGAATTTGGTGGGCCCAGACAGACTTGAACTGTCGACCAACGGATTATGAGTCCGCTGCTCTAACCAACTGAGCTATAGGCCCTATAAGTAAGAAAAGCTTTTAATCTCAAGGCTTTTCAGTGCTTGCAATACTAATCAATTTTTTTCTCAAACACAAGTATTTTTCAAAAAGTACGCGCAGTAGACCTGAAAAATATTTTGCTATATTGTTAATTATCACAAGCGATAGGGATTCTAGCTTATGAGTACTTCACGAGTAAAGCTAACCAAGTCATTTATCGATCAACTCGAACTCATTCCTGCAATTTATCGAGACAGTGAGATTATTGGTTTTGCTCTTCGTGTGAATAATTCTTATAAAACTTATATTGTAGAAAAAAAAGTAAATGGTAGAGCAATTCGTTGTAAATTAGAAAACTACGAAAAAATTACTCTTGAAGATGCACGTATACTCGCAGAGCAGAAGTTAAAAGCTTTGTCAGATACAAATTTTTTAAATATTAAAAGTAATTCACATAAAAAAAATGATCAGCCGAACCTAAGTGAAGCTTTTCAAGCATATATGAAACATCATAAGTTAAAAGAAAGAACATTAGCCGATTATAAAAAAGTGATAGAAAAATACTTAATAGACTGGCGTGAGGTTCCTCTCGTTAAGCTTACTCAGCAAATGGTTGAAGATAAGTACATACAGTTATCTAAAAGCAGTTATGCAACAGCTAACTTATGTATGCGTGTACTTAGAGCTATTTATAGTTTTTCAGTTAAGTATTATCAAAATAAAAAAAATGAAACAACTATACCTGTGATGAACCCAGTTGATTTTTTAAATTCAAAACAACTTTGGCATAAAGTTTCACCTCGACAAAACTATATTGAAGCTGAAAATTTGAAGAAATGGGTTCATGCAATAATTGAATATAACGAGAGAGGGCAAAAATATGAAACAAATAAAGATTTCTTATTGACGCTAATACTAACGGGTTTTTTTAGAAATGAGTGTGAGTCGTTACGTTGGGAAAACATAGATCTAGGTAGAGGAACTCTTTCCTTTGTAAATACTTATAATAATGAGGAATATATACTTTATATGGGGGATTTTCTTTGGAGTTTGATGAAAAAACGTAGAGTTCAAATTAAAGGAGAGTGGGTATTCCCATCTATGAAATCTGAATCTGGACATATTGTTAATATTTCAAAAGTTCGAAAGAGGATTAATGAAAAGAGTCATGTCTCTTTTACTTTTCAAGACTTACGGAACACTTTTAATTTTGTTGTAAATAATTTAAGTAATGAACCATTATTTATAAAAAAAACCAATGAAAAGAGAGCAAAATTAGATGATAAGAAAGTTATTAAGTATCAGGAAATACGCCATAAAATGAATAAAATTGAGGAAGAAATTCTTGGGTCCTGTAGAGATCAACTTATCGCAGAAATAAATAACTACAAATAAAAAAATTCATTCTTAGAAACTAAGAATAAGAATTTCAATAGCTCCTAAATTTAAGATGAGTTTAAAGTAAGTTTTATTAGTAAAACATAGAATGAATATTCTTTCACATTTCTTACAACTATTTGTAATTAATAAATTTTTTACTTGACTAAAACACTTGGAATTTATACATTAATAGAGTATTTTTTGATAATTATTATTATTGCTTAGTCCTGAAATACAGTAAGAAGCCTATTCACTATGAATAGGCTTTTTGCTTTGCTCTGTTTGATAGTATAAAACTGAATTGCTTGAAAAGTAGGCAATAAGGTAAGTATATTTTTAGCTGTATTTTTGAATAAATTGAAAAGGATTGCCCCGTAATTTTTCATTATGAATAAAGCTGTCTCGAATAGTAGCCAAAGTGAAGCATATCTAGATGCTAAGTTTAACTTTCACTAAACGTGACATAGGAATGTCATCATGTCAAAAATTATGCTTTTCTTTAACGTAGGTCAATGTTTGAGCATAATAATGATAAAGCTATAGAGGCTAATAAGTCTAAATAAGCACTAAAAAACCGTTTAAATGGTGGTTTTTTAGCCATGTGTATTAGATAAACTTGCTTGAATAATTTGGACAAGTTCTCTAGCTGCTTTTGATAGAGGTTTATCTTGAAGCCAAATCAGATAGATAGATAGCGGTAAATGGTTTTTAGTATTTTTAAAATCAAGTTGAACTAAATGTCCTTGTTCAATTTTTTCTTTCACTAAAGATAACGGAAAATTTCCCCAACCTAAACCAGCTTCGACCATATTCATTGCTATTTGTAAGCTATTAGTTTTCCAATACATTGCTCCAACAATTGAGCGAGTATCTTGCATTTCTAATTCACTACTTGAAACTACAATTTGCCGAATATTAATTAACTCTTCTATAAAGAATTGCTTATTTTTTTGTTTTAAAAGTGCATGTTGAGCTGAAATTGTAGCAACTACAGTTTCAGTCATTACTAATTGTAAGCTTTCGCGCATTTTTATATTGAGATTTGAGCCAGCGAGACAAAGGCTAATTTTTTCTGTATAGAGTAAATTAAGAATATCATCTTGAGGTGCTGTAATAATCTCTATATTAAGTAAAGGGAATTTATCAGCGAGTTTTTTTATCGCTTTAAAAAGTAAATTAGTATTTGCATCTGAAACAACACCAATTTTCAGTTTACTTTCAAGTCCTAAGGAAAGCTCATATGCATGTGTACCTAATAGCCGAAGTTGCTCTGCAATAATTCGTGCTTGGGGTTCTAAGGCCAAAGCTGCCGAGGTAGGGATAACTTTGCGGTGGGTACGTTCAAATAGATGGTAGCCTAGTTCTGCTTCAATATTGGCAACGGCCATACTTACTGCTGAAGGCACACGATTTAACTTACGTGCGGCTGCCGAGAAAGATCCGGTATCTAATACGGTTAAGAAAAGCTCAATATTTTCACTATTAAAATTCATTTTGATATCAGTAGAACTGAAAGCAGTTAACTTTATATGTGATTTTAACTGAAACTAAAATAAAAGGAAGTAAGTAAAGTTGATTAGTTATGCAAGGTATAAAGCGTCGTATAGTTTATGTTTCTTCATATGAAATTATTGGGATGGTCATTTCATCGGTCGGGTTAGCACTTTTGGCTGGAGACAGTGTAGAGCACACTGGACCACTTTCCGTCATGATTACCACCATTGCAGTTACATGGAATTGTATCTATAACATCCTGTATGAAAAGTGGGAAGCCCTCCAAGAAAATAAGTTGCGTACTGTTAAACGAAGAGTTGCACATGCGATCGGATTTCAAATTACTTTAGTAATGTTCTTAATTCCACTTATTGCATGGTGGATGGATATTTCTCTTATTGCTGCATTCTGGCTAGATGTTGCATTCATTATTATCATTCCAATTTATACATTTATATTTAACTGGACATTCGATAAATTATTTGGATTGCCTCTTTCTGCACAAACTCAAACTGTTCAAGAGTAGAATAAAGTTTTAATGAGATATCAAAGTCATATTTATGAAGCTTTGATATCTCAATTTAAAATTATTTAACTCGTCCTAGTTGAAGGTTTTTTGAAGTTTTTACTTGAGCTCTTTTCGCTAATACATAATATAAAAGTGCAGTCGAGAGCAAACCAACTAGCCAAGATAAATCAACGCCACCTAGCATTTGGGCAACTTGACCTTTATAGAATTTACTCTCAATAAAAGGTAATTGAAGTAAAATTCCAATAAAATAACAAGCAATACCAATAGTGTTCCAGCGACCATATTTACCATTTGGGTCGTATAGTGCGCCTACATCGCATTCTTCTTTAGAAATAAAATAGTAATCAACTAAATTAATTGCACTCCACGGAATAAAGAAAGTGAGAAGAAATAAAATAAAAGCTTTGAATGCACTTAGAAATGTATGTTCACCTACAACTGCAATAAATGTCGAGATTAGAACCATTACAAGAACAATACTAAGGCGAGTTAATTTGGAAATTTGTCCAGTTGGCTTAAAGCTGTTCCAAATGGTGGCAATACACATAAAACTGCCATAAGCATTTAGAGTGGATAAAGTGACCTTTCCAAAAGCAATGCTAAAATATAAAAAAGTAATCACAAGAGCGATTGGATTCATGCCTACGACATACTGGACTTCATTTCCAACAAAACTACCATTTGATACTTGAGCAATGAATACACCTAGCATCATAGAAATTTGTGAACCAACTAAAGACCCCAGACCAACTGCCCAGAACACCCGAGTTGAAGAGGTTTTTGTAGGAAGATAGCGGGAGTAATCCGCAACATAAGGACCGAACGAGATTTGCCAAGATGCAGAAAGAGAGACGGCTAATAAAAATGATGACCAGCTGAAATGGCGTACAGCAAGCAATTCTGAAAAATTCGAGAGAGCTAAGATTTGAGTAAGGATGATAATAAAAGCAATTAAGCCGATAATACTGGCGACTTTTCCTACCCAATGAATTAATCGATAGCCAATCGTTGCAAATACAATAATAAAGCAGGCATAAATTAAAATACCTGCGGTATTACTCACTTGTACAAGGTGTGCAAGTGCTTTTCCAGCGAGTACTTCCCCCGTAGCGGTAAAACCAATATACATAAGACAAACGAGAATAATCGGAATACATGCACCATAGACTCCAAATTGAACCCGACTTGAAATCATTTGGGGAAGGCCAAGCTTTGGACCCTGAGCTGCATGTAAAGCCATAACAGCAGCACCAAAGCATTGTCCGATAAATAGTCCAATGATTGACCAAAATACATCGCCACCTAAGACAACGGCTAATGCACCAGTCACGATAGCTGTAATTTGTAAATTGGCACCAAACCAAAGTGTAAATTGAGCGAATATACTGCCGTGTCTTTCATTTTCTGGAATAAAGTCAATACTTCGGTTTTCAACAAGCCCACTTTTCGATTTCCCAGTTGATGAGTCCATAACACTCTCCTTATCCTTTAAGAGCTTCTCTATTTATTAGAATCCATTTTGTATAAACAAATACAAACATGTATATACAAGTTATTTAAAAAAGAAGCAATGGGTTTACTTAAATCATTGCTATAAAATTTTGTGCTTATAAATTTAGACGTGCTAAGACAACTAGAGCAGTGTTATGAGTGTTTTATAAAGATAAGTATGTTTAATCAGTAAATTAAATCAATAAAAAGCCCTCTAGTGAGGGCTGATATTCAAACTTCTGCATTCAGAATAGTTTGAAAAAATACAGGTAACTCCGAAAATTGAACTAATTGAGTTTTGTCTTCATGTTTGTAGTAGTACTGATAATGTGGCGTTTCTAAAGCATTATCGAGATATTGAGTTGCATCTGAGAACTGAGCTTTTGCAACGACTTTATCTTTCTTAAATTTGACAATAATTGGGCTAACAGAGCTCAATTTGACAGGCACACCATTTTCAAATTTGGCAGTTTCAATCAATAAAGATATTTTAAAATCACCAAATACAACACAAAACTGACCTCCATTTTCGGTTTTAATTTCTCGATCATGAAAAAGCTCTTTAAATAAATTTTTTAATGATTCTCGATGCTTGTCTAAAGCTAATTGAAAATCATGATCTTGCTGCTCTAGTTTCGCTTGCTCTTCTTTTAGCAATTTCGCTTGTTTTTCGATTGTTGTGAAATCCAAATTCATCTTAATTTCTCCTTGTTGTGTTTTAAAACTATATATGGCAACCATTTGTTAAGTTTTAAAGAAACATACATTGTTTGTTACAGTGCAATAATTAAGATGAATTTGTGTGATCATTATTTAGTGCAAGGATGGGTAATAAGTGTAGGGCGCTTGATTCGAATAAAACCTCCACTACACATAACGCCTAGCATTACTAAAGCAGTACCTATAAGTTGCCAGACATTCAGTGTTTGACCAGCCAATAGTGCAACTAACATACTAAAAACCGGAACAAAGTTAAAAAAGATCGATGCTCGGCCTGCACCTAGTTTTTGAATACCATTAAACCAAAATAAATAAGCAATCATGGTAGAGCAAATAATGACGTATCCCATAGCTAGGTGTGCCGTGATAGGAGCCATTGCCACGGCTTTAAAAGGATGTTCAAAGACTAAACTTAATATAATTAAGGTTATTGCGCCGAACATCATTGAAAATGTTGTTGTTTCAAGTGGAGTGGCATTTTTTACATAACGACGAGATAGCACATTGCTCAAACAAAAACTAATACCACCCAATAAAATAAATAGATCGCCAATTGCTATTTTTAAACGCAATAGAGTTGAAATATGACCATGACTAATAACAAAAAGCACACCACTTAAACCGAATATGACGCCAATAGCCTTAGGAACTGTTAATTTTTCCCCATCAAGCAAAATTGCTAACAGTAAAGTTATCAGTGGAGTGGTTGCCATGATTAAAGCGCCATTAACTGCCGATGTAGTTTGTAAGCCATAGAAACAGCCTATATTAAAACCAGCAATACCTATAACTCCAATAAGCAGATAGATAAATAAATTTTGTCGTAAAGCAGCCCAACGTAGTTTCCCCATAATTGAAAAAACAATAAATAGGCCAATGCTTGCAATTGTAAAACGTTCAGCTGCTGCTGAAAGTGGAGGCATATGCTGGATAATATAAGACATCGCATTAAATGCTGAGCCCCAAAACAGCATTGTGACCACAACACCGATATAGGCATAGATCATTGTTTTATTCATGGTTGGGCTCCGAAAAAGAATGTCTTTATTCTGGATAATTACTTAAAGGTGTACAATTCCATATTAATTCATATCTGATGTGAAAATTTGCACAATGATTGATTGGGAAAATTTACATTACTTTTCAGTTTTTACTGAAGAGAAATCACTCTCAGCTGCGGCAAGAAAATTAGGCGTAGACCATGCTACTGTTGCAAGAAGAATTGCTCAGTTAGAACATAACTTAAAATTAAAACTAGTTGACCGTAGGCCACGTACATACGTACTTACTCCAGATGGAGAGCGGCTTGCTCAAGTTGTAGCTCGTATGATGGAAGAAACGTTTTCGATTGAGCGACTTGCTCAGGCTGGATATCAGGAGGTTATGGGTACTGTTTCTATTAGTATGCCTCCATTAACAGCTGCTCATCTCATCATGCCTCATCTCGGAAAGTTTTATCGCGATTACCCGCAATTAAAATTGCGTGTACTGGGCGATGTTCATTATGTATCTTTGCAGCATAGTGAAGCTGATATTGCTGTAAGGTTTGGACGACCTAAAGATGAATATTTAGTTGCTCGTAAAGTTGGGGAAATCCCTTTTGGAATATATGCTGCTCCAAATTATTTGGCTTCAACGAACCAAGAAAGTTATGAGTGGATTAGTGTAGAGGTTGGTGGTGTACATGGACAGAAACAACAAAAATTAAAAGAACGATTAAATAATAAAGCCCCGATAATGGTTACTAATCATCCTGAGTTGCAATGGAGAGCTGTATGTGGGGAAGCTGGTTTAGCTGTATTACCTGATTTTTTAGGAGGACTTAGCAACTTGGTGAAACTTCCAGACGATCAGCCGATGAGTGCAGAAATCTGGTTGGTCACACATGAGGATTTAAGGCATAGTCCCGCTGTACGAGTAGCCATGGATTTTCTTATGAGTTGTTTTGAGTCTTTTAGAGTCTAGTTTCGTCTAATTCAAAACGAATTTATATCAATCAAAAAGCTGCTGTAGTTCAACAGCTCATCCAATTCGATAAAGATTTAACCTAGACTTACTTCTATTCCTTTACGTAAATTAGATTGATCCCGATCAGAGTTTAAATCAATTTTAGTATACGATTTGGCAAGTATGCGTCGAGTAGCAAAATTAATCGGTTTCTCTATCAACCTTGGTAACTTGATACCTAAAGGATTGGTTTCAGTTTGAGATACTTCAGTTGTTACCCTTGTTCCCATAATGTAGTTAAACCAAGGTTTGGTAACACACCAATTAGCATTCTGATTACTTGTCATGTGATGATCGTAATGCCAAGGAATCCGTTTTTTTGCATATTCTGGGTCTAAATGGGACTTTGAATGTACACGCCAGTAATTCCATATTCCATAATAGAGCCCAGCTGTAAAAAAAGGGGCTACTGGTAAAAAAATAGTAGCGGCTCCGGCTAAGCCAAGTAATGCTGTTTTTTCATTATACATTTCAGCATTCTTAAACATTGATTCAGCATAGCCCTCATCTTGAAAGCCATTTAAGCGAGCACGTTTATGATGCGCGATATGGGTGAAAAATGGACTATTACGATACTGACTCGGATATTCATGTAACCAAACCTTATGAAAATACCATTCAAGTCTATTCGCAACGAAAATGCCTATAGGGAGTCCAAGCATAATAATGACTTCTCATGAATTACAATTTAAAGTCATTCTAAAAGAAGAACGATTGATCTCTTTGACCGAATAGGCAATGGAACAATTACCTTTAGAATCAATTTTATTCTCTTTGTTTGCGTTGTCGGTAAGCACTTGGAGTTTCATTTGTCCAGCGTTTAAAAGCCCTTGTAAAGGCTGAAGGTTCAGAGAAGCCGGTTAAATAGACAATCTGATCAATACTTTCTTGAGTATTTGCGAGTAATCTTCTCGCTAGCTTTTCTCGGTAGTGATTTAAAATTTGCTCATAAGTCGTATTAATTGCTTGTAAATCAGCACGAAGTGTTCGAGGATTTCGATTTAATTGCGCAGCAATAAAATTTTGGTCAAACTGGCCAGACTCAAGAAGTCCATTTCCAAGCAAACGTTCTATTGCATAGATCAGTTGATGTTTTTCTAAATTTACTAATTGTTGCTCCGCAATATTTTCATGGGCTCGCAGTAATTCTGGTTCAGCAGCAGGTGAGGCTTGAGTTAAAAGAAAACTTGGAAAAATAATAGATCCTGTTGGTTGGCCTAAAACTACAGGACACTGCCAAATCTCTGTATAAGTGTCAGGCGCAGCTCCATAGGGAAAAGTTAAATGAATTTCTATAGGCCGAAAATGGTTATGAGTAATATATTTAAAAAAATTGACAAATATACCTATTGCTGCTTCTAAATAGTGCCTTACAGGGTGATCAAAGCCCGATAAAATAGCTTTATCTTGTTCAACTGTAAGAGAAAGTTTAAAGACATCTGTAAGTAATACTTGATATTTTAAGGCTCTTTTTAAACCATCACCAAACGTAGGGCTACTTAAGAAAAGATATTCAATAACCAATCCTCTAAAAGCAGGCATTTGATTCCCAATATGTAAACCTATATCTCCATTTTTACTGATCTTTTCGGCTGCTGTCCAAAATCGATTTTGTGTTGAATTATCGCAGCGAACATTTTTATCTGGAGGTTGATTGGGTAAGTTAACACTAGCAAAAATAGATGCAGCATCTAAACCCATATTTTGCATTGTTTGATAAGTCATCCATAAAAAGATGCCCGCATCCGAGGATTTTCTAGACATACTTTAAAGCTAATCCTTTTTATTTAAATTAATTTTAGGCGTATTCAACCACTCTTTTGTGCTTATGGCTATCAGGGTACTTGAATGTGTTGATCATTCAGGAAAATGACCTGCATCTTCTCGGCCTTGCTTTAAGGCTAAAATAAAGCATACTAGAAAAAGTAAACCAATAAAAAATAAGAAAAAATCTAAGTGACTAATACTAAAACCAATTGCCGAGGCCCCTAAACCTAATAATAAAACACAAAATATTTTCCAAAAAATAAACATGCTGTTTTGTTGTAAACACTTGAAGTTAGAATGTAATTGAAGAATATTTCCAGATTTGTTTATGTTTTTTTTCTTATAGGTTATGTAAAACTTTATAATTTATAGAATTACATAATATGAAGTTTTGCTTTTATCTCAACCCTCTTACTTGAGGGACTTTTAAATTATACTGCATGTTAATTTCTATAAAATTCATATTTTCTTAATTAATGGAATGATAATTCTTTAGAAAGTCTGTAGAATAGTGCTATCAAATTATATTTTAAATTTATTTTTATTAAAAATTAATGGTTTAAGTGGTTTTATTAAACTTTTATTAAAAAAAAGACTTGATATTTAAGCTAAATTTTGAAATTATACTTATGCAAATTGTGATCTATTTCCCACAATTTGTATTTCAGGTTAAGTGGTTATCACTAATGCTCATTGGCTTTTTTCGCTTATGAGCATTTTTTTAATTTATTTGTTAGTAAAATTTAAAAACTAATTGAATTTAAAAATTATTTTTTAAGTATTAATTAAAAATTATTATTCGCATAAATTCAGTTATTCAATAAAGCTAACACTTCCTCCTAAGCATCAGTAGTTAGCTCTTATATGATCAATCATATTGAATAGTTACTGTTGCAGTTGCTTTGACTTCGCCAGCTGTCACGTTATTGGCTGTTTGATAATAACGTGCTGTTAATGGTACATCATATTGGACGGTTTGATTAGAACTTACTGTACCAATATCTAGCTTATTCCCTTTTTGAATAGTGCTGTTCGCACCATTCATATTCCACAAAAGCTCTACACCAACGCCGTTCGCTTTTGTTGAGTTAGTAGCACTATTATTAATCACCTGACTATTTGAGCTGTCTGAATTATAGTCAAAGCTTAAGCTTAACGAATTACTGGTGAGTACTCCGGAGTTATTCTCACCACCGTTACAAAGAATGGATAGGTTAAAGTTTTTCTCGCCTTGAGTTGAGCCAATAGCTCTAAAACCTGATTTTGTTACAGTGGGCAGCTGGACAACAGTATCTATCCCATTTTGAATTTCACAAGATGATGATGCAATAAGAATAGGAGAGCTACTCAATACAGTAGTGGTTAAGAAGGGGCGATTTTGTTGTCCTGTCACATAATAGGTACTATAACGGCCTGCTACTAATGCACCAGAACCTGTAGTGTCCGCAGTTTTTATAACCTCCATTACAAAATATCCTGGCGAAAGTGTGTAGGTTGTATTGGTTGTCAATGTGCGTTTATAAGGGTAATAGCCAGAAAAATCGGTAGAGTCGAATGCTTCTCGGTAGAGTCGAATGCCTATACCTGGAATATTGGTTGCATATACATTATTTCCGATAGAGCTAACAGGATAATTTAAGGGTAGACCCGCTATAATTTGATCACTGGCACGGTTACACGTTGCAGTAGAGCTATTTGGTGAAATGGTAAAAGTATTCTTTTGTAGAACTGTGCCTATAGGGTCAGTTGGACGAACCACAATGGTACCGATCGTCATTGGAATATCGACTGTCGTAAACCCTTTGCTTAAAGTACAGTTTGCATATGTTTGGTTATAAATAAATAGACTAGTGATTAATAAACTACTTCTTATAAATATTTTTTTCATTTGCAGATTGCCTCTGTCATAATAATTGATGATTTTTCCTGTAAAACTTTTGACTGTATGTCATATTCAAGCTGACATTCTTTGGTATTACTTTCTCCCCATTTCACATAAAGATGATCATGAGTTAGAGGTGTACGTAAGTAAATTCGGCTTCCTTGGGCGACCATTCCAATAACTTCATTGTTTTGATTAAAAACTTGCGCAGCAAAAGGAAGGTGAGCACCCGTAGGAGTTTTGGTACTAATAAAAAGCGCATAACCCGTCTTTGTAGAGAAATTTACCTTGGTTATTGATCCTGCATAAGGTGCAATACGGTGACTGGTTTCCGAAAGTTCAACATTGGATGGCATTCCTTGAGGATCAAGGCTAATGTCATTTAAACGATAGGGGGTAACATAGGGAATAACGGCATATCCTTTTTTATTAATGCTAAGTCCTGTTGTATTACCAACACGTGCGCCGGTAGCTTCAGGTGCATAGACCAATACCATGGTTTGAGCTTGATCTGGACCAAATAAAATGCCTTGAGAATGGGCAACCACACTTCCATTTAAATTAATCATTTCTTGTTGGTATGCATCAGACTGATTAAATGAAGCCCCCACTGTTGTATAGTTCGTGCGATAAGTACCATTAATATTTACGCTTGTTTGGCTTTGGTGTTGATATGAAACTGATGTGCCATAATCAAAATGATTTCCAATAAAACCACTCATACCTAAAGTTCGGCTATCTTCGGATATAGAACTATTAAAATTAGTCGTATTTTTCTTAAATTTAAGTGGAAAAGATAAGGACAATAAATATTGTGTTTCGTGTTCTGAACGTTGATTTTCTTGGTCAAGTTCATGAGTAATGGCTGAAATACTGTAAGTCAAATCCTTAAATTGATTGCTATATCCAAATTGGAACTGTTGATTACGATTGGGTTGATTCCAGTAGTTAATCCATGAACCTACAAAATAAAAATTACCCCATTGATTTGGAAGACCCTGATTTAAAGTGATTTGAAATTCACTTTTTTGTTTCCCAACAGAAAAACTATCGATATTCTGCTGTTGCAAGTCTTGAATTAAAATAGAATCTCTTAATTTTAAATAATTTTCGGTTGAGTATCTGTATGTCGCTAAAGTTAAATTGGTATGCGTTGGGGTAAATAATCGGTTATAGCTTAAACGGTAACTTTGTCCTTTAAGTGTTGGCATTTGATCAAACTCGGCTTTTGATTGAGTTACATCAAATGCAATTGCACCAATTGGGGTTGTAAATGCACTACCTATTAAAAAAGATTGATAATGTTCAGTTGCTTGAAACCCTGTATAGCTTGTTAAATAGTTATTAATACCTCTTTGATATTTACCTTGTGCCAACCATGGTTTTAAATTGATGTTGGCATCTCTAAACTGCCCCAAAGTAAAAGAATATCGACTCATTTTGGGGCGAAGCATCTCTACTACAGAAGCATAGGGAATAGATAACTTTTGAACTTCTCCATTCATCTCATATATTGAAACTTGTAGTTCACCACCAAAACCAGTGGGATAAAGATCGTTGATTTCAAAACTTCCCGGAGTGACGGTGGTTTGATAAATTAAATTTCCTTGTTGTCGTACCTCAACTTTTGCATTGGTTTTTGCATAGCCTCGAATTTGTGGAGCATACCCAAGCATACTGTTAGGAAGCATACGGTCATCACTTGATAAGTTAATACCGCGATAAGGTAGGGCATCAAAAAAATTACTATTGGTAAAATAATCTCCTAAGGTGACGACACTATTGAGTTTAGGAAATGCCTTTTGAGCGTATGTATTATTTGATGTGTAAGAAGAAACTTTTTTCTGAATTTCGTTATGATCTTGCCATTTCCATTGCCCAGTATGACGCAGTTGCCAGTCATAGAGATTTATACCGATATTTGTACCCATAAAAGCATGATTTGTTTCATGGTCATTATTCACAATACGATAGGCTGAAGCATTGTATGCAAAAAATGCGGCGTTTATACCGCGATCCCATAAATGTGGGTCAACATATCCTTGAGCATTTTTTTGTAAAGCAACTTGCGGTATTGAAATATCAAGTCTTAATCGAGAAGTATCAAATAGATAAAAAGCATCATTGATCCATTGGCCTAAGTCATTACAAGTAGCTGAATCACTTGCTTCTTTATGAGGTACTTCTGGTTTAACCCCATACTCTAAAAGCATATTTACTGTAAAACAAGTCTTTGCATTTTCATTAGAATTTGTTGCTTTAAAAAGAAACTTGCGTTTACCTAACCACTGTCCATTAATATAGACATCAAGACTATATTCACCAGGTAAAATAGGATTACCATATTTAAATCGACTAATATCAATTTTGTGTGCATTGCCTACTAAAAAATTGGTATCAAAGTCAGCTTTTAAGATATTTGGCCCGTTTATATTATCTGATGCATATACGGGCACATTAATCGCTATAGTACATACTAAATAATATTTAGTACGCTCTTTAAAGCATATACGAGGTATGAACCATTTTGACATAGTCTTTAGGCCTATTCATGGATAGGTATTTAAATTTAAAAAGTAGCAAACTTAGAGCTTTATTTTTTGCTCAATTCGCCCGCCGTAATCATTTATATAAATAAAGCTCATATTGTTTATATTGCTATTTTTAAGTTTTATTTGATCTTCGGAAAAAGGAGAAAGCATTAAACCTTGTTTTAATAAGTCTATTTTTTTACCATTTACTTCCTGAAAAATTGAGCTAACTGTAATGTGAAATGGCGTTGGGTTTTTGATGTGCAATGTTTCCTCATTTTTCGTCCACTGAATTTTTTCACTGGATGTATCAATAGTTTCTTTTAAATTTACAGGTCTATAAAAGAATTTAATCCGTGAACGAATTGCTAATTGAAGGAAGTTATTAAGCAATACTTCATTATTTTCTTGTTTTTTGCCTTCAGGTCTTGGGGGAATATCTAAAACATTAAGCCAAAAAACACTTTCTTTATTTTGATTTAATTGAGATGCATTCGGTAGTGCTGTAATTCTTAAGGTTTGTCCCTTAGTCGGTTCTACTCGTGAAATGGGAGGTGTAATAATAAAAGGTACATTTGACTCATCAGGTGTCGACTTAGCATTCCCATCATCAATCCATGCTTGAACAAGAGATGGTGCTGTCCCATTGTTGCTGAGTTGTAAGCTCACTTCTCTGGCATTTGATGGATATATAACGCGTGTACCATGAAGTACTATTTCGGCATGTGCTGTAGTAGCAATTGCTACATGTAGAAAAGCCATTCCCCAAAAAAACTGACGACCACAAAAAGGCATGAGTCATATTCTCAATAATAAATAATAGATGAGATATAGCTTCTATTTAGTAATAGAAGCTGGTTTTTTATTTATTGATAAATAATGGTGTATTTAACCTGTGAAGTTACTGTACCAGCAGTAGATGCACCTGTAGCATAATATTCAGCATAATAATTAAGATCAGCATTTCCACCAGCAGAAACATTTACCCATTGTGAGTTATCTTGTGCACCTGAAGTTCCTTTAGCAAGTACAGGAATTACTGCATTGTTGCTTCCTAATAGTTGAATATTGACATTAGTAGCTGCACCAGATGTAGCTTGGTTTAATAAGCGACCAGTATTAAAGTCGACCGTTGCACCTGGTTCAAAATAGGTAGCAACTTTACCAGCTGATGCACAATTCGTTAAATTAATTTGAAAGGGGGTACGGCCTGCAACATCGCCACTATTTTTTAAAGATTGAGATGATACAGTTGGTAAATTTACAGTAAGATTTTTATCCCCTGTGTCAATCGTACAAGTATTATCTGTTACTAAACCATTAATAGTAATTGTACCATCCGCTGCTTGTGCTGCTGTAATATTAAAAAGAGAAGTTACTGCAATAAAAATAAATTTTTTCATGAAATCCCCGAATTGTACTATTAAAATAGATTCATTACTCTACAGTGCTTTTATTCTGATCAAGTAATGCGGTGGGAATATAGCACCTTTCAAGTAAAAAACAAGAATAACACTATATTTTTATGTATTTTGAATGGTTTTTTTTAGTAGTCGATCTATTTTGTGGATTGTTTTGTACCATATGGTAAAATATTTTAGATTTATTTTTATTTGAAATAAATTGATAATTGATTTTATTTAAGTCATTGAATTTAATTGAGTTAAGTTTTTCTTTAGAAAAAAATATAAATTATATATTGTTTGGTTTAACTAAATATTTGTTTTTTATTAATAAAATTAATCTGCGTATATTGCATAAAGATATTTAGTTTTTTAAGAAATTTTTAAGGTTTAATTCCTAGTGTTTTAGTTGTAATTCAATAAAAGATCTTCTGGAGTTTGTTTCCATGAACAACATGAAATACAGTTATAAACCGAATTATTTTTTCTTTGCTCATAAATTAGTCTTATTTTTAAAAGACTATTTACTTAAACATCCTACAGAACAGAATACGACATTTAACTTACAGACCATTTATGACATATTTAGTCATGATTTGGCGTCTAGTACAACCAACCTGGAGGGTATTCTAAATATTGCAGATGAATATGTCTTTGAAACAGAAGAAGGCTTACTTCCACTGATCAGTAAGCATTCAATCAATCTTAAGAATCATGTGCTGTCTTTAGAGTTTTCGCCACAAGCTTTAGCAAGTTTGCTATCGGGGCATTTACTAGTGAACCCTAAAGCTGCCTAAGGAAACTTCTTTTAAGCTCTGAATATCTCCTATAAAATTTACTTGGTTTTTTTATTAGAGTTATTCATGAGCAAAGACTATAACGCTTTGACTTATATCGCGGATGAAAATATTTCAGATACCATTCTATGGCTGTTAAACCATCAAGATGTTTTTGAGTCTTTTCAGTTTGATGTATTGAGCCAAGAATTATCGGTTACACATGCGGCAGGTAGGGATATTATTCGAGTTGGAACTTTCCTGAATGCTACTTATGGAATATTAGTAACTTCTATATAAATGAAAAAAGCCCTGAATGATCAGGGCTTTCCAATTCTTGATGGCATTAAGCACTCATTGCATCTACTGATAAATCAGAAACAGTTGGTTTTGGCTTTTCAGCAGTTAAGCCAAGTTTGTTAAATAACGCTTGGTCTTTACCTTCACCCGCATTGGGAGTGGTAAGCAATTTATCACCCGAGAACAAAGAGTTTGCACCAGCCATAAATGCTAGAGCTTGATCTGAGTCACTTAAAGATTCACGACCAGCTGATAAACGAATATAGCTATGTGGCATAACAATACGTGCAACAGCAATAGTACGAATCCACTCAATTACATCTAATTTTTCAACATCAGCTAATGGAGTGCCTTCAATTGGAACAAGCATATTGATTGGCACAGATTCTGGATGAATAGGTAGGGTAGCTAATTCATGTAACAAACCAATACGGTCTTCACGACTTTCGCCTAAACCAACAATACCACCGCTACAAACTTTCATACCAGCTTGACGAACATAATCAAGTGTATTTAAACGATCATCAAAAGTACGGGTACTAATAATGTGAGAATAGTATTCACGAGATGTATCAAGGTTATGGTTGTAATAATCTAAACCAGCATCTTTTAAACGTTCTGCTTGAGATTGGTTAAGCATACCTAAAGTCATGCAGGTTTCCATACCTAATGCTTTAACTTCACGTACCATTTCTAGAACATAAGGCATATCGCGCTCATGCGGGTTGCGCCAAGCAGCACCCATACAAAAACGAGATGAACCTGAATCTTTTGCAGCTTTTGCTTCGCTAATCACTTTTTCAACAGCAATACGTTTTTCTGCTTCTAGTTTTGATTCGTAATGCGCCGATTGTGAGCAGTATTTGCAATCTTCAGGACATTTACCTGTTTTAATAGATAACAGGGTACTGACCTGAATCGTATTGGCAGTGAAGTGCTCACGGTGTACTTGTTGAGCCTTGAAAACTAAATCCAAAAAGGGTTGTTCATATAAAGCTTGGATTTCTTCACGATTCCAATCATTACGTAGAGTCATTGTCATATCCATGATGATGGCATTAAGTCACTGTACATAATCATACAGAATTCGTATTAAAGCTATAGGGCAAAAAACATCATTTTTTTAATTTGATAGCTCAAGTTGATTAAGTTGTTGTTCAATTGCCCAATCAATATGCACATTGACGATTTCGTCATGTAAATTTTTACCGTTGTGTAGCTGATCTACAATTTCTTTTGAATAAGGGGCATTTCCTAAGCCAATGGCAATATTACGTTTAAACGATTGATAGCCTGTTCGGCGAATCGGACTACCTTCGGTATTTGCTAAAAAAGTAGCTTCATCCCACTGCCAGATATCAAGCAGATTAATATTATCTAAGCCATTTCTAGGATTGAAATCGGTAATAGATGCAGTTTTGGCAAAACTGTTCCATGGGCAAATTAATTGGCAATCATCACAACCAAAGATGCGGTTACCAATACCTGAGCGCAATTCTTCTGAAATGATTCCTTTATATTCAATGGTTAAATATGCAATACAGCGCCTTGCATCAAGCATATAAGGCTCAACAATTGCTTGTGTCGGGCAAATATCAATACATGCGCTACATGAACCACAATGTGCTGTTGCAGGTTTATCAAAAGGTAAATCTAGAGATGTAAATAGCTCACCTAATACAAAAAAAGAACCGGATTTTTTATGGATGAGTAACGTGTGTTTACCCGTCCATCCCATACCAGCACTTTCTGCTAGTGATTTCTCGAAAATAGGGGCCGAGTCAGCAAAAGGACGAGATTCAAAATCTCCCACTTTTTCACGAATTCGCGTTGCTAAAGTTTTCAATCTGCCGCGCATGACTTTATGGTAATCACGACCACGTGCATATCGGGCAATAATGGCAGAGTTGGGTTCGAAAGGTACATATCGAGGTTTTGGAGATTCCACAAGATAATTCATGCGGACGCAAATAATACTTTTTGTGCCAGGAACTAATAAGGTCGGATCAGCTCGCTTTTCTAGATTTTCTTCTAAATAAGTCATATCTGCATGATAACCACGTTCAAGGTATTCTAAAAAACGTGGCATTTGCTCTTGAGCATCTGGTTTTGCAATGACACAATCAGCAAAACCCAAGTCTAATGCTTGAGCTTTGATCCATGCTTTTAATTCATGTGAATCAATTTGTTGCACTGCAATGTGTGATGTGTTGGAAGATGTCATAAACCAAAATGCAAGAGGATAATAATATGCAGGGAGTAGTTTATCATAGCCAAGATATTCGAGCATGGGAGCAGCGCTGGTTTGCTGTGCAAAACTCATCATTAGGTTTAATGCAACAAGCAGCTTGGTCAATCACTCGACAACTCATCGTACTTTTTGAAAATCATTCAATTAAACAAATTGCTGTGTGGTGTGGGCAGGGTAATAACGCAGGCGATGGTTACTTTATAGCGAGTTATTTGAAACAAGCTGGATTTCATGTTGAAATATTTGCAGCTCAATCGGGGGAATCAAAAGATTTACATTGTGCAGCACAATTTGCTATAGAAAAGAAAGTTCAAATTCATTCAAATTTTGATATTAAAAGAACATTCGATTGCCATATTGATGCTTTATTTGGTATTGGTTTAAATCGTGAATTAAATATGGATTGGCAACAGACTATTCAAAAAATTAATGAGCAAACTGGTTTAAAAATTTCGATTGATATACCAAGTGGCTTACATGCAAATACAGGCTGTGCCTTACCTTGTGCAATACGAGCTGATCATACCTTTACAGTTCTAGGACTCAAAGCCGGATTATTTACAGGGCAAGGTAAAGAGTACACTGGCGAGCTTCATTTAATTGATTTAATTCCTATCGACCAAGAACTAAAGCCGGTAGCTTATTTGGCACCCATAAATATTAAACTTCCTAAACGTATGGCATTTGGTCATAAAGGCAGTTATGGGCATGTCTTAGTGGTTGGTGGCCATGAACAAATGGGTGGTGCAGTAATTATGGCTGCCGAGGCTGCTTTTCATGCAGGTGCAGGTAAAGTCACAGTGGTTTGTCATCAAAAGCATCATCAGGCTATTTTGTCGCGAGCGCCCAATATTATGCTTCGTGATATTAATGGATTTGATGAAAAGGGCATCAAAGATGTTTTGTCTCAGGTCGATGCAGTATGTTTTGGAATGGGGTTAGGACGAGATGATTGGGCGAGGCAAATCTATACGCAATGGTTTAATTTGTTAAATCAGAGTACACATCTAGAAACTGTTTTAGATGCAGATGCTTTATGGTTTCTAGCAAAACAACCTGAAAAATTGAATACACACATTTATGCCACACCTCATCCGGGAGAAGCTGCTACCTTACTTGGTTTCTCTACAGCGCAAATTGAAAATGACCGAATTGCTGCAATTTATGCTTTACAACACAAATATGCAGGTCAGTGGGTACTTAAAGGAGCGGGTAGCTTAATTTTAGAAGATAACTTGTATATTTGTACCGAAGGTAATGCCGGTATGGGAACTGGTGGAATGGGTGATGTATTAGCTGGAATGATTGCAAGTCTAAAAGCGCAGTTCCATAAGGCAGTTGCATTACATGAGATTGTTACCCTTCATGCTCAGGCGGGTGACCGACTTGCACAACAAGGTATACGTGGTTTACAGGCTTTTGAAATGAATCAGGCAATTACTCAAGTCGTAAATCAATAAGGTTTTAACGTCTACGGCTATTAGAGCGACTGCGTCCACGTGCCATACCACCTAAAGCATTAAGAACAGATAGTTTGCTCATACTTCCCGAGGCATGCGCATGACAAATGGCAGCAGCAAGAGCATCGGCTGCATCGGATTGAGGTTTAATGGTCAGATTAAGTAATCGCATGACCATCATTTGTACTTGTTCTTTATCCGCAGCACCATAACCAACTACTGACTGTTTAATTTGACGGGCGGTATATTCGGCAACTTGTAAATCTAAATTAACTAATGCGGCTATGGCAGCACCACGGGCTTGACCCAGTTTTAAGGCAGAGTCTGGGTTTTGAGCCATAAAGACTTGCTCAACCGCAGCTTCAGTCGGGCCATGAAATTTCACAATGCGCTCAACACCAGCAAAAATACGTTTTAAGCGTTCTGGCATTTCTTGAGTTTCAGTTCGGATTGTACCAGCATCGACAAAACGTAGCTTACTACCATCTTTTTCAATGATTCCATAACCTGTTAAGCGTGAACCTGGGTCAATTCCAATAATCAATGCCATGTGAAGACTTATATAAATAGTTTAGGGAGTATTGTTACATAGCCAAAACGGTTCTGCATGAGTAATTTAAAGAATGCTGTCATAAATGGTTATTTTTCGGTTTTAACCTTACAGTTTTATTCTTTCTAGGCGTTTTGAAACGCTCAAGATTATTATCTGAAATCATTTGATGTATATCTATTTTAGTGGAATAATTATCCATAATTATGGAATTAAAGCTGGTTATATGGATGACATTAATATCAGGATTGCACATCGAATACGAGAATTACGTTTGGCTCGTGGATATACGCTAGATGGACTTGCAGCCCGATGCCAAGTAAGCCGCTCAGCCATTTCTTTAATTGAAAGAGGGGAAACCAGCCCAACAGCAGTTGTACTTGAAAAGTTAGCAATTGGGCTTGAAGTGCCTTTAACTCAAATTTTTACAAATGAAACAAGTAGCCCATCACCTCAACCACTTATTCATCGTAACCAACAAGCCCAATGGCAAGATCCAGAAACTGGCTATATTCGCCGTACCGTTTCACCACCTAATTTAAAATTGCCATTTCAGATTGTTGAAATTGAATTTCCGGCTCATTCTCGAATTACTTATGAAATTAGTGAAAGTACCAAAGTTGTACAACAGCAACTGTGGGTCGTTGAGGGAAAAATTGATATTCAATTAGGTAAAAATTCTTATGCATTATGCCAAGGGGATTGCTTGGCAATGCAATTAGATCAGCCTGTTATCTATAGCAATAATTCATCTCAAATCGCTCGCTATATTTTAGTCGTCTCTAATCAACTCTTGTCTGCTGTTAAGGAATCTTTATGACCTATTCCCTCGATTCTAAATTTCGTCTAATTGATTGTAATGAAGCAGAACATGCGGCAGCTATATTAGAGATTTTGAATGAAGCTATTATTAACTCTACAGCATTGTATGACTATGTACCGCGTCCACTTGAGTCAATGAAAACTTGGTTTTCTGTAAAAAGAGAAAAAGGTTTTCCTGTGATTGGTATTTTGGATGAGTCAGGTAAATTATTGGGTTTTGCAAGTTGGGGAACATTTAGAGCTTTTCCTGCTTATAAATATACAGTTGAGCACAGTATTTATATTCATCATGAACATCGTGGTTGCGGTTTAAGTAAAGTTTTAATGCAAGCATTAATTCAACGGGCTCAAGAAGCCGAGCTTCATGTCTTGATTGGTTGTATAGATGCAACTAATCAAGCCAGTATTGGTCTTCATGAGAAAATGGGATTCACCCATGCTGGTACTTTTAAACAGGTAGGTTTTAAGTTTGGACAATGGTTAGATGCTGCTTTTTATCAGTTAAACTTAAATACACCATTTCAGCCAGTTGATGGATAAATTAAATTTTAATATTTAAAGTATAAGATTGGCCCAGTTCAAAATTGTAAACAAACGAACTGGGCCTTAAAGTTTAAATTTATAAAATACCTAATTGTTCTAAGCTTTTATAAGCAACTTCTTTTCGAACAGAGCCAGGCATTCCTTTTTTCATTTCTAAGTTAAGTGAGAACGCTACAATATTTCCTTGAGGTTGAACGACCCATCCGGTTAGCCATCCCACTTGAGGATTTACATCAAAACCCCAGCCACTTTTTGCATAAATTTTATTTCCATTTTTTTCATCTATCAATAGCATTGATTGAACTTGCTCTTGTACATTTTGACTAAATGGAAGGGTTTTATGAGCTAACTTATAGGCAAATTGTGCTTCTTGCTGAGGAGTAATTTTTAAAGGACCGACAAGCCAAAAATTATCGACTTGTGTGCCAATATTGGCATTGCCATACCCTACACGTTTTAACTCAGCAGACATAAGTTCAAGCCCAATACGACGAGCTAAATCTTGATAAACCGGAATAGCGGAAGCCTTCATAGCATCGCCGAGCGTCATGTCCTTTTCCCATTCAGGAAAGAGTCGCTTTTTTCCATCCCATTTGAATATTTCTGTGGTAGTTACCTTGTGGTGTTCAAGGCCGATTAAAGCATTAAGCATCTTAAAGGTTGAAGCAGGGATATATTCTGTCGAAGCTCGAGTAAGATCATTTCCGTAGCTTTGTTGTGTTTGACCTTGTTGAATAACTAAAACACCCGTTGTTTGAGCTTCGTCAAATAGTAATTTTATTTTTTCTGCCTTTTGATTTGAGTTAGAGGCTCCATGGTTAGTTTGCACTGTCCCTATATAAGGAGAACAGGCTGAAATAAAAAAAGAGCTAGTTACTAGAAGAAAAACTTTAATATTCATGGCACTGATAAGTTTAAATTTGAATGTTAGCTTATTAATGTAATTTGAATAAATAAATCCTTAGTGAACAGAAATGTAAGTTAAATTCTATAAAATAGCCTGATAAAGGTAAAAATATCAGCCAATCTATGAAAAAATTGCAATCTTGTAGAAAAAGCCCTTGATAAAGTTGATAGAGCACACATTAATAATAAAGTATGGCTGTTTTATTGAGTTAAAATCGGTCTTATTTATAGTATTGCAGAATCTTGGTTTGTGGTGATTTCTAGGTGATAAGAAAACACTGCCTAAGCTTTGAAACTAATTTGATCCATGTATTCAATTGAAATATGGATGAGGTTACATATTGATAACTGCAATGAATTTTCTTTTTGAGATAGATAAAGTTTTACATGAATTTACTTCTTATTGTGGTTCTGGGTGCGATTCTTGAAATTGCCGTATGGATTGGCGTAGCACATTTCATCAGTGGATGGTATGTGTTTTTCTGGTTCATCATTGCCTTCTTTATTGGTCTAACGCTTATTCGTAAAAGTACGGCTGGTATTATGCCGCAATTACAACAAATGCAGATGACTGGGCAATTGGGTAGTGATCCGACTGTGACTAAAAAACTAGCATATGCTTTTGCAGGTTTTTTATTGATGGTGCCTGGACTTGTATCAGATGTTTTAGCGCTCTTAATTTTAATTCCGGGCGTACAAACTGCATTCCGTAATATCGCGATGAGAACACTGGCAAAACGTCAGCAAGCAATGATGGAAAAAATGATGGGTGGCATGGGTGGTGCAGGTGCCGGTCAAAATCCATTTGCTGATTTAATGCGTCAAATGCAAGACATGCAGGGGCAGCAAGGTGGTGGTCAATACCGTGGTGATTCAAGCATTATTGATGGTGAAGCACGAGAAGTTACTCCGGACCCTAAGAAAATTGAATATAAAAATAAGGATTAATTAATCCTTTATACAATTAAAAGGCTTAAACTTTTCAGGTTTAGGCCTTTTTTAAATTCTACTCTGTTAATTATTTAGATGATGACTCCGAAGTTTCTGCCTCAGTTTTATTTTCTTGTGGTTTAGTTTGGGGTTGATACTGATTTGAGGGGAGAGTGGTTTGTTTATTTTCAGATTGTTGATATTTCCGGCTTCTATTGGCTCTTTCACGAAAGCCACCTTTATTAATGAGCTGTGTATGTGACATAGATTGGCCTAGAAAGTGGTTTATTCGTTTATTTTAACAAACTTGGCAAAAGATCAAAATAAGAAAAATAGTGCTAAAAAAATAATATTTAATTTATCTCATTGTATTTATTTGAAGTTTTTAAAATGAGCCGATTGTTCATTCAGATTGAATTATCTTTTCATTTCACATAGGATAAATATAAAGGATGTATAAATTAAAAATTGTAGCAAACCTATTAAAACAACAACGGTTGAAGTGAGGGAAGGAGGGTTACCTATGCTATATCAATATCATTGTGCTTGTTGCGACAAAGTTGTGGCATCAACAGATAAATCGTGTCCATATTGTGGTTCACAACATATTCGAAGTCCATATGGCTTATGGATGTTTTGTGTGATGGCTTGTCTGGCTGTGGTTATTGTATTCAAAGTCGTTCATATTTATATTCAGAATCATCAAGATACGCCTACGCAGTCGACTTTGTTAGATGTACTAAATGAAGGTGATAAAACCACAAAACAGTAAGATTATTTAATTTACTACATGTGTTTAAATAACGTGTGTCTCAAGCTTTATGTTTAATTTTAATAATATATAAATAATAATAAAAAAGCCCGCAATAAGCGGGCTTTTAATATATTGGGCTTAGAGGCCCGCAGCATCTTTAAGTACTTCAACTTTGTCAGTTTTTTCCCATGTAAATGCAGAGTCTGAACCTTCACGACCAAAGTGACCATAAGCAGCGGTTTGCTTATACATTGGTTGAATCAAGTTAAGCATACGAGTAATACCAAATGGACGTAAATCAAAATGTTCACGCACTAATTGGATAATTAACTCATCAGAAACTTTTGCAGTACCAAACGTATTAATCGAGATAGAAGTTGGCTCTGCAACACCAATTGCATAACTCACTTGAATTTCACATTTGTCAGCAAGACCAGCTGCAACAATATTTTTAGCAACATAACGACCAGCATAAGCCGCTGAACGGTCTACTTTAGATGGATCTTTACCAGAGAAAGCACCACCACCGTGACGAGCCATACCACCGTAAGTATCAACGATGATTTTACGGCCTGTTAAACCACAGTCACCTACAGGACCACCGATAACAAACATACCAGTTGGGTTAATGTGGAATTTAGTTGCCGCATGGAACATTTCAGCAGGAATAATCGGTTTGATAATTTCTTCAATTACAGCTTCTTTAAGCTGGGCTTGAGTAATTTCAGGATCATGTTGAGTAGAAAGTACTACTGCATCCAAACGTACAGGTCTACCATTTTCATATGCAAAAGTAACCTGACTTTTCGCATCTGGGCGTAACCATGGTAATGCACCTGAACGACGAAGTTCAGCTTGACGTTCCATTAAACGGTGAGCATAAGAAATAGGAGCAGGCATAAGCACGTCGGTTTCACGACTTGCATATCCAAACATTAAACCTTGGTCACCAGCACCTTGCTCTTCAGGTTTTTGGCGATCAACACCTTGTGCAATCTCTGGAGATTGTTTACCAATCATATTGATTACAGCACAAGTTGAACCATCAAAGCCTAGGTCTGAATGGTGATAGCCGATACCGTTAACAGTTTGGCGAACAACAGCTTCTACATCAATATTCGCAGTTGTTGTGATTTCACCTGCAAGTACAACAGCGCCTGTTTTTACCAGTGTTTCACAAGCAACACGTGCGTATGGGTCTTCTTTTAAAATTGCATCCAAAATAGCGTCGCTAATTTGGTCGGCCATTTTATCGGGATGACCTTCGCTTACAGATTCCGAGGTAAAAACAGCGTACTCGCGCATGAAAGTCCTATCTTGGTTATTTCAAAAAGACATAATATGTTACATCGACTTGAGCTTGAGGACTAGTTCATACTGACTAAAAAGTATGAATTTATTTCATTTCTACTATGTTTTAATTGATAAGTGTATCAGTGGAATTGATATAGAGGGCTGAAAACTAATTATTTTTATATTAAAGAATTTATAA
The DNA here is from genome assembly GCA_031277915.1 of Acinetobacter sp. Lineage (GTDB taxonomy): Bacteria > Pseudomonadota > Gammaproteobacteria > Pseudomonadales > Moraxellaceae > Acinetobacter. Next base: position 68,558 of record JAITLL010000050.1, read on the forward strand.
AGTGTGTAAATTTCAAACATTTGATTTTATAAAATATAAAATGATGAAATTTTAACTGTGAAGTGAATAAGTATAAATTAGAAAGACAAATACATCTTTATATTCTTATTACTATACTCACAAGCCCGTAACAAAGGGTTAAAGAATAAGTATAAATCGTATTGTTTTATATAACTTAAGAATCTAAATGTTTTTTGAGTAACCAAGAAATGGTTAAAAATGAAGAAATATACAGTGTTGGGGTTTACCCCTAGCTGTTTTTTTAAGACAATATAGCGGCACTGAATGGTTATTCATCTTCTTCTTTTCATCAATCTATTAAAATTGGATTCTGATCTATGACGACCCCTTTAAACGAACGTCGTATTGCAAACGCAATTCGTGTATTGGCAATGGATGCTGTGCAACAGGCAAACTCAGGGCATCCAGGCGCTCCAATGGGGATGGCCGATATTGCTGATGTCGTCTGGCGCGAGTTTTTAAATCACAACCCAACTAATCCACAATGGGCAAACCGTGACCGTTTTGTTTTGTCAAATGGCCATGGTTCAATGTTGCAATACGCTTTGCTTCATTTAACAGGTTATGATCTTTCAATTGAAGATTTAAAACAGTTCCGTCAATTACATTCAAAAACTCCTGGCCATCCTGAATATGGTTATGCACCAGGTATCGAAACAACAACTGGTCCTTTAGGTCAAGGCATTGCAAATGCTGTTGGTTTTGCATTGGCAGAAAAAACTTTAGCTGCTCAGTTCAATAAAGATGATTTAAAAGTAGTTGATCACTTTACTTATTGTTTCTTGGGTGATGGCTGCCTAATGGAAGGTATTTCTCACGAAGTATGTTCTTTAGCAGGTACTTTACAGCTTGGTAAATTGATTGCTTATTACGATGATAATGGCATTTCGATTGATGGTGAAGTAGAAGGCTGGTTTAGTGATGATACTGAAGAGCGTTTCAAAGCTTATGGTTGGCAAGTTCTTCGTGTAGATGGCCATGATGCTGATGCGATTCGTCAAGCAACAATCGAAGCAAAAGCTGAAACTCAAAAACCAACCATTATTATGTGTAAAACCATTATTGGTTTAGGTTCACCAAATAAACAAGGTAAAGAAGACTGCCACGGTGCACCATTAGGCAAAGATGAGATTACTTTAACTCGTGAAGCATTAGGCTGGAAAGAAGAAGCATTTGTTATTCCTGCTGATATATATGCTGCATGGGATGCGAAAGCAAAAGGTACTGAATCTGAAGCAGCTTGGGATGCGGTATTTGCACAGTATCAAGCAAAATATCCAACTGAAGCAGCTGAGTTACTTCGACGTATTAGCGGTGATTTACCTGCAGAATTTTCAGCACAAGCAGATGCATTCATTCGTGAAACAAATGCGAAAGGCGAAACAATCGCAACACGTAAAGCGAGCCAAAACACATTACAAGCATTTGGTCCTTTATTGCCTGAATTACTAGGTGGTTCTGCTGACTTAGCAGGTTCTAACTTAACGCTTTGGAAAGGTTGCCAAGGTATTCAAGAAAACCCAGCTGGTAACTACGTATATTATGGCGTACGTGAGTTCGGTATGACTGCAATTGCGAATGGTGTTGCATTGCATGGTGGTTTTGTTCCTTACGTTGCAACATTCTTAATGTTTATGGAATATGCGCGTAATGCAGTACGTATGTCTGCATTGATGAAACAACGTGTAATTCATGTTTATACACATGACTCAATTGGTTTAGGTGAAGATGGTCCAACTCACCAACCAATCGAACAAATTGCTTCTTTACGTGGCACACCAAATTTAAATACTTGGCGTCCTGCTGATACTGTAGAAACTGCTACTGCGTGGAAATCTGCTCTAGAGCGTAAAGATGGCCCTACAGCACTTATTTTCTCTCGTCAAAACTTACCATTCCAAACACGTTCTGAAGAGCAAATTCAAAATGTTGCAAAAGGTGGTTATGTTCTTGCTCAAGAAAAAGGTGAATTAAAAGCAATTATTATTGCAACTGGTTCTGAAATTTCTTTAGCAATGGAAGCTTATGCTCAACTTGATGGTGTGCGTGTAGTTTCTATGCCATGTGCTGAAGAATTCATGAAGCAAGACGCTGCATATCGTGAAGCTGTATTACCAGCTCATATCCGTGCACGTGTTGCCGTTGAAGCTGCTCATGTTGACTATTGGTGGAAATTTGTTGGTCTTGATGGCAAAGTAATTGGTATGACTACTTATGGTGAGTCTGCACCAGCGAAAGACTTGTTCCAATTCTTTGGTATTACAACTGAAGCTGTAGTTGCTGCAGTAAAAGAATTAACTGCTTAATGATTTAACCAAGCAGAAGAAAAAAGCGTCCCGATTGGGGCGCTTTTTTATAAATATTAAATATTAAGCTCAGTTTGAATTGAAATGTTTGAAGTTAAAAGCTTATGAATTGGGCAGCTTTCAGCAACTTTTAAAAGTCGTTTATGCTGATCTTCGGTAAATTCACCCTTTAGCGTAATTTTACGTTCAATATTATTTTGTCCTGCTTCTGGTTCACCATTTGGATTTAATGCTAAATCGACTTGTACATGCTCAAGTTTAATGCCTTTGTGATTTGCATACATTTCTAATGTAATAGTCGTACAAGCACCTAAAGCGGATAGCAAAAGCTGAACTGGATTTGGAGCTGTATCTTGTCCACCTTTATCCGTTGGTTCATCTGCAAACCATTGGTGACCAGAAGAGTCGGCAAGTGTGACTCTGTAAGGAATAGAAGTGCTTTGTGCTTGAGCAGTGTTAGCCATGTTTTACCTTGCTATTTATCAAGAAAATTAGAGTAAAAACCAATAAATCTGAAAGCTTTGAATAGAAAAATATCTATACTTTATAATATGAGTTTTAAATAATAACTGTAACGCTTTTATTGTTGCATGGATGAAACATATCGTTTTATAAAGAATAGTGAATTAAATTACTTGATGTATACACTAATGACTATATCAATAAAGGATACGAAAAATGCATCTTAAAACATTAAGCTTCGGTTTAGCAGTAGCGTTAGCTAGCTCAGTGACTTTAGCTGCGCCAGTGGACTATAAAATTGACCCAACGCATACTGCTACTGTTTTCTCATGGAATCACTTTGGTTTTTCAACTCCAAGCGCTAACTTCTCGGATATCCAAGGTGTAATCAAAGTTGATAATGCTAAACCAGCCAATTCATCTGTAGATGTAACTATTCCTTTAAGCAGTGTAAATACAAACGTACCTGCTTTAGACAAAGAATTCCAACAAGAAGCTTGGTTTAATGCAGCTAAATATCCAAATATCACTTTCAAAAGTACAAAAGTAGAAACTAAAGACAAAAAGCACTTCAAAATTACTGGTGACTTAACTGTTAAAGGCGTAACTAAGCCAGTTGTGCTTGATGCAGTTTTAAATAAGCAGGGTGAACACCCAATGGCAAAAGTTCCAGCGATTGGTTTTAACGCGACAACTTCATTTAACCGTTCTGAATTTGGCCTAGGCAGTTATGTGCCAAATGTAGGCGATAAGATCACTGTAAACATTACGACTGAAGCTAAAGTTGATAAAAAATAAGTTGTAGTAAATAGAAAACCCTCTGAAATGAGGGTTTTTTATTTAAGTTGATTCTTTTTCATCATGTTCTATAAAAACTAAAGGGGGAGATGGGTCTACATTTTTTTTCTCGGCTTTTTCTCTTAGAAATTGATATGTTGGGACTTTCATTTTTGCTTGATCACGTAATTTCTTTTTAATATAGAGGACAAGAGCAAAACAGGTGGTTGCTACTGTTAGCATCATGCCATTCATATAGCTCATGATTGAACTTACATAACCGATTGTGGTTAAGCGATGCATCATGCGCTCAACTTGAGTACTACTTTCAATACCAGTGATTGCCCAGCTACATAAATGTTCGCAGTTATTAATAATTAGGTGGTAATGATTTTCATGCATACGAGAACGCATACGTCGGACCACAACTTTTCCTTTGTAGCGTGGCGCATCGTAAGAACGTACATGAATTTTTTTGCCGTGAGAAAAGGCATCTATTGAAGTGATTTCAATGGGCCGTTTTTTTATAAAATGTGCTAGGCCAGAATAATGAATAACTCGGCCTCTCCCAGCATAGATACCATGATGGCTATAGCCGAGATGTTTTACAATAAGATGAGCCCCTAAAGGGTAGCGTTTATTTGTTTGATGCATATTCACGCTGATCCAATAAAGTTTTGATCACTTTTATTAAAAGCTGCTCACCATTATAACCAATATAGTTGTGTTCTAGTGTATTGATTAGGTGGAATAAGCGACTTTCGGGTATACATCACATAAAAGCTTTTTTTATTTAATAAAGTGGCTTTATGAACAAAAAATGACATATGAGGTTTGTCATTCATGAAAAAACTAATACTGTGTATCGTAAGCTTTATAGCCTTTACGCAATCTACTTTAGCATTAGAGTATCGACAGTCTAGAAATGCTGCTGCTGATCAATTTGAAGTTATTGAAATTTTGAATTTAAAACAATTACGTTTATTTTTGAAAAATCCTCAAACTGACCAATATTACAGAAGTTTTGACAATCTTCAGCATCAATTAAAAGCATGCGAACAGCTTAGTTTTGCAATGAATGGGGGAATGTTTCATTCTGGGTTTTCTCCAGTAGGATTATATATTGAACAAGGAAAAGTTATTCAAGCATTAAATGAAGAAAAAGGATTGGGAAACTTCTTTTTACACCCCAACGGAGTTTTTGCATGGAATGAAAAAAATGCTGTTATCTTGGCAACTGAACAATATAAAGCAAAAGCTTTTAAGGCGGATTACGCTACTCAATCAGGCCCTATGCTAGTGATTAATGGAAAACTTAATTCTTTGTTTTTAGAAAACAGTGACTCAAAGAAGATACGTAATGGGGTAGGTATTAAAAATAATAAGCTTTATTTTGTGATATCTAAAAATAGAGTTAATTTTTATAAATTTGCTGAATTTTTTCAAAAGAATCTTAAAGTGGAGCAAGCTCTTTATCTTGATGGCTCTATATCTAGCCTCTATTTACAAAAGAATAATCGCAATGATAGAAAATTTTATATGGGACCTATTATTGGTTTGGTCAGTCGCACAAATTGTGCAGTCAAGTAGAATACAAAAAAGCCAGTGCAGGACTGGCTTTATCATTAATGAATAGATGGTTTTTGAATGAGTTCATTTAACTCTTTTCGGCTATACCCACGGGAAATAAGAACTTTTTTTATTCCCATAATGACATCTTCCTCTGTTGCTTGTGCAAGCGCACTAAGAAGTTGTTCATTAGTTTTACATGAGCAGTCATTTTCAACACAAGCAGTTTGATTCTTATGCTCGTTATGCTGTTGATCTGCCAAGAACAGCTTTTGCCAAAAACTCATAGAGCCTTCATATACAACCTAACATAGCTCGAAATATAGCCAATTTAAATTAAAATACAAGACTCTATAAGTGATAAATCCACCAGTTGAACTAGAGAATTTTCGATAGGAATGCTTGAGTTAAACGAAATTATGACAGATAGATGACTTGATATTTTTTTTAATTTAAACATTTAATTTAAAGGTATTGAAAAATAAGGAGATATTTAATCTCCTTATAAAATAGTGTTACATTGAAAAATTTTGTTTAAATTTTCTCAAGTAATACACCTGACTCAACATGATGCGTATAAGGGAACTGATCGAACAAAGCAAACTTAGTAATTTGATGGGTTTTTGTGAGTGTTTTTAAATTTTCATATAAAGTGTCGGGGTTACATGAAATGTAAATAATACGTTCAAAACGTTGTAATAGTTTTAAAGTTTCATCGTCGATTCCGGCACGTGGAGGGTCTACAAATACAGTATCAAAGTCGTAGCTCTGGATATCAATATTTGCTTCTTGTAAACGGCGGAACTCACGTTCACCCTGATAAGCTTGAGTGAATTCTTCAGCTGAAAGACGAGCTACTTGAATATTATCAATCTGGTTTTGTTCTATGTTCCATTGAGCAGCATAAACTGATGATTTAGCAAGTTCTGTAGCAAGTACACGTTCGAATTTTAGCGATAATGGAAGTGTAAAGTTACCATTACCACAATAGAGCTCGAGTAGGTGTTTTTTTGAACCCTCAGCCGCATCACATGCCCATTGCAGCATTTTTTTGCAAACTTGTGCATTAGGCTGGGTAAAGCTGCTTTCAATTTGTTTGTATTTGAATGTACGATTTAAAAGCTCAAATTCTTCTACAACAAAGTCATCGCCAATAATAATTTTCTGGCCACGACTGCGGCCCATAATTTTAATGTCTAACTTATCAGCAAGTGCTTTAGCTGCTAGTTCCCATTCTTCGTCTAGTTTGCGGTGATAAATTAAGGTAACTAACATTTCTCCGCTAAGTGTTGCAAGAAAATCAGCTTCAAATATACGGCTAGAAAGCTTGGGTTCTGCTTTGAGTTCTTCCAAAAGTTTTGGCATTAAATCATTAATGCTTTGGTCTGCAATAGGAAACTCATCAATGCGTACAACGGTTTTCTGCTTGTCATCATCGTTACGTTCAAACATGGCATAGAACATGTCATTTTCTGTATGCCAGATACGAAACTCAGCACGCATACGGAAATGTTGTTCAGGTGATTCAAACACTTCTAATGTAGGTGGAGTAAATTCAGAAAATTGGGCAGTAATGCGGTCAATTTTAGTTTGAAGTTGCTGATGATAAGAAGAGGTCATAGACAAAGAAAATTTAGACAGAATCAAATAGTGAATGGTATCAAAAAAAATGGGGTTACAGGAGTCAATTTTAGCTAGATATCAATAAGCAAGACTAACGTTAAAATTAAGGATATTTCAAAACGCGATGAATAAAATCTACTTTTACTGTTCTTGTTCTATATTGATCATGATCTAAATGGCTACATTCTAATTTAATTGATTATATTCGTGAGCTAGGCTTGGAGAATCCATAAGCTTATTTTTAAATGTTAAGAAAAATGTGAAGACTGAATCCATTACTACGATATGAAATGCCACATTATCGTTATTGAGTGATTCGAGCATGCAAAATTTTAGCAAATGGTAGAAGTTTGGAAATATCTTTTAGATAAAATTTATATATTTAAGAATAGATTACTTTATTAAATAAAAAAGCCCAAATACTGAGATTTGGGCTTTTTAGAAAGTTATAGATTAATCAGTCATTGTCATTAAACTTGCGTTACCACCAGCCGCAGCTGTATTCACACTAATCGCACGTTCAATCACTAAACGTTCAAGAGGAATGGCTTCATTTGGCTCAACATGTGTAATACCCACAATTGCACCAGAACGCGTAGCAACTTCTTGCTGTAACGAGAAGACCTCTTCACGGTTACCATGATGTAAAACAGCATCAAAATCATCTGATGTAATGTTTTTAATCGTAGTAATTGTAGCAAGCACAGCTTTTGGTAAGGTTTGTTTATGTTTCGCCATGAATGGGCTATTTGGCATTACGGCCGCTTGGCTGCCCACTGCAAAAATTGCAAGCAACTGATGCAATTGATTTTGTTCAGTGTCTGCGATTGAGAGAACACGGTGACGCGGCAAAATAATATATTGGTTACTTTCCCCAGTAGGACCTTGTAACTCATAAAATTTACCTACACCAAATGGTTCGATATTACGATTTGCTTGTGGTAAATGCTCATTTGCCCAATTTTGTAAACTTTGATAAACCTCACGGTTAAAGCCTTCAAAAGTAGTTTGCTCAGTCTTCATGGCAAATGGTGTTGCCAGTATTTTGTTTGAACAATGTTGCATTAAGCGATACATGTAAAGCGGACCACCAGCTTTCGGGCCTGTACCAGATAGGCCTTCACCACCGAATGGTTGTACACCAACAACAGCACCAACAATATTACGGTTGATATAAAGGTTACCCACTTCCGCATGTTGAATGACTGTTTGGATGGTTTCATCAATACGGGTATGTAGACCCATTGTTAAACCATAACCTTTGGCATTAATGCGTGAAATCAGTTGTTCAAGTTCGCCGTATTTATAGGTAATGATGTGTAAAACTGGACCAAAAACTTCACGTTGTAAGTCATCGAGGTTAGGAAGTTCAATTGCTGTTGGTACAACAAAAGTTCCTTTATCTAATTCATTTTGGCTTGTTGCACCAAACATCAACTGATGTACAGGGTAGCCTTTAGACTTCATTTTTTGGATATGTTGATCAATTGTCTGCTTTGCTTCGTCATCAATCACAGGACCAATGTCAGTTTTCAAAATCGCAGGGTTACCTACAATCAACTGCTGCATTGCACCTTTAAGCATTTTAATAACGCTTGCAGCGCTGTCTTCTTGCACACATAAAATACGTAAAGCAGAGCAGCGTTGACCTGCACTATCAAAAGCAGAACTTACAACATCAAGTACAACTTGTTCTGTTAATGCAGATGAGTCCACAATCATGGCATTTTGGCCGCCGGTCTCTGCAATGAGTGGAATGGATTGACCATTATCAGATAAGCGTTTCGCAACGGTTTTCTGCAAAATTTTTGCAACTTCAGTCGAACCAGTAAACATGATGCCATCGATACGACTATCTTGGCTAAGCTGAGCACCTACTGTTTCACCTCGGCCAGGAAGTAGCTGTACAGCACTATGTGGAACACCAGCTTCCCATAAAATTTGTACTGCTTGAGCTGCAATTAAAGGTGTTTGTTCAGCAGGTTTAGCAATAACACAGTTACCGCTGCCTAGTGCTGCTGCAATTTGACCAGAGAAAATTGCAAGAGGGAAGTTCCATGGGCTAATACAAAGTACAGTACCTAAAGGCTGAATTGTCGTATTTGCAGGAAGATTCTCAACTTGAGTTGCGTAGTAACGTAAGAAATCTACAGCTTCACGAACTTCTGCAATCGCATTGGCATAAGTTTTACCACTTTCACGACTTAGAAGAACCATAAGTTCTTGCATACGACCTTCCATGAGGTCTGCTGCATGTTTTAAGTATTGAGCACGCTTTTCTTTAGGTGTATTTGACCATTCTGATTGTGCTTGTTCAGCTGCATTAAGTGCAATTTCAACATGCTTAAGATCGGCTTCTTGCACATGCCCAACAATTTCATTATTTTGTGCAGGGTTTGTAATTGCAACAGAATGACCTTGTTCTAACGCATCGTTGTTTGCCAATAATGGATGGCTTTGCCAAATACGATTACGTAATTGTTGAGCTGTGTTGTCTAAAGCTGTAAGTGGAGTATCGTTTGCTAAGTCATAGCCTTTAGAGTTTTTACGGAGTGTTCCGTACATATCTAAAGGTAATGGAATTGATGGGTGTTTTAAGCCAATTGAACCTTCAGTTTTAGCTGCTTTGCGAATATCGTAAATTGGAGACTGAATAAGATCTTCAACTTTAAGTGTTTTATCGGCAATACGGTTAACGAATGAAGTATTCGCGCCATTTTCGAGTAAACGACGGACTAAATAAGCTAACAAAGTTTCATGGTTACCAACAGGGGCATAAATACGGCATGGCACGCCTAATTTATTTTGCTCACGTGGACCAACAACTTGTTCATAAAGCGGTTCACCCATGCCATGTAAGCATTGGAACTCATATTGACCAGCATAATATTTGCTTGGATCAGCTAAATGATAGATCGTTGCCAACGTTTGAGCATTATGAGTTGCAAATTGTGGATAGATGTACTCAGGTGCTGCAAGTAATTTTTTAGCACAAGCAATATAAGATAAATCTGTATGAACTTTACGTGTGAAAACAGGGTAGTCATCCATACCTTCGATTTGAGCTTTCTTAATTTCGCTATCCCAATACGCACCTTTTACTAGGCGGATCATAAGGCGCTTTTGGCTGCGTTTGGCAAGGTCAATAATATAATCAACCACGAAGAAACAGCGTTTTTGATAAGCTTGAATAACGAAACCAATACCTTTCCAGTTTGCAAGTTCTGGTTCGAAGCAAAGGCGTTCAAGTAACTCAAGAGAAATTTCTAAACGCTCTGATTCTTCAGCATCGATATTTAAACCAATGTTGTACTGTTTAGCTAAGAGAGCGAGTTCAAATACTTTACCATAGAGCTCTTGATGAACACGTTCAATTTGGGCGCGTTGATAGCGAGGGTGTAAGGCAGAAAGCTTAATTGAGATGCCGGGGCCATCATAAACACCTTTACCATTAGATGCTTTACCGATTGCCTGGATAGCTTGCGTATAGTCGTTAAAGTAACGTTCAGCATCGTGGTCAGTTAAAGCCGCTTCACCTAACATGTCATAAGAATAGCGAAACCCTTTATCTTCAAGTACTTTCGCATGGTCTACTGCTTCTTCAATAGTTTCACCAGTTACAAACTGTTCACCCATCATACGCATTGCAACGTCAACTGCTTTACGAATAATGCCACGTCCACTGCGTGCCAAAAGACCAGTAAGTACACTCGAAAGACTGTTTTGCTTTGGTGTTTCCATAAGTTTGCCAGTTAACATGAGGCCCCATGCAGCAGCATTTACAAACATTAAGCTGCTTTGGCCAACATGTTCTTTCCAGTTACCCTGATTGATTTTATCGCGAATGAGTAAATCACGTGTTGCTGAGTCTGGAATACGAAGCAAAGCTTCGGCAAGACACATTAGTGCCACGCCTTCTTGTGAAGAAAGAGAAAATTCTTGTAATAACCCTTGAACAATACCGGCCTTACCTGAAGAGGTTTTACGTTCACGTAAGTTATGGGCAAGATTAAAAGCAAGATCATAAATTTTATGATCTAAATCATCAGATACTGCGGCAGCTTGTAATAACTCTTCTACAGCTTCTGGTTCGGCACGTCGCCAAGCTGTATTAATACGTTGTTCAAACTCACTTTTATCGTTGAATTCGGTGATATAGCCTTGGTGAGATTTATCCATTTGATGAAAAGTATCCATTGTGTTCATATCTGTTTCCGACAACCGACTCTCATACTTCCATCTTGAGTAGAGAGGTTTAGATAATTTATCATTACAGAAGAAACACCGAATAACTCACTATATTTAGCTAATTTTTTAGAGGAAAATTCAGATGAATGGCCCATTATTAAGCCTTGATCGCACTGATTTAAAAATTTTGGATATTCTTCAAACAGATGGGCGAATTTCTAATAGTAAATTAGCCGAAATGGTAAACTTGTCACCAACTGCTGTAATGGCTCGAGTGCAGAAGTTAACAAAAGATGAATTTATCTTGGGCTATGAAGCTAAATTAAATCCAATCAAACTCAATGCAAATTTTCTGGTGTTTGTAGAAGTGTTACTGGACAAGACCACACCGAATGTTTTGGATGAGTTTATTGATGCAGTTGTGCACTATCCCGAAATTGTTGAATGTCATATGGTCAGTGGGGGATTTGATTTTTTAATTAAGTTAAGAAGTGGCAGTATGGAAGAGTTCAGACGTATTGCTGGGCAGGTGCTATGGCAATTACCAGGTGTGAAAGAAACCCGCAGCTACCCTGTTATGCAAGTCGTCAAAGATACTTCAAAAATTAAAATCAAAGCGAAAAATAAATAAAAAGGGACCGAAGCCCCTTTTTTATTTATTCATTTTTATACACTTTCTTTATAAAGTTTATCTGCTTGTTCAAAGCGATCAGTTACATCAGTGTTTGGAGCTTTGCTAATTAAACTCACTACAATGATGCTGACAAATGCACAGATAAAACCAGGAATGATCTCGTAGACACCAGTGCCTGCAAAAAGATTTTTCCAACCGATCACAACAACTGCACCTACGATCATACCTGCTAAAGCACCTTCTAACGTCATGCGTTTCCAGAACAATGACAATATGATAAGCGGGCCAAATGCAGCACCAAAGCCAGCCCATGCATAAGAAACAAGACCAAGAACTTTACTATTTGGATTACCTGCAAGCACGATTGCAAGAATTGCGATTGCAAGGACCATGACACGGCCAACCCATACAAGCTCTTTCTGAGATGCATTTTTACGGATGAAACCTTTGTACAAATCTTCAGTGAGTGCGCTTGAACATACTAACAACTGACAGCTTAAAGTACTCATAACAGCAGCTAAAATTGCTGCCAAAATGATACCCACAATCCATGGATTGAATAAAATTTTAGTCAATTCCATGAATACAGTTTCAGGGTTTTTGCTTACAACTGCTGCTAATTCAGGGTGTTGCTCAAAATATGCGATACCGAAGAAACCAGCACCAACAGCACCAATTAAGCACAAAATCATCCAAGTCATGCCGATACGACGAGCAGCAGGAATTGATTTTACAGAGTCAGCGGCCATGAAACGTACAAGAATGTGTGGTTGTCCAAAATAGCCTAAGCCCCATGCCATGGAGGATAAAACAGCCACAACACTTAAATCTGAAACAATATTAAATGCATGTGGACGAGCAGTTTCAATGAGCGTTACAAAGTGAGTTGTGTCACCAATTGCGAGATAAGTTACGATTGGAGTGAGTAAGAGGGCAAAAATCATTAAGCCCGCTTGGAAAGTATCAGTCCAGCTAATTGCTAAAAATCCACCAATACAAACATAACTAATCGTTGCAATAGCACTTAACCAAATTGCAGTGGTATATGACATGCCGAATAAATTTTCAAATAGACGGGCACCAGCCACCATGCCTGAAGCACAATAAATTGCGAAGAAAACCAAGATAATAACGGCAGAGAAAATACGAAGAATTTTTTTCTGGTCATCAAATCGACTTGTAAAATAGTCGGGCAGAGTGAGTGCATTATTTTGGATTTCAGTATGAACGCGTAATCGACCAGCAACCAGTAACCAGTTAAGCCAAGCACCGATAATTAGACCAATTGCAATCCACGCTTCAGATAAACCAGAAAGATAAATTGCTCCTGGTAAGCCCATGAGTAACCAACCACTCATGTCTGATGCGCCTGCGGATAATGCAGTAACAAAACTGCCTAAACTACGACCACCAAGAATATAATCAGAGAAGTCGCTTGTAGCACGGTAGGCAAATAAGCCAATAAGTACCATTGCTACGATGTACACCATAAACATGATGAGGGTGGGATCAAAATAACTCATAATGGATGTGTGTCCTTATATCCATAATCCGTGATTGTAACCTAATCCAGGTCGCTGTTTTCTTGTACGGCATTTCAAGAGGTTGAGATTCAACCACAAAAGAATTTTTTTGCTCTGTTAAATTTGTGATGTATTTTATGTATTTTTATGTAAACAACTGTAATTTTGATTACAAATTGAATTTAAATAAATTTAATCAAAGAGTTATGTAGATTGAATAATTTGGTTATCTTTTAAAAAATTATAAAAATAGGAAATTTAGAAAACATATCAGTATGTTTAGTTACAAAAATAACCACGACAGGCAGACTTATGGAAAAATTGTGTTTTAAAGTGAATGCTTTCCAACCAATTTCTTGCGAAAAACCTATTTTAAAAATGGAATATATCTATAAAAAGTAAAAATGTTAGTTCGTCAATTTATGAAATAGGTCTTGCATACCTTGTGTAGCTGTCATTTTTAACAGTTCATATTGAGACGGGACACGATAATGACCTACCTGTGGGTCTATATAATAAGCTTGGGTGTAATTAGAAATTTCGTGAACTAAGCCTGCAACAGGATAGACACTTAAGGTTGAACCAATAACAATGAAAATATCTGCCTCTTGTACTTGCTTTATTGCTTCTTCGTAAGCAGGAACTGCTTCTCCAAACCAAACAACATGAGGACGAAGGGGATAACCATCTGGGCAAAGGTCACGAGCTAAATCTAATTCCCAATCATTAATTTTATAAAATTGAGTTGTATATTGGGCATCTGGCCCAGAACTTTTCGCCAGCCGAATATTACCATGGAGGTGTAAAACATTTTGACTACCAGCTCGTTCGTGTAAATCATCAATATTCTGTGTAATGACTTGCACGTCGAAATACTTTTGTAATTTTGCAATATATTGATGAGCTTCATTTGGTTGAGACTCTAAAATATTTTTTCGTCGTGCATTATAAAACCTCTGAACTAAAGCTGGATCTTTTGCCCATGCTTCTGGAGTAGCGACTTGCTGTATATCATAATTTTCCCATAGACCATTGTTATCACGAAATGTGCTAATGCCACTTTCTGCACTCATGCCTGCACCGGAAAATACAACAAGTTTTGTCATATCAATTAACTGCTCATTCATTAGATTTTTAAAAATTGGCTCATACATATAAAAAAACCAGTTAAAATTTAAACTGGTTTTTTAAACTTTAAAAACTATACCTATATTATAGGCCAGCTTCATATTCTGCATTTGTTAAAAGTTTTTCAACATCTGCAATATTGTCTGGTTTGATTTTATAAATCCAGCCTTTGCCGTATGGGTCTTCATTTACAAAGTCTGGATCATCTTCGAGGTCTGTGTTTACTTCTACTACAGTACCAGAAACAGGAGCATGGATATCAGAAGCAGTTTTAACTGATTCAACTACTCCAGCTTGTTCGCCAGCTGTTACTTGGCTACCAACTTCAGGAGTTTCAACATAGACCAAGTCTCCAAGCTCATCTTGCGCATGGTCGGTAATCCCTGTAATAACGAGGTCTCCTTCAACTTTTACCCACTCATGTGTACGTGCATACTTCAATTCTGAAGGGTGGTTCATGACAACTCCTTAAGCTTGTGTCTAATATTTTAATAACATTATAAATAGGGATCTTTTCGCCAGTTGCTTGGACTACGGCCACTCCAGCGTTTAAAAGCACGGCTGAAATTTGCGACATCGGAATATCCAAGTTCATCTGCAATTTGTTCAAGACTATAATCTGTGCGTGAAAGCAGTGAAGTCGCATGACGATATCTTACTTCATCTACTAATGTTGAAAATGAAGTCCCTTCAGCTGCCAATTGTCGTTTTAATGTACGATCTGACATGTGTAAGTATTCTGCTACATTTTCTATGCTTAAGTAATGTTGTTCAGAATTACTTAAAATATCACGTACACGCATTGCCAAACGACGGCGTTCCCCTAAAGCAGATAGTTCGGCTTCACATTGGTTAATGGCAACTTGACTGGCAATTGGGTCTGAATTAATTAATTTAAGACCTAAATATTTTTTATCAAAACTAGAGATTAAATGGGGCTGATTAAAGCGAATAGTGCTGCTTAGTTTATTTCTATATTTATCAAAACCTTCAGGTTCTGGAAAATCTAAATCGACATCGCCAGCTAAATCTTCAATACCTGTCATTGCTTTAGCCATAGTCATAATACCAATGGTTAAGCCTAAAACGATTTCAGTACGAAGTGGTTCTAGTTCAATATCACATTGTAGCTGCAGTGTGGCTTTCGGACCGAACGTAGAAAAATAGAGTTGTAAAAAAGGTAAACGTAATTGGATAAAACGCGCAGCAAGGGCAATAGCTTCTGTAATATCTTTGGCTGTCATAATCGCATAGCCAATAAATCCATGAATTGAAATACGCATTTGGGTGCCAATATGGTAACCCAGCGTACTTTCACCAGTTAGATTTAAGGCATGTTTAACTAGCTCGTTCGCTACAGGTGATGAAATACGATATTCAGGATCGGCCAATTGCTCACTAGTAAGATGAAAAGGAGCAAATAACGTTTCATCGTTGTATCCCCAACGCGAAACGACATCTAACAGCAATAAGCCATAGACTCCTGGAATACCTTGATCTTGACGAGCTGAGGTAATTTTCATATGCGTTCCGTTGCTCTCATCAATTCTCTACGTGCATTTCTTACACATCTTGTCATGAAATATAATTTGAGTTTATAAAAACTGTTAGACAATAATATCAACGATTCATTAAACATTCTTTTTAAAGACAACGATTCTCGTTGTTGAAATAAGCAAAACATCCCCATGTTGGTTTAAGGCCTGTGTAACGTAACTAACAATACCACGATCTAATTTTGTTTTGGATGGTGTAATTGCGGAAATTTCAGCTTCAACATGAATCCGATCACCAGGTCGAGTAGGGCGTGGCCAACGTAGACTAGACTCTGAACCCACTAAGCCGCCATGAATAGGCATACATTCTGTCCATAACCGCATAGTGATTGCAGAGGTATGCCACCCACTGGCAGCAATACCCTTAAAAATTGGATCTTCTTTGGCTAGCGCTTCATCTGTATGGAATGGTTGGGGATCATAGCTATTTGCAAACTGTTTAATTTCATCTAGTGTAATTTCATATTCACGACTGATAAAACGATCACCAATTTTCAAATCTTCTAAATAAAGCATTAATCTTGACCCTGTAAAACTTTTTGTTCAAACAGGAAACCGCCTGTCTGACGTTTCCATAATTGTGCATATATTCCATTTTGAGCAATTAACTCTTCATGTGTACCTTGTTCTGCAATTTTACCTTCATCAAGAACGATTAAGCGGTCCATTTGTGCAATAGTAGATAATCGGTGTGCAATTGCAATAACCGTTTTATCAACCATTAGGTCATTTAAACTTGATTGGATAGCTGCTTCAACTTCAGAGTCTAGAGCACTTGTTGCTTCATCTAATATTAAAATCGGTGCATCTTTTAGGAAAACACGTGCAATAGCGATACGTTGTCTTTGACCGCCTGAAAGTTTGACACCACGTTCACCAACCTGTGCTTCATAACCAGAACGACCTTTCAAGTCTATAAGTTGGGGAATAAACTCGGCTGCTTTTGCTTTGTGAACAGCACTTTGCATATCGTGATCAGTTGCATCTGGACGGCCATATTTAATATTTTCGGCAACTGAGCGATGCAGTAAAGAAGTATCTTGAGTAACCAAAGCAATATTAGCTCTTAGACTATCTTGTGTTACATCTTCAATATTTTGCCCATCAATTAAAATTGAACCTTCCTTAAGATGGTAGAAATGTAAGAGTAATTGAATGAGAGTTGATTTACCTGCACCTGAACGCCCAACAATACCGATCTTCTCACCTGCTTTAATGTGTAGGTTGAAGTGATCGATGACATTTTTATTGTTATAGGCAAAGGTGACATCTTTAAATACGATCTCACCTTGAGTGATTGCAAGTGTTTTTGCTTCTGGTTTGTCTTGAATATTGATTTTTTTGCCGAGTGTTTGCATACCATCTTGAATGGTTCCAACATTTTCAAATAATGCTGACATATGCCACATCATAAACTCGGCCATACTATTCAGTTTTAAAATCATGGCTGTGGTTGCAGCAATGACACCTAAAGCCGCTAAGCCTTGAGTCCATAACCAAACTGCGGTACCAATTACACCCACAAATAAAACCGCAGAAAGCATATTAATACTAACTTCAAAAAGAGTACCTAAACGCATTTGAGCATAGACCGTTGTCATAAACTCTTTCATTGATGCTTTTGCATATTGGCTTTCACGGCCTGCATGAGCAAATAGTTTAACTGTTTGAATATTTGTGTAGGCATCTGTGACACGGCCAGTCATTACAGCACGTGCATCGGCTTGTTGTTGTGATACTTTGCTTAAACGTGGAATAAAGAACCAAGCGCTTATTAAAAATAAACCCAACCAAACCATAAGTGGAATAAGCAAAGTTGGTGAAATTGCACCAAGAACAATACTAACAGTAATAAAGTAAATGCTGACGTAAGCCAACATATCACCCAGAATAATCCAGAATTCACGGATAGCTAAAGCAGTCTGCATAACTTTGGCTGAAAGGCGTCCAGCAAAATCATTATGGAAAAAATCTAGACTTTGCTTTAATAGAAGATTGTGAAAGCGCCAGCGTAAGCGCATAGGAAAAGTACTATATAAAATTTGATGCTTTATAATAGATTGAATATTAACAAATAAAATATTAGCAAATAAAACGCTAATTAGAATAAGTATATTTGAAGCATGTTGGCTTAAAAAACTTTCAGGCTGACTTTTACTTAACCAATCTACAAGTTGCCCAATTTTTGAAAAGAGTAGGGCTTCAAATGTAGCTGCGCCTGCTGTACACATAATAAGTAGCAATAAATAAGGGCGTACACCTTCAGTAGCTTGCCAAACGAATGGAAAAAAGCGTTTTGGTAAGGGCTCATCCAGACCTTTTGTTGGATAAGGATCTACAAGTTTTTCAAACCACTTCAGCATGAATGACTACCTTTATACATCAGCTACTTTATTAAAATTTCGCAATTTAATTTGCAATAAAGTCAGTTAGATCAACTCAATAAAGACATTGATCTGTTGGGTATGTGTGGATACACATGAAAGTTTATGTTGTATATCTTTGACTAAAATTTACTTAATTTAGTCAAGACATGAAATTGGACTCGGGAAGAAACCTTAAAGGTAACGCAAAGACAAAAATGTTTTATTCATTATATCGATAATAATAGATGAAGTGGTGAATGAATTTGATCTGAATGTAATTTTTATAATTTTTTAATAGACAGTAAAATATTAATGCTTACTATAAGCAGTTAAAGCCTTTATCAGATTATTGATAAAGGCTTGCAAATGTTTACCACATTAAGTCATCTGGAATGACATATGCTGCATATGGGTCTTCTTCATCAGTCGTCTGCTCATTCTTTTCAGCATTATTAATTAATATAAAACCTTGCATTTTTTGGTCAATTTTTTCAGCTAAAGCTTTTGGAAGATAAGCATATTGATCTTGATCTTTGGCAATGACTAAACTACCTGTAACTAAGGCATTATAGACTTGCTGAGATAGATATACTTTCTTAATTTTATTCTCATCAATAAATTGGTAAACAACTTCCCCAGCAAAATCTGCAATTTTGTGTTGCTTAATCATTTGAATGATAGATGCTTTTAGGGCTTTTTCTTCAAGTTGTTGCTGCTTTTCTAAATTTAAAGCTTGGTCTTTCGCTAGCTTCTCTTTTTGAGCTTTTTCAATATTTGCTTTAATTTCTGCTTCATTACTTTGACCGATACGTTGTTCATGTTGCGCTTGTTTAGTAAGTTTTTTCGCTTTTTTATTGTCAACTAAACCAGCTTTGAGTAACTGAGCTTGTAAGGCATTTTTAACCATGACTTAATCCGAATCTGAAGAGGAAGAACGATGAAAATAAATGACCCAATATGAAATACTGAGAGTTAAGCTTAAAATTGCTGGAAGTAAAAATGATTGCAATTTTAAATAGGGATGCACTAAAGCAGCAATTATACCACCAATAAGAAAACCTGAAAAAATAAGTAAATGCAAAATAATGCGACGGTTTTCTACTTTTAAACCTCGTGCCATATAACCAAGTGCAAGGCCAAGGTCTGTCAAAACACCCGATAAGTGAGTGGTTCTGATAATGGTTCCTTTGTAATGGCTTGCCATGGCATTTTGTAATCCCATAGCAACACAGGCCCATAGTAATCCATATTTGGGAAAATAAGGCAGCAATAGCCAACAAAGAAAAATAAAGAGGGCGACTAGACTTAAAGGAAGACCATATCGACGGCCTAATTTAAAATGACTATTACCTAAAATAAAGCCACTATAAAATGATCCACATACATAACACAGGATAACAAGTACTAAATATAGAATGTGTTCAAATTGCCAGTTTACCAAACTCATGGCAAGCATACTGACATTCCCTGTCATATGCGAAACTGATTGATGTAAAAGGGTAATTAACCCTAATACATTAATCATTCCGGCATTCATGGCCAGTAAAAAGGCACCGATTTGGAACCAGTTTGGTAAACGTTGAAATGGCATGTTCTCTAAGAGTTTTGTTTTGAGCGAATATCAACTGCGGCAGTAAATAAAACATCTGTAGATGAATTAAGAGCCGTTTCCGTTGAATCTTGTAATACACTAATAATCATACCTACCGCAACAACTTGCATCGCAATTTCTGATGAAATACCAAATAAACTACAAGCTACTGGAATTAAAAGAAGTGAACCACCTGCAACGCCAGAAGCCCCACATGCAGATACAGTAGCTACGACTGATAAAATAATCATAGTCGCCAAATCAACATGAATTCCTAAAGTATGTACAGTGGCTAAAGTGAGTACAGTGATGGTAACTGCAGCACCTGCCATATTAATGGTTGCGCCTAAAGGAATAGAAACGCTTGCAGTAGATGGATTAACACCTAAACGTTCTGCTAAATCGAGGTTAACTGGAATATTAGCTGCTGAACTACGAGTAAAGAATGCTGTGATTCCACTTTCTTTTAAACATTTTAAAACGAGTGGGTATGGATTACCACGAATTGTTAAACCCACCAAGATAGGGTTAATTACTAAGGCAACAAAGAACATGGTCCCTAATAGTACAGCCAATAATTGTATATAGCTTTCAAGTGTAGCAAGACCTGCGCTAGCGAATGTCACGGCAACTAAACCAAAAATACCAACAGGAGCAAATGCAATCACTTTATGAATAATAGCACTTACTGCATGTGAAATATCATGCATCACTTGTTTGGTCGTATCTGAACTATGACGCATAGCCAAACCCAGACCAATTGCCCAAGCAAGAATACCAATAAAGTTTGCTTCACTAATTGCTTGTACTGGATTTGCAATAAAGCTTAAAAGTAAGTTTTTTAATATCTCTGCGAGGCTACCAGGGGCCTGTAAACTATTATGTGAAACAGTGTTGAGATAAAGCGTGCTTGGAAAAGACAGACTTACGATAACAGCAGTGAATGCCGCTAATAGCATACCTACAACGTATAGCAATAGAACTGGGCGAAGGTTTGCATTGTGGCCCATCTGAAAGTTAGCAATTGAGGAAAGAACCAGAACAAAAACTAAAATAGGAGCAACCGATTTTAATGCTTTAATGAACAGTTCACCAAACAAGCTTAGGTAGGGCGTAACGTTTGGAAATAAGAGTGCAACACCTATTCCTAAAATAATGGCAATAATAATTTTGGTGACTAAGCTTAATCGAGAAAAGAATTCAAGCATATAAAGGCCTTATTAACCTATTCGTGGCTAAAGGTTGAACAAGCGGAGTATTTTATACTTAAGTGATAGGAATCTTAAGCTTTTTTATATCAACTAATCAGATTAATGAAAAATGGTAATATTAAGTATTTGTTTTTTAAATATTAAAATGAAAGTTTCAAAATATAAAAAATGATGTTTTGCTTATATTGCACTCAATATATTGATTAATGTTATTCATTTCTTACTTTAAAAAGTAATTCGAACGCTAAATAAGGATATAAAAGAGAAATAGGAGAGAGACTATTTTTGTTTTTAACCAATTAAATTTTTAGAAAAACTACGCGAATTTTCAGTCCTTTTTGCTTGGAAATTACCAGCTACCAAGTTGAAAAATCGCATATTTCAGGAAAACATTAATATTATTATAATTTTATAAGTTCAGAGCAGTTAATCTATGCAGTATAACTGATAAAGCATATTTAAAATTGAATGCATTTTATCATCCTTTATAGAATAAAAAATTTGTTTACCATCACGACGTGTTGATACGACATCACTTTTACGTAACATCATCAATTGTTGTGAAAGGGTGGGTTGGGTGATTTGGGTTTTCTCTTCGATTTGAGAGACATTCAATTCCTCGTGAGCTAAGTGACATAAAATTAATAAACGATCAGTGTTAGCTAATGACTTTAATGTTCCAACGACTAAATCAGCCGCATTTTTCATTTCTTCAATTTGGAGTCCATCTTTCATACTTTATACCTATATCAATATGGCCGGCATAGTATAGATTGATCTTAAGAAAATGAATGTAGCAAAACTAATCAATCCAATTGTTTTTGTTGAAAAGGTTTATAAGTGTAATTGATACATATATAACATTATTAAGGTAAAACAAGAATTTGTAGTTGTTTTGTGTCAAAAGTGTTGCTTTGTGTGAGAAGCGTAATTGTTAAGTATAAATGAAACAAAGTCAAAAGGAATAAAGCCTGTTTATAGCTCTATAAATAGTTAATTCTGATTTATGTATAAAAAGATATTAAAAAAAGATTGAGTTTTTATGTTTTAAAGATATAATTGATCATGTACAGACAGGTCTGTATATTCTAGTTTAGTATGATAGTCCAAAAAAAACGTCTAACTCTAAACTAGATTGACTTTCAGACGCAGCGTGATGAATAAGAAGAAGATTCAACAACATAAGAAGAATAATATCACGCTTTATTTTTTTATTGGGCAATTTTTTCAAACTCAATTAGTTTTTCCACTCGCTTCCAGTAGTCATAAATTTTTACTGAACCATGTTCAACTTGAGCTTGGATTGTCATGCCTTCTAGAATATTAACTAACAGTAGAGCCAAAGGGCGAGATTCTTCAATTTTAAGTTGAAGAAGAAGGTCTTGCATTAACTGTGTTAACCATATTTTGTATAAAGTCGCTGGTTGATGAGTTGAGGGATATTGTTTTAATACCTCTTCTAAGGCTTTTTGGAACATGCATCCATTAAAGTCTTCGCTATTAAACCAATCTGAGTACCATAAAAAGATTGCTTTAATACGAGCTAATGGATGAGTTTCGTCTTCTTTAGATATAGCAGTAGTCAGAGAGTTCTGTAAAAGAGTGTTTCTTAATAATAAGCATTCTTCAATAAGTTTCTCTTTTGAGGGGAAGTATTTATAAAATGTCATTTTTGCTACACCAGACTCACTGATGATACGATCAACCCCTATAGAATTATAACTATATGAATTAAAAAGTCTTAAAGCAGTGGTAATGATGTCATCTTTTTTTGACATGTTTTAGTAGCCTCACACAAATATTTTGCTCTTAGCCTAAATGCTCGAGTGTATAAATAAAAAGCACGAACGCGCAATTTTACATTGTATTGATGGTTATTGATAGAAAAAAATAGGTTTTTTAAAAACAATAAAAGAACAAAGCTTGATGCTCTAGGTATTAATTTTATATTTATTAAAAAAATCTAGGTCTTAATAGACACGTTTAGAAGATATTTTTTGATTTAGTAAGATGAATTTATAACATAGACAATTAACCATAAAATATATTTAAAGACTGATATATTTAAACATTTATTTATAAAAGAAAAAAGGAGAAATTTTGAAATTTCTCCTTTTAATAACTTTAAATAATATTATTCTGCTGGAGGCAGTAACATAAGAATTGAATCATTCAATAATTGAACAATATTTTCTAAAATATCTACACTATTAAGCTCGTTATTGAAGGGAATGCTTGCTCCATCGGCAATAGTTTTAAGCTGATTGGCAAAAGCTTCCACAATCGGTAAATCCTCTCCATTACCCCAGAACTTTAAAGCGCCATTTTGTTCTGTATAAAGTAGTCGAGAGGCTGGTTCTAGTAATAGTTCATAACCTTCTGACAAAATAGCATTGAGATCTTCAATTTCGATTTCATCTGGTTCTGGAATATTGTCTGGATATTTAGGTTCAGTCATATGAGACATAATGGCAGCATCAAGTACTGATGAATTTTGTAATTGAGCTAAAACTAAATTTCTTAAATGAGTCAATTCTTCTGCATTAATTTCACCAATTTGATGAATATTCTTACGGGCAATATCCATAACTGGGTTTTGTAGCAATTCATCTGTAGCAAATTGATCACTAATTCTGTCGATCATGCCTGAAATATTAGGCATACGGAAACCAAAAGAGTAAGTTAAACAATCATCTTCGGCGACACCATAATGTGCTAATCCTGGTGGAACATATAGTAAGTCGCCAGGAGCTAATACTTCATCAAAATGAACATCTATTTCAGGTAATAGTTTTAATGGTTGGTTAGGTACAAATTCAGTGCTTGCATCACACATTTGGCCTAGTTGCCAGCGACGATGGCCATGTCCTTGAACAAGAAAAACATCGTAAAAGTCAAAATGTTTTCCAACTGAACCGCCTTTAGGTGCATAAGAAACCATAATGTCATCACGACGCCATTGAGGGATAAAAGGAAATTTTTTCCACAATTCGGCTAAATCAAATGAGTAGTGGTCAACTGCTTGCACCAAGAGCGTCCATAGCTTTGGTAATTTTTGAAAGTCACCTTTAGTTAGAGGAGAAGTCTTTACATGCCATTCATTTGGATTTTTGTCTTTTTGACGGATAAGGCGAGCGCTGACGTGATCTTCTAAAGCGAGTTCTTTCACATCATTTGGCTCTAACATGCCAACGATTTCAGGCAAGGCATTGCGTACGAGTAACGGTTTTTTCTGCCAATATTCTGTTAAAAATTGCTCAGCAGTAATGCTACCTAAAACGGTTAAAGGTTCTGTCATTGGAGATAACCTGTTAATAAACGAATTAATATTAAGGAATTTGGAGTTCAAGTTGTCTTAAAATCTGACAAAGCTGAATCATGGGTAAACCCATTAGTGCGGTCTGATCTTGGCCCATCATTTTTTCAAATAGACTAATACCAAGGCTTTCACACTTGAAACTGCCTGCGCAATGAAGGGGTTGATCTAAAGCAATATATCTTTCGATTTCAAGCTTCGTTAAATTGCGGAATTTAACTTGATAATGTTCGACTAAAGTGTGTTCAAAACCTTTTTCAATACACTGTACGCTTAAAGCAGTACTAAAAAAGACAGTTTGGCCAGAATTTGCTGCTAATTGAGCCTGAGCATTTTCAATTGTTAAAGGCTTACCAATAAAATCATGAGGAGTATGTTCTCGCCATGCAACCTGATCTGAGCCAATCACAATAGCTTGAGGGTTTTTGCAGGCTATGACCTGAGCTTTGCTAAACGCCAATCTTTTTGCTAAATCATCAGCATGAGTCTCGCCGCGAGGACTTTCATCAATATCTGGACTAATACAGATATATTCAATACCCAAACGATTCATCAAATCTTTACGTGTTTGACTACTCGATGCCAAAATAATTCTGGATTGTTCCATTAGACTGCAAATTCCATTAACACATCTAATGGAACATAGCTTAATACGGCTTGATGACAGGCATAAAGCTTAATAGGGGGTGCTTGGCCAGCTTGATATGCTTCTACCCAACGTGTGACGCAAATACACCAAAAGTCACCTGGTTGTAGCCCCGGAAAGCCTGCTTCAGGGAGAGGGGTAATAAGATCATTTCCAATTTTTTGTGAAAAATTTAAAAACTCTGAAGTCATTTGAGCACATACAGTGTGTTGTCCAAGATCTGTTACGGCTGTATGGCAAAAACCATTTCGAAAATAACCAGTAATAGGGTCAAAACAACAGCTCGCTAAAGGTTCACCTAAAACATTTAAGCGATTGATTTGTGGATCTGGATGAATAGACATAATGGATGAAATATTAGATTACTACCTCTATCATAATCAAAAGTTTGGCTTTCTACAGCTTTTATGCAAAAAAACTAACCTTTTTTGATGTAATCATTTAAAATTGGCGCGTTTTTAAAATCATAAAGAGAGCTTTACATGAATTTTCAGCGCATGACTGACCTTAATTTAGCAGGTAAACGTGTACTTATTCGTGAAGATTTAAACGTTCCTGTTAAAAATGGCGTAATTACCAGCGATGCTCGTTTACGTGCGGCACTTCCAACAATAAAAGCTGCTTTAGAAAAAGGCGCTGCTGTAATGGTATTTTCGCATTTAGGCCGTCCTGTTGAAGGTGAACCAAAACCAGAACAATCACTTGCACCCGTTGCAGCATATTTAACTGAAGCCTTAGGCCAAGAAGTTAAATTATTTACTGACTATCTTGATGGTGTGGATGTTCAAGCAGGACAAGTGGTTTTGCTTGAAAATGTTCGTTTTAATTCTGGTGAAAAGAAAAATAATCCTGAACTTGCGCAAAAATATGCTGCTTTATGTGATGTGTTTGTAATGGATGCCTTTGGTACTGCTCACCGAGCTGAGGCTTCTACAGAAGGAGTAGCGCGCTTTGCTCCTGTTGCTGCTGCTGGTCCATTATTGGCTGCTGAATTAGATGCGCTTGGCCGTGCAATGCAAACACCTGAGAAGCCAATGGTGGCTATTGTTGCGGGCTCTAAAGTTTCAACAAAACTTGATGTTTTAAACTCATTGTCTACTATTTGTGACCAACTGATTGTTGGTGGTGGTATAGCAAACACTTTTTTAGCAGCTGCAGGTTACAACGTTGGTAAATCTTTATATGAAGCTGACTTGGTTGAAACTGCAAAACAAATTGCTGCTAAGGTAAGTGTTCCACTTCCTACGGATGTTGTTGTAGCTGATGTTTCTCAAATTAACTTTGAAGATTTCTTAGGTTCTTTAGCCGCAGCACAAGCAGTTGTTAAAAAAGTTGAAGACGTAACATCAAATGATATGATTTTAGATGTGGGTCCAGATACAGCTAAAGCATTTGCAAATATTTTAACTACATCAAAAACAATTCTTTGGAATGGTCCAGTTGGTGTATTTGAAGTTGATCAATTTGGTGAGGGGACTAAAGCACTTTCTCTTGCAGTTGCCCAATCTAATGCATTCTCAATTGCTGGTGGTGGAGATACTTTAGCTGCGATTGATAAATATAATGTTGCTGATCAAATTGGCTATATTTCAACAGGCGGTGGAGCATTCCTTGAGTTTGTTGAAGGGAAAACCTTACCGGCAGTTGCTGTTCTTTTAGAACGTGCATAATACTTATATGTAAAAATAAGAAGGGGTTGAGTTCAACCCCTTTTTTCATGGATAAGTCATTAAATTGTCATATTTCTGAAATAAAATAATGAGCACTAAATCACCAATTGTGGAAAATAGTGATGAATTTAAAACTTACCCTTGCTGCTTTGTTAATTGCTCCCATTATGTTGACTGCTTGTGCTAAGAAAGAAGAGTCAGGTAAAGCAGGCCAAGATGCAGCATCTACAACGGTTTCTGATAAAGTCACTCCTGAACAGCAAGCTACAATTGATTCGCTTGATAAGCCAGTTTTAGATGAAAAGAATACAGATGTGGTTGAAGGTAGTGCGTCTAGCGAGGCAGCTGCTTCAGAAACTCATTAATTTGTTGTATTTTGTTAAAAAGTCCCTGCAAATGCAGGGATTTTTTTTGAAATACTGTGATTTGTTGCTGAATTGAAATAAATGACAGGGTAGAATAAGCCGCACTACCTGGGAGGATATTATGGCACTCATTTCAATGCGCCAGCTCTTGGATCACGCTGCGGAACATAACTACGGCGTACCAGCATTTAACGTAAATAACTTAGAACAAATGCGTGCAATTATGCTTGCCGCAGATGCAACCAATTCACCTGTAATTGTTCAGGCATCGGCTGGAGCTCGCAAATATGCAGGCGCTCCATTTTTGCGCCATCTTATTTTGGCTGCAATTGAGGAATGGCCGCATATTCCAGTGGTAATGCATCAAGACCACGGAACAAGCCCTGATATCTGTCAGCGTTCAATTCAGCTTGGCTTTAGCTCAGTGATGATGGACGGTTCACTAGGTACAGATGGTAAAACACCTACATCTTATGAGTACAATGTTGATGTAACTCGTAATGTTGTTGCTTTGGCACATGCATGTGGTGTTTCTGTTGAAGGCGAAATTGGCTGTTTAGGCAGCCTTGAAACCGGTATGGCTGGTGAAGAAGATGGTGTTGGTGCAGAAGGTGTACTAGATCACTCACAACTTCTTACTTCTGTTGAAGAAGCGACTCAGTTCGTTGCTGATACTAATGTAGATGCATTGGCAATTGCTGTAGGTACTTCACATGGTGCGTACAAATTCACTCGCCCACCTACAGGCGATATCTTAGCAATTGATCGTATCAAAGAAATTCATGCGGCATTGCCAAACACTCATCTTGTAATGCATGGTTCAAGCTCTGTACCACAAGAGTGGTTAAAAGTGATTAATGAGTTCGGCGGTGATATTAAAGAAACTTATGGTGTACCTGTTGAGCAGCTTGTAGAAGCAATTAAACATGGTGTTCGTAAGATTAATATCGATACAGATTTACGTTTAGCATCTACTGGTGCAATTCGTCAGTTTATGGCTGAAAATCCGGCTGAATTTGATCCACGTAAATATTTCGCTAAAACCGTTGATTCAATGAAGCAAATTTGTATCGATCGTTATGAAGCTTTTGGTACAGCAGGTAATGCTGACAAGATCCGTCCAATTTCTCTAGAGAAAATGGTTGATCGTTATAAATAATTCCCGTTAGGGTTTAATTTTAAAAAACCGGTTATTCATATAACCGGTTTTTTATTAAGTGAATTTTATTTATAAAAAACCTGTGATAAACACAGGTTTTGATGACAATGAATTAACTTACTTTTGTAAGTTCTTCTTGTCGAGGCTTGGGTCTTTAATTTCTACATAAGCATTTGCACGTACTTCACGTAACCAGCTATCAATTTCAGTGTTAAATTGACGCTCTCCTAAGATTTGACGAGCCATACGCTCTTGATATTCATGTGTCATATCTTTTTCGCGCTTGTCTGTTACTTGTAGAATATGCCAGCCAAATTGAGTTTGGAAAGGTTCACTAATTTGACCTACAGGAATTTCCTGCATTTTTTTATCAAACTCAGGGACCATCATTCCTGGTGTAACCCATCCCAAACTACCACCATCGCGCGCCGATCCAGTATCGTTTGAATAGGTTGCTGCAAGTGTCGCAAAATCTTGACCAGCCTTTAAGCGTTTGTAAATGCTATCAATAATTTGTTTCGCATTTTCAGGACTTACCACCTCAGATGGTTGAATAAGAATATGGCGAGTTTGATATTGCGGTACGAGTGCTTTTTGTTCATTTTGCTTACGTTCTAAAAGTTTTAGAACATGGATGCCGTCACGCACTGAGATTAAATCAGTGGTTTGACCATCTCTCAGCGGGGTAATACGAGCCGCGAGTTCAGCCGGAATATCAGAAAGAGGACGGAAACCCATATCTGCACCTTCAACCTTTACAGTCGCAGTTGAAAGCTTTTTAAGTGCATTTAAATCATTGCTTTGAGCAAGCTTTGAACGAACTTCTTTTGCTACATTTTGAACTTCTTGAGGATTGTCTCCAGCAATTCGCATATGGATCACATGCGCCTGATTACCTAAAGCAGCTTGTCCTTGTGGTGATTTTAAGAAGTTATCGACATCTTGATCACTGATTTTAATACGAGACATCACTTGTTGTTGACGTAAGCGATTGATTGCTAAATCTTCAGCAATACGGCTACGTAAGCTTTCATAAGTACCTGGTGCAATCGCATCTAATTTTTGTTGGAAGGCTTCTAGGCTTTTACTACCAGATTGATTCGCTACTTTAAGTACCGCTTCGTTTAAACTTTTCTCATCAGGTTTAATACCATAACGTTTTACTTGCTCAAGTTGAGCTTGACGTAAAATCAGTTGGTCTAAAACCTGAAATTGTAGGTATTGTTGAGGTGGGACTTCTTTCTTCTGTGCTTGCAATTCGTGGGCAGCCTCTGCCATTCCTTGCTCAAGGTCACTTTTTAAAATTACGCTATTGTCCACAATTGCCACAACTTCATCAGTGGGTTGGGCAAAACTATGCATTGATGAAGATATTAATACAGCAAGGGTTGTTGCTTTAAAAAACTGTTTAAGATGCTTTGTCTTCATTAACGTTGTGTCCAAGATTGATTAATTTTGTTAAAACCTAACACGCGATTTTCAAGTAAAGATGCGAGTTTATTGTTTAAACCACCTAAACCTTTGAGTGTAATTTCAGCCATGATCGCGCGTTTTTCACTAACATTTGAAGCTTTCGGATCATCTAGATCGTTATAGTAAGAACGACCGTAGACTGAGATACCCCAACAGCATGATTCGTAGTTAACACCGAGTAAAATTTCACGGGCAACATCATTGTCGATGTCATATTGTACGTGGCCCATAATACGCCAATTGTCTTTAATTGGTTGTATAAACGATGCAACAACTTGATCATAAGCTTCTTGACGGCCAGCAATGTCTTTACGGTAGAAGTAGCCTAAGTTATATAGATTACCTTTGTCACCCGTATAATAAACTTGGAAGTCTCGCTGAGCATTGTCGCCATTTGACATCCAAGCCGAATTTGCTGCAATAGTAAAGTTCTGATTGAGTTGGCTTGTTAAACTTACGACAGGACCTGTATTGTGTTCGGTATCAATCTCGTCTTGTTCGTTTAAAGTAACGCGACGATCTTCAAAGTAATAACTTTGGCCTACACTTGCACGTAAACGTTCTAGGCCTACCGTATCAAAAAGACTATAACTTACACCGAGTGATAAGAAATTGTTGTCTTCAAGACGGTCGTGTCCATAGAAGCGGTATGGGTTAAATAATTGATCGTAATTAACCGACGCTGAAGTTGAGTCAAAGTTTGGATAACCATTCTGGTTTTTGTAAGGAGCATATGCATAAAATGCACGGGGGGTAATTGTCTGAAGATATTTACCTTCTCGCTCAAAAGTAAGTCCTGTATCCAAAGTAAACTGAGGTACAACTACTGACTTAGATTCTGAGCTGGCATCTAAACCTTGTGAGGCGATACTATCTTTGTCATAGAATGTTTGAATAGAGCGTACAGACACTTCAGGAATAACAAAGGCCGCTGGTGTCCGATAGTTATAACGTGTTGCGAACTGGTTATAAATACGAGTACCGCTACTTTCTTGAGCAGAACCATCATTAATTGATTTTTTGAAGTATGCCGTATCGTTATTAAATTCGTACTGTAAACCTAATGGATTACCAGTGACATAGTTTAATAAAAATTGTGGTAAGCGGGCATATGGTTTATTTGCATCCAAAATTGAAGGATCTAGTGTTTGGAAGTCTTCAACTTTAAGCTGTGCTTTTAAGCCGGGAATACCATGTTGATAGTTGAGTTCCCAAGCTCTACGTAAATTTACATCAGTTTTAGAGTTTGGACTATTGTCTAGATCTGCAAAATAGTCTTTATCCGATGCGTAGCGATATTCAAGGTTGGTAGACCACTGATCGTTAATATCCCAGCTGTGAAGGAAATTGAAGTTTTTCCGATCTTTGTCATCGTACTTTTTATCAGATGGAAGTATACCACCCCATATTTGCCCTGAACCGAAGCCATCAGTTAAATATCGGAACGAACCTTGTAACATTGCACCACGGTCGGCTAAATAGCGTGGTGTAAGTGTTGCATCATAATTAGGTGCAAGATTTAGATAAACTGGTACTGAAAGTTCAACACCACCATCGTTTGAGAATCCAAACTGAGGATTGAGAATACCCGTGGTTCGTCGGTCATCAATTGGGAAATTGAAATATGGAACGGCTATGACAGGAACATCTTTAACATAGATTTTTGTTCCGTGCGTAACACCACGACCAGTTTCCTGATTCAGCTCAATTTTATTCGCTTGAATTTTCCATGCTGGTTTTTGACCTGGTGGACAAGTGGTATATGTCGCATCGTTAAGAACCATCACATTTGGAGAGGTTTTTTCGATTTTCCCAGCATGACCATGGGCATGTTGTTGTTCAGAAATATAAAAACTATTGTCTAAATTACCAGTCTGAGTCTTTAGATTGTAATCAATTTCGTCACTTTGAGAGAGTAAGCCCCCTTGAGCTAACTGTACTCGACCTTGTGCATGGGCAAATGTTTGAGTTTTATCGATGGTGACTTTATCAGCGCGAACAGTACGGCCTTCTTGGTCTATCACCACATTTCCTTGTAACACAGAGTCGCCAGCAGGGTTGTAGTGACCATAATCAGCAGTTACAACTGACGAGGTTTTATCTGCATCTAACGCTTTGGTTTCAGGGTTAATTGGTGTAATCCAAGTTCCTTGACAAAATGCTGAACTCAAATATTTATTATTGCGCAACTGCGCCTCAGGTGCGGATTTATCAACATAATATTGTTGAAAGAATTCCTGCCCTGGATAGGCCTCCTTAATACTCGCCTTAAGTTGATTATTGTCTATGTTGGAGACAACATCAGCTGACTCAGCATAACTTGATTGTATGGAGCCACTACATAAGAGCGTAAAAATAGCGGTCGCTAAAGGATTAAATTTAAACTGATGCTTCATTGTCTCATTAACCAAGTATGCTAATTCACAATTAATTATTGTCGCATCATAGAGAAAAAGTTTATAAGTGGCTACACTTAACCCTTCAAAAATCTCAGCTTGTTTTAGATTTTATTGCAAATGAATACACAACGTGAACAATTGATACATACATGGCTTACATCTGTTCTTGAAAATGATCAATTTCAGATCGCTTATTTAGCGGGGGATGCAAGCTTTCGCCGATATGCTCGCATCCAGTTACAAAATAAAACGTATATGCTTATGGATGCGCCTCCTGAAAAAGAAGACTGTGTTCCATTTGTAACTATTGATGAGTTTTTTGCGGGTAACGGAGTCCGAGTACCCCAGATTGTTGCAAAAGACTTGGCTCTAGGTTTTCTCCTGTTAGAAGACTTTGGAGATGTGCTGTTGTCTACATTGTTAAATGGTGCAACAGTTGATCAATACTATGAACAAAGTTTTAAACAGCTAACTCATTTGCAATCAATTAATGGCACTGACCATTTCCCAGCTTATTCTTATGAAAAGCTAGTATCAGAAATGCAGTTATTAACGGATTGGATGCTACCATCACTTGATATCTATCCGACGGTTGATCAAAAGAAGGTCATTGATAATGCCTTTGAATTCTTAGCTCAAGCAGCGTTAGCTCAACCGCAAGTTATTGTGCATCGTGATTTTCATAGCCGTAATTTGATGAAGATTGCCGATGATAAAGAGTTGGGAGTAATCGATTTCCAAGATGCCGTTATTGGCGCTGACACTTATGATTTAATCTCGATTACGCGTGATGCATATGTTCAGTGGAATGCTGAACGCGTTTATCAGTGGTTCAAAGTCTTTTATGAGCTTTTACCAGCATCTGCTAAACAAAACCGAAGTTTTGAGCAATTTAAGCGTGATGCTGATTTAATGGCAATTCAACGCCATATCAAAATTTTGGGTATCTTTGTCCGTTTATTTGTACGAGATGGTAAGTCTGGCTACTTAAAAGACTTGCCGCGAGTCATGTGGTATTTACTCGAAGAAAGTCGTGGTTACGCTGAACTTGAAGAGTTTATGGTATTTATGAATAACATAGTAATGCCTAAATTTATCGAGAAATATGGTAGCTATGAGGTAGTAGCATAATGAAAGCAATGATTCTTGCTGCTGGCTTAGGTAATCGTATGCGTCCACTCACGCTATATACACCAAAGCCTTTGCTTGAGGTAGGTGGTAAGCCGCTTATTGTGTGGCATATTGAAAAACTGAAGAAAATCGGTGTGACCGAAATAGTCATCAATTCTGCATGGTTGGCCGACAAGCTCATTAGTAGCTTAGGAGATGGCTCTCGATTTGGTGTCGATATCCGTTGGACACGAGAGGATGAAGGGCTAGAAACAGCAGGTGGAATTATTAATGCTTTGCCATTGCTTGGAACACATCCGTTTATTTTGGTGAATGGAGATGTATGGACCACGATGGATTTTGAAGCTCTGCGCCATATTAAGCTAAATGATGATTTGGCGCATCTCGTGTTAGTTGATAATCCTAAACAGCATCCTGAAGGTGACTTTACATTATCGGATGGTCGTGCTTTTGCATTTGATCAAGATATGAAGGGTGAAAATCTCACTTTTAGTGGTGTGTCTGTTATTCATCCTAAGCTTTTTGATGGGTTGGAATCTGGTAAACGTCCATTGGCTCCACTATTGAAGCAAGCAATGCAAAATCAAAAGGTATCTGCTGAAAAGCTTAAAGGTGCATGGGTAGATGTAGGGACGCCTGAGCGCTTAATGGAGCTAGATTTGCAAATTCGTGAAGGCTTCTACGATTAACTGCGTAATCCCTAATCGTTAAATAGTGTTCCACGATGCATAAATGGGTATACTTTGTTTTAAATTTTACTTAGATGTTATCTGTTTATGCATCCGTTTTTTCAAGAGTTACAACAGGGTAGTCAAAAATTAGGTTTATCGCTTAGCGATGAAGCTTTGGCATTATTGTTAAAGTATCAAGATGCTTTGGTACTTTGGAACAAAGCTTATAATCTAACAGCGATTCGTGATCCGAAAGAAATGTTAGTGAAGCATTTGTTAGATAGCCTAAGTATTTTGAAAGATTTACCAACAGGCCGGTTGCTCGATGTAGGTACAGGTGGTGGCATGCCAGGCATGATCATTGCATTATGCCAGCCAGAACGCTCTTGTGTACTGCTTGATTCAAATGGTAAGAAAATTCGTTTTTTGAAACAGTTTATTGCTGACCTTAAACTTACAAATGTAGTGGCTGTACAAACACGCGTTGAAAATCAAGATACAATTGATGAGCTTGGTCAATTTGATGTGATAACAAGTCGTGCATTTGCATCATTAACTGATTTTGTTGATGCTGCGCGTCCATATTTACATGAACAGAGTATAATTGCTGCGATGAAAGGACTGATTCCAGTTGAAGAAATGGAAGAGCTTAAGCAGGAATTTTCATGTAAAGTGATTGAACTGCATGTACCAAGACTTGATGAACAACGTCATTTACTTTTACTTCAACGAATTTAAATAAAAAGTATTAGGGTTACCATGGCTCAAATTATTGCGATTGCAAACCAAAAGGGTGGTGTTGGTAAAACAACGACTGCAGTAAATCTTGCAGCGTCACTAGCTGTATTAAAAAAACGTGTGTTACTTGTCGATATAGATTCTCAAGGTAATGCTACGATGGGGTCTGGTGTTCAAAAGAATGATCTACTTTACTCGATCACAGATGTTTTATTGGGTGAAGTGCCAATCGAAACCGCAATTCAAAAGGCAGAGGTTGGATACAAGGTTTTGGGTTCAAACCGTGAACTTTCTGGTGTTGAACTGGCTATTGCAGAACAAGAAGGCCGTGAATTCATTTTAAAGAATGCTTTGAACGAAATTAGAAATTCATTTGACTACATTATCGTTGACTGCGCACCTAGCTTAAGTTTAATTACAGTGAATGCTCTAGCTGCGGTAGATAGCGTGATTATTCCGATGCAATGTGAATACTATGCATTAGAAGGTTTAGCAGATTTAACTCAAACAATCGATCGTATTCAAAAAGCGTTAAATCCTGATTTGGAAATTATTGGTGTTTTGCGCACCATGTATGATGCGCGTAATGCTTTAACGCGTGATGTATCTGCTGAGTTAGAGCAGTATTTTGGTAAAAAACTCTATGATACTGTGATTCCACGTAATGTTCGATTGGCAGAAGCGCCGGCACATGGTCTACCTGTAATCTATTTTGAAAAAAGTTCAAAGGGTGCAGTTGCATATTTAAATCTTGCAGCTGAGATGTTAAAGAAAAGTAAAGTGAAGAAAGGAAGTAAAGTATGAGCATCAAAAAACGCGGATTGGCGAAAGGACGTGGTTTAGATGCATTACTTGGTTCAATTCAAAAAGAAAAATTACAACTCGAAGCTCAAGCACTTGATCATGGGCAATTAAAGCAAATCGATGTTAGTTTGTTGAAACGAGGTGAATATCAGCCACGTCGTTTTATTCATGAGCATGATTTACAAGAATTAGCATCCTCTATTGAAAAACATGGGGTAATGCAGCCAATCGTTATTCGCCCTGTAGATGATGAAGCACATCCTTACGAAATTATTGCAGGTGAGCGTCGTTGGCGTGCCGCACAAATTGCCGGTTTAACTGAAATTCCAGCAATTGTTCGTGATTTAAATGACCAAGTTGCTATTGCTTTAGCGCTGATTGAAAACATTCAGCGTCAAGATTTAAACCCGATTGATCAAGCTTTAGCATTGCAGCGTTTTCATGATGAATTCGGTTTAAGTCACCAAGAAATTGCCGATACTGTAGGTAAAGCAAGAACTACGGTCAGTAATTTACTACGTTTATTGAGCTTGGCTGATGACATTAAAGAGTTTATGCAACAAGGCCAGCTTGATATGGGGCATGCTCGTGCCATTTTGACTTTAAAAGGCAAAGAGCAGCTTGAAGTTGCCCAAATTGTTATCGAAAAAGGATTGTCTGTTCGTCAAACTGAGCAGTTAGTACGTGATTGGAATGAGCCTAAAGAGGAAAAGGAAAAAGCACCTGTAGCACCAGATATTGAGCAATTGACGCAGAAATTATCTGAACGTTTTGGTGCCAATGTTAAAATTGATCATAACCAGAAAGGTAAAGGTAAGCTTGTTATTCATTATCATTCACTCGATGAGTTGGATGGTATTTTGAATATTTGTTTACCAGAGTAATTCTAAGTTAGGTCATATATTTCTAATTTATATTCTTGGGGAAGAAAATATGTGGGAACTTGTGAAAGCGGGCGGCTGGTTAATGCTGCCTTTAATTTTGTGTTCAATTTTAACGGTCGCTATTAGTATTGAGCGTTTTATACGTTTAAGACGTTCACAAGTTTTGCCGAAATTATTAATGAGTGATGGTAGTGCAGATGTTTCTCATATCATCACAAATTTGGAGCAGGATACTGCTGCCCAAAACACAGCATTAGGAAATATTCTCAAAGCTGGTTTTGAGCATCAGGAGCATGGTGAGCTATTTGCCCGGGCTCAAATGGAAGCAATGGCTTCTCAGGAAATTTCTTATTTAGAAAAAAATATTAACTTTTTGGGAACTTTAAGTGCAATTGCACCTTTACTGGGACTGCTTGGAACAGTTGTTGGAATTATTGAATCTTTTCTTGTCATCGATTTTGGTTCCGCAGGGAGTCCAAGTTTAATGATTCCTGGTATTTCTAAAGCTCTAATTACGACAGCAGTAGGAATGCTCATTGCAATTCCTGCACTGATTTCCTACCGATATTTTCAAAGAGTGGTACAAAATTATATTGCTGAACTAGAGCAGCAATCTACACTATTTCATGCATCATTATTTTACAAGCGCTCATCAATGGCGCAAGAACACCGCCGTGTTGGTTGATGGGTAGATGCCAATATGAAGTTTAGACGTTCTCAAGTTGAAGACATTCATATCAATCTAACACCTATGATTGACTGTTTGTTGTTCATTCTAGTGTTTTTATTGTTATCTACCACTTTTAATCAGCCAAGTCGCATCAATTTAACATTACCAGATGCACAAGGTGTCCCACCAAAACAGTACGATCATAAAATTGAAGTCGTGGTAGACTCTAGCGGTCATTACGCTGTGAATGGTCAGGCATTATCTT
Source organism: Acinetobacter sp. (assembly GCA_031277915.1). Lineage (GTDB taxonomy): Bacteria > Pseudomonadota > Gammaproteobacteria > Pseudomonadales > Moraxellaceae > Acinetobacter. The sequence continues at coordinate 105,704 of JAITLL010000050.1, forward strand.
CTAAAGATGTAGCTGATTTGAGTACTGCCATTAAGCAAACTGCTCAAGAGCGGCGAGATTTTATGTTTATCATCGCTGCTGATGCTAAAGCATCTCATCAAGATGTTATTCGTGTTATGGATGTAGCAGGACAACTCGGTTTTGTTAACATCAATATTAGTACCAAAGTTCCTTCTAGAGGTTTTTCTGAGTGAATCAAGATTTTAAGGTTTATTTACGTCTCATATCCTATTTAAAACCTTATTGGGGCGTGGCCTTATTAGTTCTTATCGGATTCGGTATGAACTCAGCAACAGAAGTTTCTGTTGCTAAGCTCATTAAATTTATTATTGATGCTATTCAAAATTCGAGTAGAGCGGATCTGGATTGGTTTCCTGCACTAATTATTTTATTAGTTTTTTTTCGTGGTCTTGGCCTATTCATGGGCGGCTACTATACTGCTGTAATTTCTCGTAGTTTAGTTTTTAGTATTCGCCAAGAGGTGTATGCAAAACTTTTAAGACTACCTGCTCAATATTATCTCGATAACTCTTCGGGACATATTACTGCCAAAATTATGTATAACGTCGAGCAACTGACAGCTGCATCATCGGAGTCGTTAAAAACGATTATTCGAGATGGCATGATTACGTTGGGATTGTTGGGTTATTTGTTTTATACAAATTGGCGTTTAACCATTTGCATTATGGTATTTTTGCCCATTATTGGTATTTTGGTGCGTAAGGCATCAAAAAGAATGCGTAAACTTTCGCTACAAGTTCAAGACACTATGGGCGATGTTAACCATGTGGTGCAAGAAAGTATTGGCGGTAGTGCAGTTGTTAAAAGTTTCGCTGGTGAAGAAGCAGAGCAAGAGCGTTTTTATAAGTCATCTGAAGAGAACTTAAAACGTGGTTTAAAAATGGTGATTGTGCAAAACCTAAATAGTCCTGTTGTTCAAGTTGTAATGGCTTGTGCAATGGCTTTAATTGTATGGTTAGCTTTAAGACCACAAATTTTAGGGAATACAAGTGCTGGTGAGTTCGTTGCATATATCACGGCAGCGGGTTTACTTTCCAAACCTGTTAAAAACTTGACGGATATTAATGAGAAGTTGCAGCGTGGTTTAGCAGCAGCTCATTCAGTTTTTGAACTATTAGATTTACCAGAAGAAGAAAATAGCGGGCAGCTTAAACCTCAGTTGCATGGTGCAATTCGTTTTGAGCATGTTGTGCTTAACTATACCGATGGCACTCAAGCCATTAAAGATTTTTCTTTAGATATTCGTCCTGGTGAAACAGTTGCATTAGTTGGCCGATCTGGTGCTGGTAAAACTTCTTTAGTGAATATGCTAGTACGTTTTCAGGAAGTATCAAGTGGCCAAATTTATTTAGATGATTTGCCAATACGTGATATAGAGCTTTCGAGTTTACGCACGCAAATTGCGATGGTAAATCAACAAGTTGTTTTGTTTAACCGAACTGTACGTGAAAATATTGCTTATGGTCAGTTACATGATGCGAGTGATGAAGAAGTTATTGCAGCAGCAAAAGCCGCTTATGCCCATGACTTCATTATGAATTTGCCAAATGGCTATGATACTCTCCTCGGTGCTCAAGGTCTAAATCTATCTGGTGGGCAACGTCAACGTATCGCGATTGCTCGTGCAATTGTGAAAAATGCGCCAATTCTCATTTTAGATGAAGCAACAAGTGCGCTTGATAATGAATCTGAGCATTTTATTCAGCAAGCATTTGATGAAGCGATGCAAGACCGTACAACAATTGTGATTGCCCATCGTTTATCAACCATTGAAAATGCAGACCGTATTGTCGTGTTGGATCGTGGACAAATTGTTGAACAAGGTACCCACCAAGAATTGCTTGCTAAACAGGGTGCTTATCATCAATTACATCAGCGTAATTTTGAGGACAACTAAGTATGTCTTTAGCCCAGCTAATACAAAATGCATGGAACAAACAATCAAACTGGTTGATTGCTTTACGTCCATTATCATGTTTGTATCGTGCTGGGTTCTTATTAAATCGTCATTTTTATACTGTAGGTTTAAAGAAAGTCTATAATGCACCTGTACCAGTCATAGTGATTGGTAATATTACAGTGGGTGGTAGTGGCAAAACTCCATTATTAATAGAGCTGGTTAATTACCTAAAACAGCATAATGTAAAAGTAGGGGTAATTAGTCGAGGCTATGGTGGAGCTGGTCCTTTTCCTATGTTGGTAACATCGGCCAGTCAGGCAATGGAAGCAGGAGATGAACCTGCTTTGATTGTACAGTCAACTGGTGTACCTATGGCAGTAGGGTCAAATAGACAAGCGGCGATTGAGTTATTATTAGCATCAACAAAATTGGATTTAATTATTAGTGATGATGGGTTGCAACATTGGGCATTAGGTCGTCAAATAGAATGGATCGTACTTGATCAAAATCGTGGTCTTGGAAATAGAAAGCTATTACCAGAAGGCTATTTGCGTGAACCTGCTGAACGCTTAAAAACGGGTACTGTAATTGAACATGCATTTGCTCCATCAACAGCAATGCATATGCATCTTGAAGCAGGGCAACCTTACTTACTGAATCCATCTTCGACAAATGAATTGTTATTCAATACTCAAAATACTTACCATGCAGTAGTTGGTATTGGTTTTCCTCAACGTTTTTATCAAACACTTAAAAGTCTAGACGTAAAACAATTTCAAGAGCATGGTTTTCGGGATCATCATGATTATGGTATCGGCGATCTCATTTTTAATGATGATTTGCCTATCATTACGACTGAAAAAGATGCGGTTAAGTTATTACCTTTACTTGAAAAACATCCAGAATTTAAACGTCCTATTTGGGTCGTACCCGTAAAAGCAGTTTTGTCTGTAGAGTGCTATCAGGTTTTAAATCAACAATTGCAAAAGCTTGATATTCAAATATCTTAGGAAGAAAAAATGAAACACATCGTTATTCCAGCACGCTTCTCAAGTTCGCGTTTGCCAGGTAAGCCATTGTTACTTATTCATGATCGCCCTATGATTTTACGTGTAGTAGATCAAGCAAAGAAAGTTGAAGGGTTTGATGATTTGTGCGTTGCAACCGATGATGAACGTATTTTTGACATATGCCGTGCAGAGGGCATTGATGTAGTTTTAACAAGTGCTGACCATCCATCGGGGACTGACCGTTTAAGCGAAGTTGCTCGAATTAAAGGTTGGGATGCAGATGACATTATTGTGAATGTACAAGGTGATGAGCCTTTACTGCCAGCTCAACTTGTTCAGCAAGTTGCTAAGCTTCTAGTTGAAAAACCAAATTGCTCAATGTCTACATTATGTGAGCCTATTTATGCGTTAGATGAATTTCAGCGTGATAGCATTGTGAAAGTGGTTATGTCTAAACAAAATGAAGCTTTATATTTTAGTCGTGCAACGATTCCTTATGATCGCGATGGTGCTAAACAAGCTGAGCCAACTCTACATAGCCAAGCATTTCGTCATTTAGGTTTATACGCATATCGTGTGAATCTGTTACAAGAATATGTTACATGGGACATGGGTAAACTTGAAAAGTTAGAACGTCTTGAGCAATTACGTGTTTTAGAAAACGGGCACCGTATTGCTATTGCTGTAGCAGAAGCGAATTTACCTCCAGGTGTTGACACTCAAGCAGATCTTGATCGTCTAAATAACATGCCTGTTGAGTCTTTTGAGTAAGTATTAATTTAATGAATCAGAATGTAACTTCTAAGGTTTATCCGTGGCAACAAACAATGTGGGAAACGTTAACAACACGTTTTCCTAATATTGGGCATGGCTTATTGTTTTATGGTAAACAAGGTTGTGGTAAGCATGCTTTTGCTAAGCATTTTTTGGCATGGGTACTTTGTTTAAATAAACAATATCAGGGTGCTTGTGGCGAATGTAGTAGCTGTCAATGGTTAAAATCAGACACACACCCAAACTATGTTCATATCACGACAGATGAAGAAAATAAAAAACAGAATGCAAAAATTAAAATAGAAAAAATTCGAGAGTTATTGCCGTTTGTACAGCAAACCGGTGAAGGGTGGCGTGTTATTGTTATTGAGCCAGCTGAAGCTTTAAATCTTGCGTCATCAAATGCACTATTAAAAACTTTAGAAGAACCAGGTGAGCGCGTTGTTTTAATTTTGTTGGCCGATCACTATTTGAAATTACCGGCCACTATTCGGAGCCGCTTACAGCATTTCGCTTTAGACCGTATTTCATACGAACAGGCCACATCTTATCTAAATGAGCATTTGGCTGAAATCGCATCAGTACCACCTGAATTATTGTTAGGTCTTTCCAATGATATGCCTTTGCAGGCAGTTGAAATTGCGACTAGTGATTGGTTTGCTAAAAGGCAATCTTTTTTAGAAGATTGGGTCAAGGTAGTAAACCAAAAAAACATGCCTTTATTTTATTCGGCTAAATGGCAGAAAGAGCTTAACTTTAGTGATTTTATGATGCTTCTTGAATACTTGTTAGGGGATTTAATTTGTGTCAAGCTGAATCAACCGCAGAAAAATATCGATTTACAGTTCGATCAATTAGCGGAAAACTATAATTTAGAAAGCTTATTCAGTCTTTATGAAGAATTGCAGCAATCTAAAAGATTTGTTGAACAAAATGTACAAACGCAACTTGTTATAGATCAAATTTTTATAAAATTAATGAACGTTTAAGGGGAGACTATAATGCAACCACAAATGGGTGGAATTATTCAGGTCAATATTCCTGATAGAGCAACCTTACAAGCAAGCTATATGGGGTATGTACAAGGCGGGGGCTTATTTGTACCATCGAAGCAAAAAGTGAAGATGGGACAAGAAATTTTTATTTTAGCAACCTTACCAGAACAATCACAAAAAATTCCTTTAACTGGTAAAGTAGTGTGGATTTCACATAAGCAAAGTGGCTTTAAACCGCAAGGCTTCGCAATTCAATTGAGTGGTGATAAAGGTATTTACTATAAAGCTGAGGCGGAACGGATTTTAGCTGGTAGTATGTCTTTAGATCGTCCAAGTTATACCATGTAAGTAGATAGGAAAAAAATAGTGTTTGTCGATACCCATTGCCATTTAACAATGTTGGATTTAACACCTTACAATGGTGATTTAGATCTTGCACTTGCTGCTGCACGAGCAGAAAGTGTTTCTAAGTTTATGGCAATTTCAGTTGACCTTGATGATCATATTGCTTTAGCTGAAATCGCAAAACGTCATAAAGATGTTGGGTATACAGTTGGTGTGCATCCATGTGAAGATGTAGATACCATGGCCCGAGCAACGACCGAGTATTTGACTGAGTTAGCTCAATCAGAAAAAGTGTGGGCTTTAGGCGAAACAGGTTTAGATTATTATCACAGTACTGACTTTATTAATGAGCAAAAGGCTTGTTTTGCTCGACATATTCAAGCCTCTAAAAATGTTAAAAAGCCAGTAGTTGTTCATACACGTTCAGCCAAAAATGATACGGTGGATATTATTCGAGCTGAACAATCTACACATGGTATTTTACACTGCTTTACTGAAGACTGGGAAACAGCAAAAGCCGTATTAGACTGCGGTTACTATATTTCCTTTTCAGGTATTGTTTCATTTAAAAATGCTCAAGATTTACGAGATGTCGCTAAGCAAGTACCTTTAGATCGACTTTTAATTGAAACGGATAGTCCTTATTTGGCGCCAGTGCCATATCGTGGTAAAACAAATGAACCAAAATATGTACCCTATGTAGCAAAAGCACTTAGTGATGTATATGATAAATCGGTTGAGGAGATTGCAAGAATTACCTCGCAAAATTTTGAAAATTTACTCAAAGCGATTTAACTTATAGAAATTATATAAAGAGAGTAATTGCGTGAAGATGGACCGTCAAGCTCAGTTCCGAGCAAGAGAAGCGTTAATATTTCAGGTTGCGGAACAGTTGTTGTTAGAAAATGGCGAAGCTGGAATGACACTTGATGTGTTGGCTGCTGAGCTTGATTTGGCAAAAGGTACTTTGTACAAACATTTTCAAAGCAAAGATGAATTGTACATGTTGTTGATTATTCGTAATGAACGTATGTTACTTGAAATGGTTCAAGATACTGAAAAAGCGTTTCCAGAACATTTAGCTTTTTTTATGTTGCATCATTTGCACCATCCGGAACGGACTGTGTTATTTCACCAAATCGAAGAAAAGCTTTCTATTACAGCACAAGGTGTACATCATCTTTTTAATGAACTGTATCAAGTGCGAAAGCAGCGTTTACGTATTATTATTCGAATGACTGATCATTATTTGGAATCTATCCAGAGTCCTATGAGTACGCGTGATTACTTGGCTTCAATCTGGTCGCTCACTCATGGAGCTGCGGCAATTTTGAATTCAAGTTTTTACCAACGTTATTTGGGGTCAAGAGATACTTTACGAGTCGCTTATATTGATCAGGCATTGGCCTTACCGAAACAAGCAGTTGAGCAATACGCTTAATAGGTTGATATGAAATTGAAATCATTTCAATCACAAAAAGGCTTTACCCTCATAGAAGTGATGGTAGTCATTGTGATTATGACAATTATGACTTCACTTGTTGTGTTGAATATTGGTGGCATTGACCAAAAAAAGGCAATGCAAGCACGAGAGTTATTTCTACTTGATTTACAGAAGATTAATAAAGAATCACTCGATCAATCGCGTGTATTAGCTTTAGAAACTCATGGTGAGACAGATGTCTCACCATTTTCTTATGAACTATATGAGTATCACGATCAAAGTACCTTACAAGTACAAGATATAAAAAACCAATGGCAGAAATATACTGAATTTAAAACAAGACAACTTCCTGCACATGTTTCTTTTTCAGTGCAGCCGATAGATGGGCAAAATTATTCTAAAGCTAAAAATGCCGATTTAGTGGGAGGACAAACTCCTCAACTTATCTGGTTTGGTAATGGTGAAGCCAAGACGGTAAAAATACAATTTTATTTAGAACAAAAACCGATTGGTTCAGAAATACAAATAGATCACTTGGGTAAAATAAATGAAATCTAAAGGCTTTACCCTATTAGAGGTTATGGTAGCTCTAGCAATCTTTGCAGTCGCAGCTGTCGCTTTAACTAAGGTAGCAATGCAATACACTCAGTCTACTTCTAATGCAATTTTACGAACCAAAGCTCAATTTGTAGCCATGAATGAAATTGCTATGATGGAGATTAACCAAGAGTGGTTGCAGGGCACTCAAAGTAAGCAAGTAACCTCTCAAGGTGAGACTTGGCAGATTGATAAATCAGCTGAATCAACTGTTAGCCCTAATGTTCAGAAAATTGATGTACAAATCAGCTTATATGATCCGGATAAGGGAAAAGTACAAAGTGGTATTACTCATATGGTCTTTTTTAATTATCCAGTGAAAGCAAAATAATGATAAAAAACAAAAATGTTCGCACTCGAAACATAGTTTCTCGTCTTGCGGCACGATCGAGCAGTACTCGATTAACTCGCGCCTCAGGATTTACGTTGGTTGAGTTATTGGTTGCGATTGCTATTTTCGCGGTTTTATCTTTATTGGGATGGAAAATATTCGATTATTTGCTCAAAGTACGTGATCGTAATGCTGAACATGAAGTACATTTATTTGAATTACAAGATGCTTATCAACAAATTCTACGAGATACATTGCAAATTATTCCCTTATCGGCAAATCAAGGTGGACAACTTCATCCTGCTTTAGAAATTGATAATCAAATTCTGCGTTTTAGTAAGGCAGGCGTAACTGATCCTTTAAAACAAGGGTTATCACCATTTGAACGAATTGAATATCGTTATGATGCTGACCAAAAAAAACTATATCGTCTTAAATATAGTAATTTAAATACTTCGAATAGAGAGCAACCTTTATCGAGCAAGCTATTAAGTCAAGTCGAACAATATCACATCATGGTTTTGACTCCGCAAGAAGTAACAAAATGGCCCGAGGTTAATATTGATCCGACAAAACCTAACGAGTTAAAAAAATTACCGAAAGGAATAAAAATCCAAGTTACAGTAGCGGGAGTAAGTTATGAATGGATCTATAGCTTAAATCAAAGCAACTTGGCACTTTCCCCGCAAGGCGGTTCATAATGGTTCTTCGTTATAAGCACCAACAGGGTGTGGCTTTATTGACAATACTTATTATGGTCGCCTTGGCTACAATTTTAGCTGCTTCAATTGCCAAACATCAAAATAATACTATGGAAAATACCGCTTACTTGATGCGCCAAAATCAATCTTTGCTCTATGCAAAAAGTGCGGAAGCTTTTTTTTCTGAATTGCTTATTCAAGATGCAAATAGTGCAGGTGGAGTGGATCATTTAAAAGAGACATGGGCACAACCTATGCCGCCGTTTCCAGTTGAAGATGGCTCTGTTTCAGGGCGCTTACTGGATGAGTCAGGAAAATTTAATTTAAATAATTTGACCAACGCAGAAGGTATTGTAAATGAAGATGCTAAAAGTTGGTTTGAGCGGTTGCTCGTACGTGTAGGATTACCACCTGAATTAAGTCAAGCTGTGATTGATTGGCAAGATCCAAATGATGAGCCAGCTGGGCCAATGGGTGCTGAAAGTAGTTATTATGAAGGCTTAGATCCAAGCTATATGGCTGCAAATACTAAATTTCACAGTATTGAAGAGTTAAGACTGGTTAGAGGTTTTGATGGGAAAAAATATGATCAGATTGCCCCATATATTTCTGCCTTACCCGAGGCGACAAAACTAAATATTAATACTGCTTCACCATTAGTCTTAGCGAGTATTGATGAAAAATTAGATATTGGATCTATAGAAAAAGAATTGCAGGCACGACAACAAAATTTAAAGTTCTTCCAAAATGTTGATGAATTATGGCAGTTGAATGCTTTTTCAGCAGTTGATAGCGAAAAGAAAAAACAGGTAAGCAGCTTTATTGATGTTAAATCCAGCTTCTTTCAAGCTCAGATAGAAGTTGTTTTAAACAATAGAAAACGACAGTTTACCAGCGCTTTAACGCGTAAAGATAAGCAAGTATTTGTCTATTCAAGAAGCTTGTCTCCATTTAACTAAATAAATTTATTGATATTTTTAATAAGTCTGTAATACTTGAAACTTATTAATGGAAGGGATAGGGTCATATTTCTGTAAAGACGATATTTAAAGCAAAAAACAATATCTTCAAAATATATTCACAAGTCTTGTCATACTTTTTGCTAATTGTTTCTATTTGAAAAGTGATGCGAAGTTTTTATCTTTTGCTTTATAATAACGTTCTTAGAAGGAATGATCGATTTGGCACATGTTAATTCGTAAGTTATTTAAGTTTGAAAATGCACACGTTGTACGTAACTGTACATCGGATCGTTGTAAGCGATCTATTCATGGGCATAGTTATAAAGTTGAGTTATTACTTAAAGCTTCGAAATTAGATCATGGACAAATGGTATATGATTTTGGGCTATTAAAAGGTGTAATTAAGGACCTTTTCGATAGTTTTGATCATGCGATTTGTTTCTGGGAAAAAGATGATCCAAAATATATCGATGCTTGTAAGACTTTTAGCGCACGCTGGATTTCTTTACCAGTGTCTCCATCTGCCGAGCAGTTTTCCCGAATCTTCTTCTATTTAGCTCAGCAAGTATTACAATCGACGGTCACCCAAAATGGGGAAGGCGATGTTGAAGTCTATTCAGTTATTGTTCATGAAACAGACACTGGATATGCACAAAGTTTTCTTGAAGATATTCAAAATGAACAAATGGGTTTGTTAAGCCTTGATGAAATAATTTTCTCAGAACAAGTCCAGACTGAATGGACTGATCGACAAATGTATGAAAATTTAAAAGAAGGGCTTAAATTTCAAAATCCACATGTTAACTTACAAGTAGAAGTGTAAGTTAACTTCTTTTTATTCGTAGAAATGAAAATTGATCTAGGATGACATTAATGCAATTAACTGAGCAACAGCAAGATAAACTCAGTAAAGTTCAATTAGAAGAAAGCTGGAAAAGATCATTAACTCCATTTTTGCTGAGTCCTTATATGGATAGTTTGCGAGACTTCTTGTTTCAGCAGAAACAGGTTCAAAAAACAATATATCCACCGAGTAAACAAATTTTTAGTGCTTTAAATATTACGCCATTGGAACATGTGAAAGTCGTTATTTTGGGCCAAGATCCATATCATGGTCCTAATCAGGCGAATGGTTTAAGTTTCTCCGTACAAAAAGGGATTGCATTACCTCCATCTTTACGTAATATTTTTCATGAACTAAACACAGATTTAGGTGTGCCAGTTTCGCGTCATGGTGATTTAATTAAATGGGCTGAGCAAGGTGTACTTTTATTAAACAGTGTACTTACTGTAGAAGCAGGACAACCAACATCCCATCAAAAACAAGGTTGGGAAGAGTTTACTGACGCAGTAATTGATGTTTTGAATGAAGAACGAGAGCACATCGTGTTTATTTTATGGGGTGCTTATGCACAACGTAAAGGACAACGTATAAACAGAGAAAAACACTTAGTTTTAACAGCTGCACATCCATCACCACTCGCGGCTAATCGTGGTGGTTTCTTCGGATGTAAAGTGTTTTCAAAAACGAATCAATATTTGAAACAACATGGCATTGAGCCCATAGACTGGCAATTGGACGCATGATGAACTCTCCCAATGTAAATAGCTATCATCCGGATCTGGTAGTTGAAGAAGCAAAGAATGGTTGGCGTATTGTACGTTTGAATCGACCTAAATCATTACATGCTTTAGATGAATCAATCGTAACGGCTTTATTAAAAGTATTTGAAGACTTCCGTGATGATGAGCGAGTAAAAGCAATTTGGTTGGATTCAACAACACCAAAAGCTTTTTGTGCAGGCGGAGATGTACGCAAATTACGTCAACTGGTGATCAATCAGGAAGTAGAAACAGCAAATAAGTTTTTCCAGCAAGAATATGCTTTGGATTTGCTATTACATAACTATGCTAAACCAGTTGTGGTGTGGGGTGAAGGTTATGTAATGGGTGGTGGCCTAGGTTTGTTTATGGCTGCACCTTTTCGTTTGGTTACGCCATATTCACGTTTAGCAATGCCTGAAATTAACATTGGTTTATATCCAGATGTTGGAGCAAGCCGTTTCCTTGCTGACCGTGGACAAATTGGTTTATTTACTGGTTTGACTGGCTCTATTATGACTGCTGCTGGTGCATATAGTATTGGTTGGGCGACGCATATTTGTGAAGCGCAACGTGATAATGTTCTGCAAAAGGTACTTAATATTAATTGGTCACATTATCCTGCGGGTGATTTTCGCGCGATTGATGATACTTTAAATAGTTTGCATCGCCCAGTTGCAGCTGGACCATTACAAAATTCGTTAGATGTTATTCATAGTGTTTGCCGTGGTTCAAGCTTTGAGCAAGATTATCAAGCAATTGTAAGCTTACGAGATGCAAGCAGTGATTGGTTGCGTCAAGCTAGCGAAAACTTACAAAAGGGTTCACCGAGTACAGCAGCCATTACTTGGTTATTATGGCAATGGGGTAAACAAGTACATTCTTGGGACGAAGTTTTTGATTTAGAAGCGCAAATCTCTGAATGGAAAATTCGTCATCCTGATTTTGTCGAAGGTGTTCGTGCTCGTTTGGTTGATAAAGATTTATCACCAGAATGGAAAGCATGTGAAGACCTTAGCTTAAAAGGTATTTTAGCTGATGATCCACCAATAACGTCTATTGATAGCTGGAATGCATTACTTAGACAATATGGCGTAGTATCATAATCAATAAATGTCTAAATTTACTGATGAGTATTGGATGCAGCTTGCTTACGAACAAGCTGAATTAGCAGCCGAGCAGGGGGAAATTCCTGTAGGTGCTGTAATCGTAAGTGAAAATAAATTAATTGGAGCTGGTTTTAATGCTCCAATTGGTTTATCTGATCCTACTGCTCATGCGGAAATTCAAGCTATTCGTGCGGCTTGTGAGTCATTGAAAAATTATCGTTTACCGGAAGATGCAACTTTGTATGTTACGCTTGAACCATGCACGATGTGTGTAGGGGCCTTAGTACATGCAAGGATTAAACATGTTGTATTTGGTGCAACAGAACCTAAAGCTGGTTCACTTGTGAGTGCGCGTCAATTATTAGAAAATGGTTATTACAATCATAAATTTACTTTCGAGCAAGGATGTTTACATGAAAAATGTGCTCAACAGTTAAGCCTTTTCTTTAAGCAAAGACGTGAACAAAAGAAAAAAGAGAAGCAACAAAAAAACGTCCTTAAATGATTGAAAAAATGTCATAGGGTTATGGCAAACTAGCGCCGTTTCATTGACATGATTTATTTAAATAAGGAACTTTCATGCGTAATGTAATTACTATACAAAAAGAATTTAATGCTCCGCTTAGTGATGTATTTAACCTGCTTTCTAAACATGCAACTTACAACACGGCATTTGCTCCACCACAAGTTGTACGCGTGAAAGATTCTACAGATCCTGAAAGACCAGATGGAGTTGGTTCTGTTCGTCGTATGGGTTTTGGTACAATTAGACCGCTTAAAGAAGAAATCACTCATCTCGAAGAAAACAAGCGTATTGAATATAAATTGATTGATAATCCTTTAATTAAACACCATTTAGGCCGTATCGAATTTTCTGAAATTACCCCTTATATTACTTTGGTTACTTATCGTATCGAATTAACAGCAAAAGCTCCTGTTGTAAGTAAATTAATTCTTGCACAGCTAAAACTAGCGATTACACTAGGCTTTTCGAGATTAGCTAAAGCATTTGCTTCTTAGTGAGAGTTCAATGACAGTTCAAATTATTACTATTGATGGTCCGAGTGGTTCGGGTAAAGGAACGTTAGCGGCGAAACTTGCTGCGTATTATCAATTTCATTTACTTGACTCTGGTGCCTTGTATCGTTTGTTAGGGTTGTCATTACATAAACATGATTTTTTGGAAAAATTAGATAGCCATTTAGATGAGTGTGTGAATTATGCTCGTCAACTTAATATCAAGTTTGAAACCTCAGCAGAGGGAACATTGGTTTTCCTTGAGGGTGAGGATGTGTCGCAAACCATTCGTACAGAACGAGTTGGAGAATATGCATCTAAAGTTGCAGCAATCCCTGAGCTAAGACAAGCACTCTTTGATCGTCAAAGAGCATTTGCGCAAACTCCAGGTTTAGTTGCAGATGGCCGAGATATGGCAACATCAATTTTTCCGGAAGCTAATGCTAAAATTTATCTGACTGCTTCGGCTGAGTCGCGTGCTGAGCGAAGAGTAAAACAGTTGCAGGGTATGGGTCTAGATGCTAAAATAAACGACATTTTAGCTAATATACAAGCACGTGACAAAAGAGACATGGAGCGAGAAGTTGCTCCTCTCAAGCCAGCCGCAGATGCTTATATCATTGATAGTTCGGAATTAACGATCGATCAAGTATTTAAGTTAATGGTTGATTATGTCAATAGCCGTACTGTTAGCAACTAAGATTATCAGTTGACGCATAGCTTGATCAGTCTATAAAGACTATGTTGATACTTAACTAAACCGGCCTTGTCTGATCCAAGACCGCTGAATTTATCAGGTATATCATGACCGAATCTTTTGCAGCCCTCTTTGAAGAAAGTGAATTAAACCTCAACGTTGAAAAGGGTGCAGTCATCCAAGGTGTTGTTGTAAACATCGATAGCGACTGGGTTACTGTTGACACTGGCCTTAAATCAGAAGGCATTGTTGATCGTGCTGAATTTTTAAATGAACAACGTGAACTTGAAGTTCAGGTTGGCGATACTGTTGACGTAGTTGTTGAAGCTCTTGACAACGGTATGGGTCAAACAGTTTTATCACGTGAAAAAGCTAAACGTGCTGAAACTTGGACTAAACTTGAAAAAATCTTTGAAGATGGCGAAATCGTTACTGGTGTTATCTCTGGTAAAGTTAAAGGCGGTTTCACTGTTGACATCGGTCCTGTTCGTGCGTTCTTACCAGGTTCATTAGTTGACACTCGTCCTATCCGTGACACTACTCACCTTGAAGGTAAAGAGTTAGAGTTTAAAGTAATCAAACTTGATGCTAAACGTAACAACGTTGTTGTATCTCGTCGTGCTGTTATGGAAGCTGAATCTTCTGCTGACCGTGAAGCATTACTTGCTCAACTTGAAGAAGGTCAAACAGTTACAGGTACTATCAAAAACCTTACTGATTACGGTGCATTCGTTGATCTTGGCGGTATTGATGGTCTTCTTCATATCACAGATATGGCTTGGAAGCGTATTAAACATCCTTCAGAAGTTGTTGAAGTTGGTCAAGAAGTTACTGTTAAAGTACTTAAATTTGACCGTGAACGTAACCGCGTATCTTTAGGCCTTAAACAATTAGGCGAAGATCCATGGTTAGCGATCATGAGCCGTTACCCTAAAGGTTCTATCGTTAAAGCACGTGTTACTAACTTAACTGACTACGGTTGTTTCGCTGAAATTGCTGAAGGCGTTGAAGGTTTAGTACACGTTTCTGAAATGGACCACACTAACAAAAACATCCACCCATCTAAAGTTGTTCAGATCGGTGACGAAGTTGATGTTATGGTTCTTGAAGTTGACGAAGAACGTCGTCGTATCAGCCTTGGTATCAAACAAACTCGTGCTAACCCATGGGAAGAGTTTGCTAAGTCTCATGAGAAAGGCGAAAAAGTTTCAGGTACAATCAAGTCTATCACTGACTTTGGTATCTTCATTGGTTTAAATGGCGGTATCGACGGTCTTGTTCACTTGTCTGATATTTCTTGGAACGAACAAGGCGAAGAAGCTATCCGTCGTTACAAGAAAGGTGACACAGTTGAAGCTGTTATCTTGTCTGTAGACGCTGAAGGTAACCGTATCAGCCTTGGTATCAAGCAATTGAACAGCGATCCGTTCAATGATTTCTTAGCTGCTAACGAACGTGGTGCTTTAGTTAAAGGTACTGTGACTGCAGTTGATGCTCGTGGTGCAACTATTAAGTTAGCTGACGAAGTTGAAGCAACTCTTAAAGCTTCTGAAATCAACCGTGACCGCGTTGAAGATGCAACTAAATTCTTAGAAGTTGGTCAAGAAGTTGAAGCGAAAATCATCAACGTTGATCGTAAATCTCGCTCTATCAACTTGTCTATCAAAGCGAAAGACGAAGCTGAAGAGAAAGAAGCAGTTGCTAACTTACGTACAGCATCAGCTTCTCAAGAAAATGGTCCTAAGACTATTGGTGACTTGATCAAAGCACAAATGAAGTAATAAGTTAACAAAGTACAGTTTCATGTAACGAAATTGTACTTTTTATACAAATTACTGTAAACGGTAGCGTAGTATTCAACATACTGCGCTACCGTTTTGTATTTAAACAGGTTATTATCAAACGACTTAGAGTAGTAATAAATAACGAGGTCGTAGATGACTACTGAAGCTCTTAATAAGTCTGATTTAATCGAACGCATTTCGCTAAAAAATCCACACTTGGCTGAACCCCTAGTGGAAGAAGCGGTTAAAATCATGATTGATCAAATGATTGAAGCTCTTTCGACGGACAATCGTATTGAAATCCGTGGTTTTGGTAGCTTTGCTTTACATCACCGTGAACCTAGAGTTGGTCGCAACCCTAAGACTGGTAGGTCAGTCGATGTTGCAGCAAAGGCGGTTCCGCACTTTAAACCAGGTAAAGCACTTCGTGATGCAGTGAATGAATCTGGAAAATAAATAAAAACTCATAAGGGGTGCCTATGCGTTATATTCTAATTGCATTACTCATTATTGTATTTGGCTATTCTTTAGCGCTTGTTTTGCAGAATCCAACAGAACTTCCTGTTGATTTATTATTTACTCAAGTTCCTGCAATGCGTTTAGGTCTATTATTGTTACTTACCTTAGCGCTTGGAATTGTGGTTGGGCTTTTATTAGGTGTACAAGTTTTCCGAGTCTTCCAAAAAGGCTGGGAAATCAAACGTCTTCGCAAAGATATTGATCATTTGAGAAAAGAACAAATTCAAACTGCTCAATTGGCAGCAGCAGAAGCCGCTGCAAATGTGAGACATGAAAAAACTGTTGTAGATATTTATCCGCAAGATAAAAACTCTACTCCGTTATAATTATTCTTTGTACTACTCTTTATCTAGTTATAAAGAGTAGTATTTTTCATTTCTATGACCTAATAAATTTAAAATCAATATTTTCTTATTCAAAAACTTGTCTCAATAGATTTCTTTATTAGTAGCTGACTTGTCTATTATAATAGCGCTGATTTTATGTGATGGAAGAAAGTCTCTTGAGTATCATTGTTGCGTTGGATGCTAAAAGCCAATATGACGCTTTAAAAATTGTTGAACAACTTGATCCTACGTTATGCCGTGTAAAAGTAGGTAAAGAGCTTTTTACTCATGAAGGCCCATCTGTTGTAAAAAAACTTCAAGATGAAAATTTCGAAGTTTTCCTAGATTTAAAATTCCATGATATTCCTAATACAACTGCTCAAGCTGTATGTGCTGCGGCAGACTTAGGTGTGTGGATGGTGAACGTACATGCATCAGGTGGTCGTAAAATGATGGAAACTTGTGTAGAGCGTTTAAAGGCAGGTAATTATCAAACTCAGTTAATTGCAGTAACAGTTTTAACTTCAATGGGTCGCGAAGACTTAAAAGATATTGGTTTAGATATCGAACCTGTAGAGCAAGTTAAAAGATTAGCTAAACTTACTAAAGACAGTGGTTTAGATGGTGTAGTTTGTTCTGCTCAAGAAGCTAAAATTCTCCGTGAGTTAATTGGAAAAGATTTCTCTTTAGTTACTCCTGGAATACGTCCAGAAGGTAGCAATGCAGATGACCAAAAACGTATTGTGACTCCAAAACAAGCAATGCTTGATGGTTCTACTCATTTAGTTATTGGTCGTCCAATTACGAAATCAGAAGATCCAACTCAGATGTTGAAATCAATTCTTGCTTCAATTGCTTAAAGGTTTAAAAACACAGTAATTAAAAGTGGAGCGAGTAGGCTTAAAAGTAGGCCACTCATCATGGCATGTGGTACATAATGTGTGCCACATGACTGTTTTACCATAGCTAATGTTACATCCATCGAGGTCGCGCCAGCACTTGAGATTGCTGGGCGTGGAAAACGCCATCCCATTGTATACATTAGTAAAATTGCAACTATTTCTCTAAATAGATCTGTAAGTAAGGCAATTCCACCTAACTCGGCTGAATGTAACTGTGTAAATAAAATACCTGACATTGAATACCAGCCATAGCCTTGAGCCAAGGCTAACATTTCGTTGAGTGTAAAATGGTTGCCTAGTAAAAAATAGTTGAGAAACCCAGCTATACATGAACCTATAAAAGCGGCTAATGGCACAATAAGAATTTTCCAGCTTAACCATGTTCGATTAAAATGAGTAAAAGCTAATTCGATACCAATTAGAAAAATAAAAACTAATAACAAGTACCAGCTATTAAATGGAATATGTACATTTAATCGAGTTAAAAGAATACCTAAAGTGATACCTAGAGCTAAAGCTAAAAATGCCTTGGTAATATTTTTTAAAGCATTTATAAAAAGTTGAAGTGAAATTTTTCCTTTTACACTTTCTTTATCAAAAACTGTATAAGCCAATAAACATGTAAAAAAGGAACCGAGAGAGGTAGTAAATGCAATTAATAGGGCAGGTGGCAGTATAGTAGAAGGATTTTTAATTTGATCAAGCGCAAGTGTTAATTCCAAAGCAACACTTGTGAGTAAAATATAAGAAAAATAAGGCAAAATTTTGAAAATAAACTTTCGAATATTCAATGAAAGTTTAGGGCCTAAAAAGTAACCAAAAGCTATAACAATAAAAATTTGAATAATGAGGCTAACAGATTGCATATAATAGATAGATTGTTATAAACCTATCTATTATGTATTGAACATTTTATGCTGCATAGCTCTTATAGCATTTATTTAATAGTAAATAATCTTTGGGATTCACTTTACGGGTTTCTAACCAATACATTCCAAATGTAAGTTGGCCATAAGGAAAAGTTCTTTCCGTTAGTAGCCCGATACTAACTGCTACAGCCTCCCGCTTACCACAATTACGATTTTAGTTTTTGAGTAGCGTGTTGTTTTGTGCATTGTGTACTGTAAACCCTGCATATGCTGTAAAGAGGATTGTAAGCAGGACTAACGCTTTTTGATCAGTTAAACATGATTGTTCCGATGTGAAAATTGATAGATTCGGCAATTAATTTTATTGCTTCTTTATAGTAAAACATTTCAGTCTAGAGAGATTGATAGAAGAATGAAACGATCGGCACTTGGTTTAATCTATTTAATTCAAGGAATGCGCAATGCGGGCATTGATGTCGACTCACGTTTGGCATATATAGGAATTAAAGTAGACTCCCTGGACCCAAGCTCGACAATCCACGATAGTTTGGAATGGGATATTCAACAAATTATTAGCGAAAATGTTGATCCGGAGAAAGGATTATTTATCGGGCAACACTACGCATTAGCAGGTTATGGTCCATTGTTAATGTTGCTTGTAACAAGTCAAGACATACAAACTGCCTTAGAAAAAGGTATACAGTATCAAAAACTCACTCATTTATTTGGCACTTTGAGTTTACAAGAAACTGAAAATCACATCTTTTTGAACTATTTGCCTGTCGATTTAAAAACTGAAATTGGTTTACTTCGTGCCCAATGTGAAATTTCGGGGACTTACAAGTTTATTCAAGATATTTACACCATGATGGGATTAACAATGCCTGATATGCGTATAGATTTGCCATTCCCTAAACCGACTAATTCAGATACCGTTGCTCAATATTTCTCATATTATGGAGATGATCTGTATTTTAATTCTACACATGCAGTCTTTAGCTTAAGTAAAGATATGCTTGGAATCAAAATTCCCTCAGCAGATATTATTACTCATCGCATTTACGAGGCTAAGTGTATTAAAGAAATAAAACGGTTAAATGAACAAGATCGTCAAATACCTCCGATTATTCAATATGTGCAAGATTATCTAGAGTTACAACACGGAATTATCCCGAGCATGGCGGAAACCGCTTTTGCTTTGAAAATGCCTGAAAGGACGTTAAGGCATCAATTGCAGCAGCTTAATACGAGTTATAAACAAATTCGTGAGCAGATTATTAAGAATAAGGCGCTTAAACTTATGGAATATAAAGAATATTCAATAGAAGTTATTGCTGAATTACTTGGCTATTCTGAACCTGCCGCTTTTAATCATGCATTTAAAAGATGGTTTGGGCAGAGTCCTCGACAATATGGAAAAGAGTTTTACTGAGTATAACTCTTGATGCTAAAAGCTAATGTGGTCGGACAAAATGTTCGCTATACTCTCTTCAGTTAAAATTGAAATAAAATGATATGTTAAATTTAAAATCTTCTCATAGTACTGCATTTACTCCTTCTTCCCCAGCAGAGCGCTATGCTGAGGCTTTAGCTTCAGGTCAATTTATGGCAGATGAAGCACAAGCACAGGCAGTGCAAGAATTAGATCGTGTATGGAAAGAACTTTTAAATCGTTATAAGGCTTCTAAAAAAGCTTTCCGTCGTTTCCGCCGTCAAACCTCTCCAAAAGGCGTATATATGTGGGGTGGTGTGGGGCGTGGTAAAACATGGCTTATGGATCAATTTTATGAGTCTGTGCCATTCCGTCGTAAAACACGTATGCATTTCCATCACTTTATGCAACATGTTCATAAAGAATTAAATAAGCTTTCTGGTCAACGTAATCCACTTGATATTGTGGCTGATCAAATTTATAAAGATGCTGTGGTTATTTGTTTCGATGAGTTTTTTGTTTCAAATGTAACTGATGCAATGATCTTAAGTGATTTATTCCAGAAATTATTTGTTCGTGGCGTCACATTAATTGCTACTTCAAACATTGCACCAGACGGTTTATATAAAAATGGAATTCACCGTGACCGTTTTATACCTACGATTGAAATGGTTAAAAAGAATTGTACCGTTTTAAATGTGGACGCAGGCGTAGATTACCGTTTACGTGTTTTAAAACAGGCTCAATTGTTCAAATCACCATTAGGCAATGAAGTGCAAAGTTGGATATCAGAGCGTTACAGCGCTTTAACGCATACGCAAGCAAATTCTCAAGAACCAATTGTCATTAATAATCGTGTAGTTGAGACACTAGGGCATACAGAAGATGTTTTATGGTGTGAGTTTTCTGAGCTTTGCTTTAAGCCGCGTAGCCCAGCAGATTTTATTGAGATTGCCAATATTTATAACACTGTTTTAGTGAGTAATGTTCCTCACTTAACGGACTTTTTGTCAGAAGGTACACGACGTTTTATTTATTTGGTCGATGAATTTTATGATCGTGGCGTGAAATTACTCTTAACTTCTCAAGATAGTATTATTGATATCTATCAAGGCGAAAAATTAGCTTTTGAAATTGAACGTACTCGTTCTCGTTTGTTGGAAATGCAGTCAGATGATTATTTGCATTCAGAGCACCGTCATATTGATGAAGCCAAAACTTCTTAAGAATATAGTTGTGAAAAGCGTTCTAGATAGAGCGCTTTTTTTATAACAAAAAATAGATAAATTTAATTAAATAGTGCTTTTTCAGAGTCCAAAGTTTGATATAACTAAATACGCTTTAGAAAAAACAAGATCATGAAATTTTTGACTGTTAACAAAAAGTCTAGTTTCAGTATCTTTAAATATTGAATAAATTATTGAGAATCCTAGTTAGAATTTTAATATTTCCTATATAGAAAAATTTATCTTTGTCAATAGCTTTGCAACGGAAAATGCTTACTATTTAGGAATGTGATATTAGTATTCAGCTTAATTTAAATCGGTATACTAGGATTCTCTTGGTATAAAAAGTAGCAACTTCAGGAAAGACAATGACTGCACGTATTCAAAAAGGCAAGTTAGCGATTGCTAAAGAACTTTACGATTTTATCGAAAATGAAGCTTTACCAGGTTCTGGTTTAGATAGTGAAACTTACTGGAAGAACTTTGAGCAAGTTGTTGTCGATCTTAGCCCAAAAAATAAAGCATTATTGGCTAAGCGTGATGAATTACAAGCAAAAATTGATGAATGGCATCGTAATAACAAATTTGAATTAGGCGCTTATAAAGCATTTTTAACTGAAATTGGCTATTTACTGCCAGAAGTTGAAGATTTCCAGATTACCACTGAAAATGTAGATGAAGAAATTGCATTATTGGCAGGGCCACAGTTAGTAGTACCTGTTCGTAATGCACGTTATTGCTTAAATGCAGCGAATGCACGCTGGGGTTCTTTATATGATGCTCTTTATGGCTTTGATGTAATCTCAGAAGAAGGTGGTGCTGAAAAAGGGAAAGGATATAACCCTGTTCGCGGTGCAAAAGTGATTGAGTTCGCTAAAAATTTCTTAAATGAAGTTTTCCCGCTTGCACAGGGTTCACATGCAGATGCAACTAAATATGCAATTGAGCAAAATAAACTTGCCGTTACTCTAAAAGATGGTACTAAAACTGGTTTAGCACATGAAGCTCAGTTTGTGGGTTTCAATGGTGAAGAAGCGAACCCATCAGAAGTTGTACTTTTAAGTAATGGTTTACATATCATTATTGAAATTGATGCCAATAGCACAATTGGTCAAACTGATTTAGCGGGTGTTAAAGACTTAACACTTGAAGCTGCGGTTACTACCATTCAGGATTTAGAAGATTCTGTTGCAGCTGTAGATGCAGAAGAAAAAGTTGAAGGTTACCGTAACTGGTTAGGTTTAATGAAGGGTACGCTTCAAGAGTCTATTGAAAAGAATGGCAAAACGGTTGTTCGTGCCTTAAGCAAAGACCGTGAAATTAAAAACTTAATTGGTGGAAAAACAAAACTTCATGGTCGTTCACTTATGTTACTTCGTAATGTAGGTCATTTAATGACTAACCCAGCTATTTTAGTAGATGGTGAAGAAATTTTTGAAGGTATTATGGATGCATTGGTAACTCCATTATTATCAGTTGCTGATATCCGTAGTACAAACGAAAATAAAAACTCTCGTAAAGGGTCTATGTATATTGTTAAACCCAAAATGCATGGTCCTGAAGAAGTTGCTTTTGCGGTTGAATTATTTGAACGCGCTGAGCAAGCACTAGGTTTACCAGCGAAGTCTGTAAAAATCGGTATTATGGATGAAGAACGCCGTACATCTGTAAACTTGAAAAATTGTATTGCTGCTGCTAAAGATCGCACTATCTTTATTAACACTGGTTTCATGGACCGTACGGGTGATGAAATCCATACTTCTATGGAAGCTGCGCCAGTTGTTCGTAAAGAAGCTGTTAAAACACAAAAATGGATTGCTGCTTACGAAAACCGTAACGTTGCAATTGGTTTGAAATGTGGTTTACAAGGTAAAGCACAGATTGGTAAAGGCATGTGGCCAAAACCTGATAGCATGAAAGATATGTTGGCAACTAAAGCTGCTCATCCAAATGCTGGTGCATCATGTGCTTGGGTTCCATCACCAACTGGTGCTGTACTTCACGCGATGCATTATCATCAAGTAAATGTAAAAGCACGTCAAGATCAGTTAAAAGCTGAAGAAATGTTGTCATTAGATGATTTGTTAACTCCTCCATTTGCGCCAGAAACTAACTGGTCAGCGGAAGAGATTAACAATGAGCTTGAAAATAACTGCCAAGGTATTTTAGGTTACGTTGTTCGTTGGGTTGACTTAGGCGTGGGTTGTTCGAAAGTTCCTGATATTAACAACGTGGGCTTAATGGAAGACCGTGCAACATTACGTATTTCTTCTCAACACGTTGCGAACTGGTTACGTCACGGTATTGTAACTCGTGAACAAGTTGAAGAAGTGCTTAAACGCATGGCGAAAATTGTTGATGAGCAAAATGCGAATGACCCATTGTATAAACCAATGGCTGCTGACTTTGAAACAAATATTGCTTTCCAAGCAGCTTCTGACCTTATCTTCAAAGGTTGTGAACAGCCTTCTGGTTATACTGAGCCGTTACTTCATGCTGCTCGTTTGAAGTTAAAAGGTTATACAGGTGACTAATTTTAACCTGTCATAAAAAAAGCCTCTTCGGAGGCTTTTTATTTTCGGTATATTTTATGCTTATAAAATATAGATTTATAGCTAAAAGGTTTTGAATTTGATTACCCTAAAAGATCTTGATCGTGAAAATTAGATTTTATGTGCAAGATTATCATTGGATGAATCTCAAAAAGACTATGTTGCACCAAATGTATATTCTATTGCTTAGACTTGAATATTTCTCTGTAAAAACGCTAACTGAAAATTCAAGTTAGCGTTGGAGTTAAAAGAACTAAATAGATTTAAAAGCAATATTAGTTACTGCTCACAATTCCAATTTTGGTGACACCTAAACGCTGTGCTGTAGCCATAACCATCGCTACATTTTTATATTCAGCCATCTGGTCTGGTTTGAGTTTGATTTGGTCTTGATCTTTTTTGGCAACAACGCCTTGAAATAATGTTTCTAGAGCCTTGCGGTCAGAAACCTGTTGGTTATTCCAAAATACTTTGCCAGTTGAATCAATTCTTACATCAATCACTTCTGGTAGCTTTTCATTGGTGGGTGGCGGGGTGCCATTTGGCAAATTAATATTAATCGCGTTGTTTGGTGCAGGTATGGTAATAATAAACATAATAATGAGTACTAGCATGACATCAATAAGAGGCGTCATGTTCACCTCTAGCATTACATCGTCATCATTATTTGAACCAACATTCATACCCATAAAATTCTCCTTAAAATCATTACGGGGAGGCTGGAGGAGTAGTGACAAAGGCAATTTTGCCAATACCAGCTTGTTTGGTCGTACTAATGACCTGATCTATCGCTTCAAAATGAGTAAGCTGATCTCCTCGAATGTGAACCTCTGGCTGCGGTCTTTTTTGCGCCACAGACTGTAATTTTGCTAATAAAATTTCTTTATTTGGTACATAACTTTCATTCCAGAAAATATCTCCTTTCTTATTGACTGAGAGTTGAATATTTTCAGGTGTAGTTGCGTAAGGAGTATTTTTTTCTTCAGGTAGTTTCACAGGCACTGTATGTGTAACTACCGGAATCGTAATTAGGAAAATAATAAGTAAAACCAACATGACGTCCACCAGAGGCGTCGTGTTAATTGTTCCAATCATTTCGTCTTCATCTTCAGAACCAACACTCATACCCATAATGTTTGCTCCTGATTATTTAATGCTGCGGGTAATTGAATTATTGGTATTAATTTCTCCGCTTAATAAAACTGCATGCAAATCTGAACCAAATGAACGCACGTTTTCCATCACTGCTTTATTGCGACGAGTCAACCAGTTATAACCAAGTACGGCTGGTACTGCGACTGCAAGACCAATAGCTGTCATAATCAGTGCTTCACCAACTGGGCCTGCAACTTTATCAATAGATGCCTGTCCTGAAATCCCGATAGCTGTTAACGCGTGATAGATTCCCCATACTGTTCCGAATAGACCTACGAAAGGTGCTGTAGATCCAACCGTTGCTAAAAAGGCTAAACCTCCACCTAAGTGGTTTTGTACTTTTTCAATTGAACGTTGTATTGAAATGCTCACCCAAGTATTGAAGTCTATGCGTTCAAGTAAAGAACCGCCATGTGACTTGGTTGAGTTAATGCCTTTTTCTGCAATAAATCGATAAGCGCTACTTTGTTCTAAACCTTCAGCAGCATTATCAAGAGAAGTCGCTTCCCAGAAATGTCTCTCAGCTTCTTTTCCTTGTCGTTTGACTTTTGCTTGCTGTAAAAATTTCGAAACAATGATGTACCATGTACCGATAGACATCAGTACTAATATGAAGAGGGTTGATTTTGCAACTAAATCACCTTCACGCCAAAGAGCTTCTAGCCCATACGGGTTTTTAACAGTTTCACTCGTTGCCGGTTTTGGTGGTGGAGTCGGTGTGCTTGAGTTTGATGTCGCTTCAGTCGTTGCTGTCGCAACAGGAGTATTACTCGTTTCTTCTGCAAAAACTGTACTTAATGGAAGCAGTGAGCAAGCTGCGATTAGGCTTGCAGAGGCGAAACGTACTAGCGGTTGAGTTGATTTTTTCATCATAGTTTCTCCAATATTTTTAATTTCTGATTAATTCAATTTGTTTATTCAATTACGAAAGGATATTCAATTTCATACCAGTCTTGCTGAGGCACACCATCTTTCATTGCTGGTTTGAACGTACATAAGCTGTAAGCTTTAGTTGCTGCTTTATCTAAAGTTTTGCTGCCACTCGATTTTTTCACTTTGGCATCAATCACTTTGCCGGAAGTATCAACTAAAACACGTATGCGTACCGTACCTTGCTCTTCATTCATCAGTGCTTCACGTGGATACTCTGGTTTTTCACAACCTGCGGAACCTTCTGAAACGCCACGAGTTACCCCAGCTGGTTTAGGCGCTGGTGCGGCTGCCGCTGGAGCAGGTGCTGCAAGTGGACTTGGCGATGGTGCACTAGGTGCTGCTGGAGCAGGAGTTGCAACTTTAGTGGGTTGAGCTACTGGAATGGTTTTCTGTACAGGAGTTGCAACTTTCTCAACCTGTTTAGAAGGCTCAGGAACCTTGGCAACTTTTTCCACCATTTTAGGCGGTTCAGGTGGTTTTTCCTTAGGTTTCGGCTCCTCCGGTTTTGGTGGTGGAGGCGGTTTAATATCCTGAATAATTTGTAATTCCACAGGTTTTTCTGCTGGTTTTTGAATATTGTTTGCTAAACCTGACATCAGAATATAGGCAACAAGAAGATGCAGAAAAATTACTGCAGCAATGCCAATAAGGCGTTTGGCAGATTTATTTTCTATGTCTGTAAAAGTCATGCCCATAGTTACTCCTGAAACTGTAGACAAACAATTTTTTAAAATGACTGTTTGGCTAAGAATGAGTATTTGTTCTGCAAACTAACTTTTTGAGGGTTATATTTGCAGAACAACCATTTAGAACTTATATGTACCTCGTACAAAGTAAGTGCGTCCTAAAGGATCTGCGTAACGTGGGTCATATCCCATTTGGAAGTTATCGATTACGTTAGAAGCAGGTGGGTCTTCATCAAAAATATTTTTAATGCCTGCTGTTAACTCTAGATTTTTAAATCCTTTATAAGTACCTGAAATATTGTAAGTTGTATAATCACTTACTCTATGATTTTGATCATTCGCGTTTTGATCTTGATAACCGCGTGAGAAGTTTTGTTGTAGGTTTAAAGCCCAGTTTTCGTAGTTCCAGTTTAGGTTGGCAGTATGTTTCCAGCGAAGAATAATCGATTGATAATCTAAGCCGCTATATGACCCCGCAACGCCTTTCCAGTCACCACCTGGTTCAGATTGATATTTGTAGTCTGTGATATATGTCCCATCAATATTGAAGCCAAATCGACCTGTGGCAGTCATTGGAGAAACCCAACTTAAGCCCACATCAAAACCAGAAGTTTTAATACCACCTAAATTTTGTTGTGTAGTAATAATATAATTTAGTGAACCATCAGCATTACGTACAAATTTATCTGCATATTTCACAGGGTCATTAAAAATAGCAGCTTCCGATAGTGTTGCAATTTGCTTATCTACTTCTATGTTGAAGTAATCAAGAGTGAAGGCTAAGTTTTTAACAGGTTCAAGTACTAAGCCTGCTGTAAAAGACGTTGATTCTTCTGGTTTAAGATTTTTGTTCCCACCATTTTGGCGTTTGAACTGCATATTACAGTCACGTTCTTGTTTGCCACCAGGTTGTACAACTCCACCGGCGCAAAGTGCTGGGTCGTCATATGTTCCACTTGTATTTGTTACTGAGTTTGGCCCATCAACTTCCCAAAGTGTAGGGGCTCTGAAACCCGTACTATAGGTTGTACGGAACATTAATTGTTTAATTGGCTCCCAACGAAGTGCAAACTTTGGATTAAACGTATTACCAAAATCACTATAGTCATCATAACGAGCAGCAATTTGAGCTTCTAAAGTTTTGTGCAGTGGAATATGAAACTCGGTAAATACCGACTTAATATTACGATCGCCTTTATTTTCTGGTTCGTCTGGATCAGTACCCGTACTAGGAGCAAGTCGAGCAACATCTGCAATTACTTTTGAAGTCCAATCTTCATAACGATAACTTGCTCCAACGGCGAATCCCACATCACCTGCTGGTAGCTTAAATATAGGTCGACTTGCAGTGAAATCAACTGTGGTTGTATCTAGGTTGGCTTTTAAATATTTACCTTTAACACCTAGCTGATCCCATGCACCAACATCTTCAGGGTTCTGAGGTCCGAATGGGTTTAAAGTGCCATTGTTTAAAGCTTCTTGAGTTTTGTCATAGTTTAAATAGCCACTTAAGGTTGCATCGGAGGCACTGCTATGTGCATAGGTCACCCCTGAATTAATATCCCAACCATGTGTTTCACCTTCTATACCAGCAAATACTCGGTGTGACTGGTTAATGCTATTACTGATACGATTACCAGCTTGTGAACGTAAGTAAAGATCGATAGGCCCCGATGCTCCAGCAAGAGCAGGGGTTATGCCATTTCCTGGGTAATATTTACTACTAGGGTTTAGGCTTAAATCAAAAAATACATCTGGTGCGACCGAAGTGGTAACCTCATTTCTTGCATATAAATATTCTGCAATCGCATTAAAATTATCACTGAGTTTAAAAGTGGCACGGCCCATTACAGAAATATCTTCTGTCTTTGGAACAATTCCAATCACAGCTTGGCTGTTATATCTGCACGTTTTTCCATCAGGACTGGTGACCAGAGGGTCATTGCCACAACCTGTAGCTGCATAAGGATTACCTAGGCCTAGGACATTGGCAGGGAAGGAACCACTACTGGTTTTATTCACACCTAATTCAGGTAAAATACCTCCGCGTCGGCTAACCTTGCGGTCTTTGGCCATGACATCGTCACCTTTTCGATAATCGACAACTCCAAAAACATTAAAGCCATTTTCTTCTAAATCACCAAAACCACCGAAAATACTATAATCTTGTTGCTCACCACCTTTTTCTTCTGGTTTTTGATATCCAGCAGTTAAGTTAAGACCAGTAAACTGTTTTTTAGTAATGAAGTTAATAACCCCACCAATTGCATCTGTCCCATAAATGGAAGAGGCTCCATCACGTAAAACTTCGATACGATCCAACATAGCGAGTGGAATAATATTTAAATTGGTTACTCCACTATCGTATGCATTGGCAGCTAATCTACGCCCATTTAGTAAAATAAGTGTTTTGTTTGCCCCCAAGGCCCGCAAGTTTGCTGCCGAGCCAACAGTTTTACTTGTACCGACGTTATTTGCAGTGACAAAGTTTGATTGGTTTGCACTAATCTTGGCTAAAGCCTCCTCAGTTGATGTTACTCCTTGTTTTAAAATTTCATCAACTTTCACAACTGTAATGGGAGAAGCACTTTGTGCTGCAACACCTTTGATTGAAGAACCTGTAACGGCAACTTTTACAACTTTTGCTGCTTTATCATCATTGCTTGATTGTTCTGTTTCTGCTGCTTGTGCCATGGTAAGACACATCATGCTTAAACTAAGGGTACTTAATTTAAGTATTGTCTTGCCGATCTTGGGGGGTACCTGAGATCGAACATTGTATTTTTTTTTCATCGTGGATTTGATCCCTTTTTGTTGTAGTTAGCGATATTGCTAGAAAGTTTTTAAGCAAAGCAAGTGCCAACTATATATTTTTCTTTTTTTAGTTTATGCAAAATATTGATAAATATTGATTTTATTATGGTTGCGAACAGTGCTTTTGATTTTTTATAGGGATAAAAAGTTTTCCATTTGGTAATTTTTTTAATGGTGGCTAAAAGTTCCAAATAAATTTGTATAAAAAATATACATTGCTAGATTCTTCACATGCTTAATACAGAAAAATGTGCTGTTTTAGAACTTTCTCGCATGTAATGTTATACTATTTTTAATAATTATTTATTTTAAATATTTCTAATAATATTAGTATTTTAATTTGAAATTAATAATTTTATATGCATGCTTTTTTGTGATTCATAATGATACATTTGTGTGTTTTTATTGTGCATTTAAGGTGTTCAATGATTAACTTATGCAAATATAATATTTGGCAAAAAGTGACTTTTATTTATATAGTTCAAACGGATTTAAGTACCTAATAAAATATGAATTTCTGATAATCTTAAATATTTTATGATGAATACCAATAGATGGCATGAAATTCGCTTTATATTCAGTAGTTACAAAATACTGGGTACTTGAATCTATTTTTCCATTTGATCAAATAAAAATGATGATAAAGGAAAGTAAATTACAAATCCCAAATAGGCCTATCTGCTGAAAAAGAACTTTTCTTATGCGGATTTAGATGTTACTCAAAAGGATAATATCTTTTAAAAAAATTAGTTATATGGGTATGAACTTGAAATTAAAATTTTTTAATCTTGTCATTTTAAGTTTGGCTATTACATCAATTCCATGTGCTTATGCAATTACGCTGGCACAACCAAGCAAAATTTTGCATGTCGCTTATGACGCACCTGATGACGGTTTTGACATGGTTAAAACCACTAATTTTTATAGTGCAAGTATTGCAGAAGCTATTTTTGAACCTTTACTCAAATATGATTATTTAGCTCGTCCGGTACAACTGGTTCCTTATACGGCTGAAACTATGCCTAAGGTTGAACAAGGCGGCAAAGTTTATATATTTAAAATTAAGCCAGGTATTTACTTTACAGATGATCCCGCCTTTAAAGGTAAACGCCGTGAGCTAGTCGCTGAAGATTATGTTTATTCAATTAAACGTATTTTAGACCCTAAAAACAGAGCACCTTCAGTTTCTTTTCTTGATAGCAAATTAGTTGGAGCTGATGCAGTTGTAGCCCAAGCAAAGAAAACTGGAAAATTTGATTATGCTGCACCAATTGCAGGGCTTAAAGCGCTTGATCGATATACGCTACAATTCACTTTGACACGCCAAGACTTTAATTTTCCTTATATTCTTGCCTATATTACATTTAGCGGAGTTGCCAAAGAGGTTGTTGATTATTATGGTGACCGTATTGGTATGCATCCTGTAGGTACCGGACCTTACATGCTAAGTAAATATGTTCCAAGAAGTAAGGTCGAGTTGGTTGCCAATCCTGATTATCGCGGTTTTATTTGGAACTTTAAGTCGACAGGAACGCCTTGGGATAACCAGCTTGTTAAAGAAATGTCTGGAAAGAAGATGCCGCAAGTTGGCAAGGTGGTGGTCAGTATTATTGAAGAGCAACAGTCACGGTGGTTAGCTTTTCAGTCTGGTCAGTTAGATTTTGATAGACTTACAGCAGACGCTGTTCCGCAAGCTTTAGATGGCAATCAACTTAAGACTTCTTTTCAAAAAAGAGGAATTAAACACTTCCCATATAAGGAACCCGAAATTACCTATACCATGATGAATATGCGTGATCCTGTCATTGGTGGTTTTAGTCCAGAAAAAATAGCACTTCGTAGAGCAATTACTTTGGCCTATGACCAAAAAGAAAGTATAAAACAGGCATATAAAGGTCAGGCCGTTAGAGCAGAGATGTTCATACCTGAAGGTGTAAATGGATATAACCCAAAGTATAAAAGTAGCGTCGGGTACAATCCGATTCTAGCAAATAAACTACTTGATTATTATGGTTATAAAAAAGGGATTGATGGCTATCGGACCTTACCAAATGGCAAGCCTTTAGTTTTAAAAATTAATAATGAAAATAGCTCAGCATCAGTTATTCATTCAGAACTCTGGAAAAAAAATCTAGATGCGATTGGGATTCGTGCTGACTTTAAAGTTAGTAACTTTGCAGATAACTTAAAAGCCGCAACTCAATGTAAATATATGATGTGGAGCGGCGCATGGATTGCTGACTATCCCGAAGGAGATAATTTTGCGCAATTACTATATGGACCAAATGCTGGACAGGGAAACCATGCTTGTTATCAGTCTAAAACATATGATGCTCTTTACACTCAGGCCATTCATTTACCACCGCAACAACGTCTACCATATTATGAAAAGCTCAATCGCCAGATAGAAGCTGATAATCCTTGGATTATTCATGTAACTCGAATTCGTAATTGGTTGATACGGCCCCAAGTTCAGGGTTTTAAACCTCACCCGATGATGAATACAAACTGGCAATATCTTGATATTACCCCTATTAAAAAATAATTTTAGATAAAGATCATCATGACTGAAAATTTAAAACAAAAGCTTAAGCGCTGTAGTGTAGGCCTATTATTTGCCGGAATGGCATTAACGGGTGTCACAACTATTTATGCCAAAAGTCCAGCCGATCCAAATAAAGTTCTCCATTATACGTTTCCAACAGCTGAAACAGGTTTCGACCCAGCTTATATCCATGATTTATATTCGGCACATGTAACCACTTCGATATTTGAAACTTTATATACCTATGACTATTTAGCAAGGCCAGCAAAGCTTATTCCTCAAATCGCAACTGCAATGCCAGAAGTGACTGCAGATGGTCTGACTTATACTATTCACATTAAAAAAGGTATTTATTTTACACCAGACCCTGTTTTTAAAGGTAAACCTAGAGAGTTAACGGCTTACGATTATGCGTACTCTTTTAAGCGTTTATTGGACCCAAATTTACGTTCGCCAAATAGCTGGTTGTTGGAGAACAAAATTGAGGGTATGGATGCGTTAGTACAATCAGTCAGTAAAACAGGAAAGTTTAACTATGATCAAAGTGTGAGCGGTTTACAAACACCTGATAAGTACACCTTGGTTATTCGGTTAGTGAAGCCTGATTATAACTTTCCTTTATTACTAGCACATGACCCTACTGGGGCTGTAGCGCGTGAAGTTATCGAAAAATATAAAGATAAATCTGGCTTTGTTATGGGGCATCCAGTAGGCACAGGACCTTATATGCTCAGTAAATGGGTGCCTGCTTCGCGTATTGTTTTAAAAGCAAATCCTGATTATCGCGGTTTTACTTGGAACTTTGTAGCCAGTAACCCTGAGGACCAAGCAATTGTGAAACACCTCAAAGGTAAACAAATGCCTCAAATCGGTACAATTGATATTCAGGTGATGGAAGAAAACCAGTCACGATGGTTAGCATTTCAGCGTGGTGAAGTTGATATCATTCAACTTGAAGGGCAATTAGTCTCGAAAGCGATTAAAGACGGTAAATTAAGTCCTGAGCTTGCAAAAGAGGGTGTGCATTTATCTCGTATTGTTGATCCGGAAATCAGTTATATCTATTGGAATCTTAAAAATCCCGTTGTTGGAGGAATGAGCAAAGAAAAAATTGCTTTGCGCCGTGCAATTGCAATGTCTCGTTCAATCGATCAAGAAATTAAGTTAGTGCGTAACGGTGATGCTGAACGCCTACATTTTCCTGTTCCACCAGGCGTAGTGGGATACGACCCGCAATATAGAAGCAGTACACCATATTCTGTCAAAGCAGCAAATCTATTATTAGATAAATATAACTATAAAAAAGATGCATCAGGTTGGCGTACACAACCAAATGGTAAGCCTCTTGTTATTGAATATATGGCGCGCAATGACAGTATTGGTCAGCAAAGCGCTGAGCTTTGGAAAAAGAACTTTGACAGTTTGAATATTCGTATGGTTTACAAACCAATGCTCTTTTCAGATCTCATTCGGGCACAAAAACAGTGTGATGGAATGTTTGGTTCCTCTGCATGGATTGCCGATTATCCAGATGGGGATAATTTTATGCAGAACTTTTATGGCCCGAACACTCATATGACCAACTGGTCTTGCGGTTCAATACCTGAGTTTGACCAGTTATATCGTCAGTCTCAACAAATGCAAGCAGGTCCAGAAAGAAATGCGTTGTATCGAAAAATGACACGCTTATTAGAGGTTTATATGCCTGTGCAAATGTCTTATGCACGCTATCGAAATATGTTGGCTCAACCACGAATCATTGGATATAAGAAGCATCCGATTTTACATACTGAATGGATGTACTTCGATATTGATACAAATACGAAATCTAATCATTAAATGAAGAGTTTGGAGATACGATGAAAAATAACACACTGAAAATGACTACTTTATGCATGTTGACGATAGGTATTAGTCAGTTTGCATCGGCAGAAACAACTCGTGCAACTTTGCCGTTACTCAAAGCAGAGCAACTTCCAAAATGGTGCGATTCTAATTTAAAAAAAATCCAGCAAGAGATTTCAAACTTTGAAAAAATACCTGTTAAAACCGATGCTACCGCCGCTCCGATATTAGCAAAGTGGGATAAAATTTTTGCTCATCTTGAAGATTTTTCAGGACCTGTCGGTTTATATAGTAATGTAGATCCAGATGCGAAATTACGTAAGGCAGCCGAAGACTGCGAAATTAAAATTAATCAGTTTCATACGGATATATTCCAAAACTCAAAACTGTATAACGTAATTAAAAATACAAAAGCGACTGATCCGATAGATAAAAAATACCGTCAGGATATTCTGGATCAATTTGAAGACACGGGGGTTCAATTAGAACCTGCCAAACGTGCAAGAATGAAAGCCATTCTTGATGAATTGACTAAACTCGAACAAGAATATAGCCGTAATATTCGCGATAACCCTGAAAAACTTGAATTTACGCCTGAAGAGATGAAAGGTCTGCCAGAAAGTTATATTTCAGGGTTAAAGAAAAATGGCAAAGGTAACTATCTATTAGGTTTTGAGTATCCCGAATATCGTCCATTTATGGAACTCGCGGATAATGATGATGCCCGAAAAAGATATCAAATCGCCTTTACACGACGTGGTACTGAACAAAACTTAAAATTACTCAAACAGGCAATAGATTTGCGTTATGAACTGGCGCAGTTATTTGGAAAAGCAAGTTATGCAGATTGGGCGTTAAAGGACCGTATGGCAAAAACGCCTGAAGCTGTAAATCAGTTTTTGGCAGAAGTACAA
The DNA here is from genome assembly GCA_031277915.1 of Acinetobacter sp. Lineage (GTDB taxonomy): Bacteria > Pseudomonadota > Gammaproteobacteria > Pseudomonadales > Moraxellaceae > Acinetobacter. The sequence continues at coordinate 139,711 of JAITLL010000050.1, forward strand.
AAAACGGTGGCACCACTTGAGCGCAAAGAAGTAGAAGAGCTCCGAGCATTTAAAGCACAAACTTTAAAAACACCATTAGATAAAACCGAGATAACGCGTTGGAGTGAAGCTTACTGGAGTGAGAAACTTCGTAAGAGCAAATATCAAATTGATCAGGAAAAGCTTCGTGATTATTTCCCGACTTTAGCGGCACAAAAATGGTTATTTGCTATTTCATCTGACCTTTATGGCATTGATTTTAAACCTGTCAAAGTAAAAGCATGGCAGAGCGAAGTTGAATATTACGATGTAGTCGATAAAAAGACAGGAAAGCTTCTCGGTGCTCTATATATGGATAAATTTCCTCGCGAAGGGAAATATGGTCATGCCGCCGTTTGGGGAGTATATGGTGGCAGCACTTTAACCAACCGATTGCCAGTTTCAGTACTAGTCACGAACTTTAACCGTAAAGGTTTAAATAGTGACGAGCTAGAAACCTTTGTTCATGAATTTGGTCATGCCTTACATGGCATTTTATCTAATACCCGTTATGCAAGTCAGTCTGGAACTTCTGTAGAGCGTGATTTCGTAGAAGCACCATCTCAAATGTATGAAGAGTGGGCACGCCGTAAGGAAACTTTGTCTAAAGTGGCTGATTACTGTGATCCAGCATGTCCACGAGTTGATGATGAATTAATTGCCCGTTTAAAAGCAGTACATAACTATGGGCGCGGTTTACGTTATGCACGTCAGACACTTTATGCGCAGTACGATATGGCACTTCATACGGCTGATGCCTTAAATGTAAAACCTTTAGAAACTTGGCAAAAAATGGAAGCAGCTACGGCCTTGGGATATGTACCAACAACAGAGTTTCCTGGACAGTTTGGACACTTAATGGGTGGGTATCAAGCGGGTTATTACGGTTATATGTGGTCTGAGGTTTTAGCTCTCGATATGCTTTCTGCTTATGGTGACAACCTAAATAACCCACAAGTCGGGCAACGTTACCGTCAAACCATTTTGTCACAAGGTAGCCAAAAACCGGCAGCTGAGTTGGTTAAAGATTTCCTTGGTCGTGATCCTGACAATAAAGCATTCTTTAATGAAATTACCGGACAACGGGTTAAATAAGGAATTATCACTATGCTGGCATATGTTATTCGGCGGTTATGGCAGATGATTCCAACCATGTTGGGAGTAGTACTGTTTATCTTTATTCTTTTTAACTGGGTAGGTGGAGATCCAGCTTATATTTTGGCAGGTAAGATGTCTAATCCTGAGCAGATTGAAAACATTCGTAAACAGCTAGGGGTAGACCAACCTTATTACGTTCAGCTCTGGATTTTTATTAAACAGATTCTCACTTTTGACTATGGTGCAAGTTGGAGTACGGGGGAACCAGTTTCACAAATTATTTTAACCCGCTTGGGACCTTCACTAACGCTTTTAATTCCACTCACTATTTTACAAACTGTTATTTCAATTGGCTTAGCCTTAGCTGTATCGGCTGTACGTGGCTCTTTAACAGATCGTATGGTCATGATGTTATGTACTATTGCGATGTCGATCAGTATCTTGGTTTATATTATTGTTTTTCAATATGTTCTGGCTTATCAGTTAAGTTGGTTCCCAGTGCAGGGTTGGAGCGATAACTTTACCGATAATTTATTTAAGTTCGCCTTGCTTCCAATTTTAATTATGTTGGTGGTGAGTATTGCACCGACTTTAAGGTTATACCGTAGTTTTGTGCTAGATGAGATTAACCAAGATTATGTTAGAACGGCACGGGCTAAAGGTGTAGGTGAAAGCCGAATTTTAGGTGTACATGTTTTACGTAATGCTTCAATTCCTATTATTACCGATGTGATGGCGACTTTGCCTGCGTTGCTCATAGGTGCATTTTTAATTGAACGTTTTTTTGGTATTCCCGGTATTGGTCGAGAAGTAATTATCGCAGTTGAGCGAAGTGATTTTCCTGTGATTAAAGCAATTACAGTCTACATTGCAGCTGCAACTATGATTTTTAACTTGATTGCCGATTTAGTCTACAAAGTGGTTGATCCACGTGTACAGTTGAAGTAGGTGGGTTATGCTAAGTGTTCTATCAAAAAGAAAATTACAAACCCAGACAGCGCCTGCTTCAGCGGGTTTATGGTGGCTTGCAATGCGTCGCCTTCGCGCTGACAAAATTGCAATTGCATCGCTCATTGTTGTGCTGTTCTATTTGGTCGTATTGCTACTATCATTTACGGGAGTGATTGCATCAGATTGGAATAAAGAAGTTGCTGTCAGTTATGCACCTCCTACATTTATAGGTGCAGATAAAACAACTGAAGCTTTGCAAAAGACAGCTGCTGTAGATGAGGAATTACCGGAAAATCCAGTCGATCCTTTAAAAGATGTCATTCACCAACTCAAGGCTGAAATTAAACAAGAAAAAAGCTCTGGAAGCGCAATTGATTATTATGGTGTGGTCGACCCATTAGCTGATGATATGAAAGTAATTGACCAGCAACTGGGTGGACATTTACTTGATCAACAGAGTGAACTCAAAAGCACACTTATATTTGGAGCCGACAAATGGGGGCAAGACGTTCTTAAAAAAACCATTAAAGGAGCGGAAACCTCAATTATTGTAGGGCTAGTTTCTGCTTTACTTGCAGTGACATTAGGCACACTTTTAGGAGCAATTTCAGGCTACTTTGGCGGTTGGGTTGATGATATTCTCAACTGGTTTTATAACATTTTCACCTCAATTCCATATTTATTATTAGTGCTTGCCATTGCTGCCGTACTTCAACAAAAAGGTATTTTATCTATTGTTCTGATTTTAGGTTTAACGGGCTGGACAGGTGTTTATCGGTTAATTCGTGCCGAATATATGAAACATACCGCACGTGAGTATGTTCTTGCTGCCAAGGCAATTGGTGTTGGACACTTTCGCCGTATGTTCATTCATATTTTCCCTAATGTCAGCCATATCGCTTTAGTTCAAATGTCAATTCTGGTGGTTTCTTTTATTAAATCTGAAGTCATTTTGAGTTTCTTGGGTTTTGGTGTGCCAGTAGGCGTAGTGTCTTGGGGGAGCATGTTAAATGAGGCACAAAGTGAACTTCTTTTAGGAAAATGGTGGCAGCTTGTGGCAGCCTCTGTCGCAATGGCTGTTTTGGTTACGGCATTTTCAATGTTTACTGATGCACTGCGTGATGCATTAGATCCAAAACTAAAATAAGAGGAAACCCTAATGTCAGAACAACAAAAAAATGTCCCATTACTCCACATTGAAAACTTACGTGTAAGCTTTAAAGGTGAAGACAAGCAGTATATCGAAACTGTTAAAGGAATTTCCTTTGATATTCCAGCAAATACCACTGTCGCTTTAGTTGGTGAGTCGGGCAGTGGCAAGTCTGTTACTTCTTTGGCAACTATGGGGTTACTACCTGTAGGCCAAAGTAAAATTGATGAAAAAAGTAAGATTGTTTTTGAAGGTCAAGATTTACTCAACCTATCCCGTAAGGATATGCGAAAAATCTGTGGTAAAGATATTGCCATGATTTTTCAGGAACCCATGTCATCATTAAATCCTGTGTTTACAGTTGGCAATCAAATTGCAGAAGTGTTGTGTTTGCATATGGGGTTGAGCCGTAAACAGGCCCGTCAACGTGTTTTAGAGTTACTCAAAGAGGTAGGCATACCTTCACCGGAAACTAAGATTGATGCTTATCCTAACCAGCTTTCCGGTGGTCAGCAGCAACGTGTCATGATTGCAATGGCGATTGCTTGCGAGCCTAAGCTACTGATAGCCGATGAACCCACTACGGCACTTGATGTTACCATTCAAAAACAGATTATTGATTTACTTGAGTCACTGCGTCAGCGCCGTCAAATGTCGATGCTTTTTATTACACATGATTTGGCTTTGGTGGGTGAAATTGCGGATAAAGTGATTGTGATGCGTCATGGCGAAATTAGAGAGCAGGGACTTGCAGAACAAGTTCTAGAGCAACCTAAAGATGTATATACCCGAGCGTTGCTTTACTGTCGTCCTCAAATGTCTCAGCGACCATATCGTTTGCCTGTGACCAGCGATTTCATGCGTCAAGAAGACAATATATTGGTAGAGCAAAGCTTTGATGTTTCAGAAATCCCACAGCGTAAACGCGGTTTAAATGGCGATGAGCAAATTATTTTAGAAGTAAAAGATCTGAAAAAAAGCTTTTATAGCCGTAAAGGGCTTTTTGGCAAAGAAGAATTTCAAGCAGTAAAAGGCGTATCTTTCAAACTGGCTAAAGGGAAAACCCTTGGTTTAGTGGGAGAATCTGGCTCAGGCAAAACCACTGTGGGACTATTGCTTATGCGTTTACATCAAGCAACGGGTGGGGAAGCCTTAATTGAAGGTAAAGATATTCTCTCATTAACTGAAAAAGAGTTTGCTAAATATCAACGGAAAATCCAGATTATTTTTCAAAATCCGTATGCCTCTCTTAATCCACGCTTTACAGTTGGGCAGATTTTATTAGAGCCTATGCAAATCCATAACATCGGTAAAGATGATACTGAACGTAAACAAATTGCGCTTAGTTTACTTGAGCGAGTTAATTTGCCCGAACAAGCTTACTATCGTTATCCACATGAGTTTTCAGGTGGTCAACGCCAACGTATAGCCATTGCACGTTGTTTAACGCTAAAGCCTGAAATTTTGATTTGTGATGAATCTGTTTCTGCGCTCGATGTTTCAGTCCAAGCACAAGTACTTAACTTATTACAAGACTTACAAGATGAGTTTGGGCTCAGTTATATCTTTATTTCACATGACTTATCTGTTGTGAAGTATATCTCTGATCAAGTTATGGTCATGAATCATGGTGAAGTTGTGGAAATTGCCAATTCGGATGAGCTTTATGCGCATCCTCAACATAATTACACTAAACGTCTATTACAAGCCATTCCTCAAGGGATTCAACATATTTCATAAGCGTAAAGTTATGACGTTAAAGGCACTTTTAAGTGCCTTTTTATTTGGTTTATAGGCTAAATGCTTATAAAATAAGAGAGTTAAAATACTGTAGTTTATTCTTGCTATGTGCGCTAACTTTAAACCTTTAACTCTTGCCCAGTTGCAGCAACTTCAGTTGCCTGTGGTTGGCTTTAGCTATGCCGAAGAGGTTTATCCTGCGGGAACAATGCCATTATTATTCAAATCACCACAAGGTCTTGAATGGCGTGAAGTCATGTTTGGCTTGGTTCCCAAATGGGCCGAAGATACCAACATATCAAAACATACTTACAATGCCCGTCATGAAACGATTTTCCAAAAACCGAGTTTTCAGGAAGCTGCGCTTAAATGTAAATTCGGTGTGATTGCAGTCACTGAGTTTTATGAAAGTAAATATATAAATGATAAGCCTGAGCGGTGGGGTGTACGCCGCAAAGATGGGCAAGCTTTTTTTATTGCAGCGATCTATGAAATTTGCAAAATCAATGAGACCGTTATTCGTTCTGCAAGTATGTTGACCATGGATGCCATCGACCATCCCATGATGAAAGACTTTCACGAACCAGGCGATGTCAAAAGATCGGTCATTGTGATTCCACATGACCGACTAGAAGAGTGGTTAAGTTTAGAAACACCAGATATTTCAAGTTTTGTTGAAGGTTTTCTGGTTGAAGAATTTGAGTGTTTACATGTTCCCAAAGAGAAGATTATAAAGCCTACGCCTCAATTAAGTATGTTTGAATAGCAATATTAGAGTTAGGTTATTGGCTTAATTCTTAAGTCAATAACCCTTTATACTTAGTCAATATTCTTACTTAAAGTTTGTACCTGATCATCTTGTGCCAGATACGCTAGTTCAATCGGTGAAATTACAAAAGTTGAATTATCTGAGGTTTGTTTAAAAACAAAACCATATTCAAATGATTGAGTATTTTTACTCGGTAACCAAAATAAATAAGGACAACCTGTATAGCTACCGTCCCAACCCATCTCTTTAGCTAAGGCTAAAGCCGTATCTGATTTAGCAATAATTTCTTTAAGTGATTTTTTATCTCTTTGAGACACATCACCATCATCATCTGCAAACGTTTGTAAAAACTCATTTAATGGAGTTAAGTCTTCCCAGTTACTTTCAATTGTTGAGAAGTGATATCCATATAGCATCATATTTTAGTCTTCCGTTTTGTTATTGTGCTATTGAACATAGCAAGAAATATGTGAAAATGAAATGGTTGAAGTTGCTTTAAGTTGTTTATTTTTCATAAGTTATAGTAAATTTTTATACAAAAAATAACGTTATTTTCTTTTGAGTGATAAGTACCTTACCAAGTTAAAATATAAATACTTAGCTCTTGAAGGAGTAATAAGGTTCTTAATGAGAGTTAAAGTATTCTTATAAAGATACTAGACTGTTGGTGAATACTGAATTTGTCATAATTCACTTATAATGAAAAGGAAAGTAAATAGAGCTTATTTATGTTTATAACAACAACATGCCCGACAGATGCCCTAATTGAACAGCTGCTACCCATTTTGGAAGAGGCTAGTCAGATCTTATTACAAGAATATCAGAGCTACTCGGCTGGATATGAGTTTACTATTCAAGAAAAACACGACGATTCACCTGTAACCCAAGCAGATTTAAAGGTAAATAGTTTCTTATTAAATCACCTTGCACAAATTACACCAGAGTTGCCAGTTGTGTCAGAAGAAAGTGACTATAGCGCTCGCCGTGATTGGCCGTCTTGCTGGATGCTAGACCCGCTTGATGGTACGAAAGAGTTTATACATGAACGAGATGAGTTCACGATAAACTTGAGTTTGATTGAAGGGCATGAAACCGTTTTCTCGGTGATCGTTGTGCCTTGTGAACAGGTTGTTTATTTGGGTTATTTAAAAGAATTACCTTTTAAATATAGTTTTAGTCAACAACAATGGTATCAATATCAAAAAGAGTCTTACTCAGCACAAGCACCTGTACAAATTGGTTTAAGCCATAGTAGTAAAAATCCGAAATATCATAAATTTATTGAACCTATTGAAAAAAACCGTACTGTAATTCGACGTGAAGCAGGCAGTGCTTATAAATTTTGCATGATGTTAGAGGGTGAGATTGATATTTACCCTAGATTTCACCCTACATCTGAATGGGATACCAGTTCAGGTCAGGGATTATTAGAAAGTATTGGTGGTGGTTTACTCACCTTAAAAGGTAAACCTTTTGAATATAACCAGCGTGATACTGTATTAAATGGGGGCTTTATCGCATTTCGTGATCAAGAAAGCAAAAAAATAGCATTTGAAGCTTTGGCTCAATCGGGTGTTTTGGATTGAGAGTTATGCCAGACATGTTATAGTGACAAAGTATTGAAAAAAGATGACACGATAAAATGGCACTCGATTTATTGCCTAAAAGCATGTTTGAAGCAATTGATTTATTGCCAGATGCTTCAACCCCTGTAACCCTTTTTACACGTCACTCTCTGAGAGAGTTGGTCGATGGGCAAGGTTTGGCGGGATATGACTTGCAACTTACTCCTCAAGGGCGTGAGCTTGCACAGGCATGGGGAAGCTACTTAATTAAAAATACGGATCGTGTGATCCAACACTGTATATCTAGTCCAATTCAACGTTGTGTAGATACTGCGGCGCTTATGATTGAGGGTGCAGATGGTGTAAGCCCTGAACCTAATACCCATACAATTGAAATTGTTGAACAAGGCTTATTGGTAGAACCAGGGAGCTTTGTACTCGATATTCAACAGGCTGCACCTTATTTTCGTAAACAAGGTGCTTTAGGCTTTATTAATAGTTTTGTGAATAATGCATTACCTGGTATGAAACATCCCATTACGGGTGTTTTAGATGTGTTAGAACTGATTTATCAGACTCATCCTAAAACGAAAAGTGGGTTAAGTTTAGCTGTTAGTCATGACACAATCATTGCTGCGATTGTTGCTGTAATTTCGGGTAACAATCAGATACAAAAGGCAGATTGGCCTGCAATGATGGAAGGCTTATTTGTATGGTTTGGAGGGGATGAATTTCCCAACTGTAAATTAAAGTGGATTTGGAGAGGCAACGCTTACGAATTGGACGTATCTAAATTTCATAATGAACAGTAAAAGCAAAAAATATAGATAATAAAAAAAGCCCGATTGGGCTTTTTTTATATGCTTCAAATTAGTTAGCTAACGCTTTAACTTGAGCATTTAAACGGCTCTTATGACGAGCAGCTTTATTTTTGTGGATGATGCCTTTATCAGCCATGCGGTCGATTACAGGAACAGCTTTTTTGTAAGCTTCTGTAGCAACTGCATAATCACCACCAGCGATTGCACTTAAAGTACGTTTGATGTAAGTACGAACCATAGAACGCAAGCTTGCGTTGTGTTTACGCGCTGTAACGTTTTGACGCGCACGTTTTTTAGCTTGAGCAGAGTTTGCCACTCTTGCACTCCTTGAAAATAAGTTGGTCTGGGCGGGCTGTGGTCAATCCAGTAAACTGGTGTAACCATCACCAGCCCGTAAACAAGTGACATATTGTGATGAATCAACACCGTGAAGTCAAGCCTTGAGAGCATTTTAAGCGGTTTTAGGGGCTGCTAAAAACGTAAGAAAAGGTTAAATTTGAAACAAACTTAAAGAGGGTTGGATAAAAAATGACTATAAGTGCGAAAAAAGCAATTGTGGTAGGTGCTACAGGACTCGTTGGTTTAGCTCTTGTTGAACAACTTGAGCAAACACCAGAATTTGAAACAATTACAGTAGTAGTAAGAAAAGAATCACAACTACTTAATACATATAAAAAAGTTACTCAGCTCGTTATAGAAGATTTTTTATTACTTAATGATGAAGATGTAAATGATTATACTCATGCATTTAGCTGCTTAGGTACAACTCTAAAAATAGCAGGTTCAAAGAAAGCTTTTTATGCAGTCGACTATGAAATAAATGCTCATTTTGCCGACTTGATTCAAGATAAACATATTCATTTTTTAATTGTGAGTGCGCTTGGAGCAAATGCTCATTCGCCAGTCTTCTACAACAAAGTAAAAGGACAACTAGAAGACTATATTCAAAGTTTAGATATTGAAAAATTGTCTATTTTTAGACCATCTTTACTGATTGGTAAACGTAGCGATGTACGTTTTATTGAAGACTTAGGGCAAAGTTTATTTAAATTCATTGAAAATAAATGGAATAAACCATTCAAATATAAACCCGTTACTGCTGAGCAATTGTCTCATACCATGGTCGTAGCGGCGCTAACGCAAATTGAAGCCTTTAAACGATATGATAATCTGAGCATACAGCAAACTCGATAAGGGAGAATAAAAGTGTCGACAGTACCATTTGTAACATGTGATTTATTAGATGATAACCCGGAAAAAGATTTACAAGTGGTCATACCCTCAATGGATGGTAAGTTTTTTAAAAGTTATGGTGCACGACAAACTTTTGGTGGACAAGTTGTAACTGTGAAGTGCTTTGAAGATAATTCACGTGTAAAAGAGTTATTGGCAACCGACGGTAAGGACAAGATATTGGTTGTTGATGGCGGTGCTTCAATGCGTTGTGCACTTATGGGAGATATGATTGCTGAGTCAGCAGTCAAAAATAACTGGACTGGCGTGGTTATTTACGGTTGTGTACGTGATGTTGATGCACTTGCAACATTAGATTTAGGTGTACATGCATTGGCAGCAATTCCACAAAAAAGTAATCGTAAAGGCATTGGTGAAGTAGATATTCCTTTGTATTTTGGTGGAGTCACAATTCAATCTGGCGATTTTATCTATGCAGATAACAATGGAATTGTGATTGCTAAGGAAAAATTAGTTTAGCTCCACAATATAAAGGAATATGTCATGGTGAATCATCAAATTAAAGTGCTGCAAGCAGTAGCATCTGCAATTGCTGAGGGCGGTAGAGGGGTTACAGGTACAGCATTTCCTAATCAACCTGTTAAAGCGTTAAAACTCTATGAATTTGAAGGTTCACCATTTTGTCGTCGCGTTCGTGAGGTGATTACACTTTTGAATTTGGATGTCGAAATTTATCCATGTCCTAAACGAGGAACAAAGTATCGTTCAGTTGTAAAAGAAATAGGCGGTAAATTACAGTTTCCTTTTTTAATTGATGAGAATACAGGGGATAAGCTATACGAATCACAAAAAATAATTCATCATTTATTTAAGTATTATGGTAAGACAGGGCAAACACCAGAGAAATTTTCACATTATCCAGATAAGCCATATCTGGCGTTTGCAGGAACGTTGCTGAACGGTGTACGTGGAGTCTGGGTTAATAAAGAAATAGTAAATAGGGCTGCACCTGAGCATAAACTTGAACTATGGAGTTTTGAAGCGAGCCCATATTCAAGAATAGTAAGAAGCATATTATGTGAACTTGAACTTCCTTATGTTTTGCACAATGTGGCAAAGGAAAGATGGCAAGATCAAGGCCCTGCAATTCTCCGCTTAAAACCAGGTAAATATGTGCCTTTAAAAGGCGGAAAACGAGAAAAAATGTTGCCAATTATGCAAGGTAAAATGCAAGTGCCTTATTTAGTTGACCCGAATACAGGTATTAAAATGTTTGAATCTGCCCAAATTGTAAAATACTTAAAAAACCAATATGGTAATTAAGTGCAAATTAAAATCTTGTTAAGAAATTGAGGGTGACACAGTCTTTTTTTAAGACATGAGAACAATAAGAAATCGTACGATAAAAACATGAATATGCTAAATTACTATCGTAAATTACCAAAAGTAAGGCGTGTTTTATGGAATGTATGAGAATTCAGCCAGTAACAAGTCATCCTGGAGAAAATGCATTATTTATTGTATTGGGATTAGCTCAAGGTGATTCTGTTGTAGAAAAAGTAAAAGATTTTGCTGCTAATTTTTCAGCATTAACCAGAAGTTTATCTAACCGTTATCCAGAAAGTAAATTTAATGCCACTTTCGGTTTTAGCTCAAATGCATGGAACATTTTATTTCCAGAGCAAGCAAAGCCTCAAGAATTAGAGACATTTCAAGAAATTAAAGGCCCAAAGTACACCGCTGTTTCAACACCAGGTGATTTATTCTTTCATATTCGTGCTGATCGACAAGCTCTCTGCTATGAATTGGGAAGCATAATCAATGAACAGTTGGGTAAAGTGACTTACCCAATTGATGAAGTACATGGTTTCCGTTATTTTGATGGTCGTGCGATTATTGGCTTTGTAGATGGAACAGAAAACCCTGAACCTGTAATTGCAGCACAGTGGGCGCTGGTAGGTAGTGAAGATCCTGAGTTTATAGGGGGAAGCTATGCATTTATTCAAAAATATACGCATGACATGGAAAAATGGCGTGCATTAAGCGATGCAGAACAAGAAAAAGTAATTGGGCGTAAAAAGTTTAACGATATTGAACTTAATGATGATGAAAAGCCTTTAACAGCACATAATGTAGTTAGTAAAGCCCATGATGCAGAAGGCAATGAGCTAAAAATTATGCGTGCCAATATGCCTTTTTCAAATCCTTCAAAAAATGAGTATGGTACTTTTTTTATTGGTTATTCCCGTAAATTTAGTACGACACGTCAAATGCTTGAAAATATGTTCCTAGGAAATGCGCAAGGTAATCTTGACCGATTACTTGACTTTAGTACTGCTCAAACTGGAACATTATTCTTTGTGCCGACAGTGGATTTTCTTGATGATTTGGGCGATGACTAATCGTTAAGAATTAAGCTTAAGTGATGGAGGTATATAGATTGCTTCCATCACGTAAATTAAAATTAATATGATGTGATGAAATGTTTAAAAAGTTAACCCAACTCTTTCAAAATTCAAAAGAAACACCTGAGCAAATTTATTTGCAAGAAAGTCAGCTACATTTTGATTTTGAACATGGGCCAATTATTAAAGATATGGTGATTAATGAAAAATGGTCAGAGCATCTTGAGTATTTTTCAAATCGTAAATTACAGAATTTTAATGATTTACGTAAATTATTTCTGATTACGCCACAAATTAATGAAAAAATTGATTTAGAGATTGCGACTCAACGATATGTTGAACGACTAGGTAATACGCAAGAAAAGTTGCTTGAACTTAAAGCAATCATACAAATATTGAACCAATATTATGTGATGTTTTTACGGGACAAATAAGCGCAAAGAATTATTCAATAACTCTAAAAAAGCAGCATAAACTAGTAGCTTGATTTCAGAAAAATAACTCAATTCACTAAAAACATCATGCTACTATTAACCTCATATCTTTTTAGCTCATAAAAGCCATATACATGTTTCAACAAGAAATCTCTCAATTGAATTTGCAACAGCTCAAGGCCGGTGAAAAGCGTTGGGTGGGGTCATTATTAGGTTCATCAGCAGCTTTATTGCTTAAAGAAATTGCGACTCAGCATTCTTCTTTACTGGTTTTAGTCGCTCGAAATAACCAACATGTTGCACAATTAGAAAGTGAGCTTGAGTTTTATGGAATAAAACCCACAATTTTCCCCGACTGGGAAATTCTGCCTTATGACCGTTTATCTCCGCATCAGGATATTGTCTCGGAGCGTCTTGCGATTTTATCGAATATGCCACAGCAAGGTGTATTACTGATTTCAGCAAGTACTTTAGCTCAACGGGTTGCACCTTATTCATGGGTTTTGGGTAGGCACTTTGACATAAGAGTCGGGCAAAAATTTGATTTGGAACAACAAAAATTAAGATTAGTTCAGGCAGGCTACCACTTGGTAGATACAGTGTATGATCATGGAGAATTTGCTGTACGTGGTAGTATTATGGATATTTTTGCATCTGGGCAAGAAGCTCCTATTCGCATAGATTTATTTGATGATGAAATTGATTCTTTAAAATTCTTTGATCCTGAAACGCAAAGAACAACAACAACACTGAAAAGTTTTACAGTTTTACCAGCTAAAGAATTTCCATTAAAAGAAGCACGTTCTGTTTTTAGAGATCGGTATTCTGAGTTTTTTCCGACAGCAAACCCTAAAAAGAATCCAATCTATCAAGATGTTTTGGATGGCATCGTATCTCCTGGGATTGAATTTTATTTGCCGTTATTTTTTGACAAAGATCAAATGCAATCCCAAAGTATGTTTACAACGTACCTACCAAAGAATTGCATTGTAATTACAAATAATCATGTTGATACCGATTTAACGAATTTCTGGAAAGAAGTTATACGCCGTTATGAGGATCGACGACATAATTTGGACCAGCCTATTCTTCCTCCTGAAGAGTTATTTATAGCACCAAATCATTTGCTGAGTGCTTTAAACCAGTTTCCACGAATGCTTGTAAGTTCAGAGGTTGTTGAAGAAAAAGCTGGTGCACTTAACCTTAAAACTGAGCAACCACCTAAATTACCGGTTGATCCAAAAAAAGAAAAGCCATTTACCGCTGTAAAAAAATATATTGATGATGCAAATCATCCGGTTCTATTGGTTGCAGAAAGTGCAGGTCGTCGGGAAAGTTTAAAAGACGCTTTGCGTCCGAGTTTAGGTGAAATTCCGAGTGTTGATAGTTTTGAGCAATTTAAAACCAGTCAATTTGCAATTGCGATTACCAATGCACCTTTAGATCGCGGTTTACTTTTAACTAATCAATTAACAGTTATTTCAGAAAATCAACTTTACGAACACCGAGTTGTACAGCGCCGTCGGAAACGTCAACAAGAAGTTTCAGAAGAATTTCTTATTCGCAGCTTAACCGAGTTAAGCATTGGTGCTCCAGTTGTACATATTGATCATGGTGTAGGTCGATATGCTGGCTTAATTACTCTAGCAATTGAAGGGCAAGATTATGAGTTCTTGCAACTAGATTATGCTGAAGATGCCAAAGTTTATGTACCAGTAACCAACTTGCATCTGATTAGCCGTTATAGTGGTGGTGATCCAGATTTAGCGCCATTACATAAAATTGGAACTGATGCTTGGAGCAAAGCAAAGCGTAAAGCATTAGAGCAAATTCATGATGTTGCAGCCGAACTTTTACATATTCAGGCACGTCGTCAGTCAAAACCGGGATTCCCTTTTGAGTTAGATCAGTCGCTTTATATGCAATTTTCAAGCGGATTTGCGTATGAAGAAACGCTTGATCAAGCCAATGCAATTGAAGCCACACTCTATGATATGCAACAGGCAAAACCAATGGATAGATTGGTTTGTGGTGATGTAGGTTTTGGTAAAACTGAAGTGGCCATGCGCGCAGCATTTGTCGCAGTACAAAATGGTAAACAAGTTGCTGTTTTAGTTCCTACGACTTTGCTTGCCCAACAGCACTATGAGTCTTTTAAAGACCGTTTTGCTGATTGGCCTGTTCGTATTGAAGTGTTATCACGATTTGGCTCAAACAAAACTCATGTGAAAAATATTGAAGACTTGGCAGACGGTAAAGTCGATATTGTGGTGGGTACACATAAGCTATTACAAGAGAATGTCCAGTTTAAAGATTTGGGCTTAATGGTCGTAGACGAAGAACATCGCTTTGGTGTGCGTGACAAAGAGCGAATTAAAGCTTTACGCGCCGATGTTGATATGTTGACTCTTACAGCAACACCAATTCCTCGTACGCTTAATATGGCTTTCTCTGGTATGCGTGATTTGTCAATTATTGCAACTCCGCCAGCACGCCGATTAGCAGTGAAAACTTTCGTACAAGAACATACAGATGCTTCGATTAAAGAAGCTATTTTGCGTGAGTTATTACGTGGTGGACAAGTTTACTTCTTGCATAATGAAGTAGATACCATTGAAAGAGCCGCTGAAAATATCCGCGTTCTGGTACCTGAAGCACGTGTAGCTGTGGCGCATGGACAAATGCGTGAACGTGAGCTTGAGCAAGTCATGCAGCAGTTCTATCACAAAGAATATAATGTACTTGTGTGTTCAACTATTATTGAAACGGGCATTGATGTTCCAAATGCTAATACAATCATAATTGAACGTGCAGATAAGCTTGGTTTAGCACAATTACACCAGCTACGTGGCCGCGTAGGTCGTTCGCATCATCAGGCTTATGCTTATTTGTTGGTACCTTCAATCAAACACTTGAAAGGTGATGCTGAAAAACGCCTTGATGCAATTCAAAGAGCTTCTACATTAGGTGCGGGCTTCATGCTAGCTACTGAAGATTTAGAAATTCGGGGTGCTGGTGAATTATTAGGTGAGCAACAAAGTGGTTCAATGCAGGCGATAGGATATAGCTTATATATGGAAATGCTTGAGAAAGCGACTAAAGCTATTCAGCAGGGTAAAACGCCGAATTTTGATGCACCATTGTCGTTAACTGCTGAAATTAATTTACATATTCCTGCGCTTATTCCTGATGATTACTTGGGCGATGTCCATCAAAGATTATTATTTTATAAGCGTATTAGTAGTACCGATACTCAGGAAAAATTAGATAATATCCGAATGGAGCTTATAGACCGTTTTGGTATTCCTCCACAGTCAGTTAAACACTTGTTTAGTGTGCACCAGATCCGCTTAAAAGCAGAACAGTTGGGTATTACAAAAGTTGATATCAATACTCAAGGTGGAAATGTAGAATTTTCTCCGGATACCCCAGTTCAGGCCATTAGTATTATTCAGTTAATGCAAAAGAATCCAACCTATTATCGGATGGAAGGTGGTCAACGCTTAAAGGTTATGGTTCAGCTCGAAGACTATGAAAAACGGATTCAATTTATCAATGATTTATTACAGAAATTGATGGGTGAGTTACATGCTTAAGATTTGTTTTTTTAGGCTGCGATAGTTAGCTGAGTAATTTGTAGTGATGTGATTGGATTTTATGCATAATTTATACTTGAGATATGAATAAGTGCATAAAATCATTGTTATTTGTAAGCAAACGGGCTACTAATAATATTCACATCAAAACTGATGTGATAGTATTAGCCATTATTGTTTATTGTCATTTATAAAAGATATGTTTAGTTTGCATCCACAACTTGCTCAAGATACTTTTTTTGTAGGCGATTTTCCGCTTTCAACATGTCGTTTAATGAATGATATGCAATTTCCTTGGTTGATTTTAGTACCTCGTGTACCTGGAATCACGGAATTATATGAATTGAGTCAAGCAGACCAAGAACAATTTTTACGTGAATCAAGTTGGTTATCGAGCCAATTATCTCGCGTTTTTCGTGCTGACAAAATGAATGTGGCAGCTTTAGGTAATATGGTGCCTCAATTACATTTCCACCATGTTGTCCGCTATCAAAATGACGTAGCTTGGCCTAAACCAGTGTGGGGTACACCAGCTGTGCCATACACAAATGATGTTTTGGCTCACATGCGTCAGACCCTTATGCTAGCTTTACGTGGTCAAGGTGACATGCCTTTTGATTGGCGCATGGACTAAATCAATGCTATGCCACATACCAATGTGGCAACATTGAAATGTGGAGGATAGGGTGCAATTAGAGAGGTTTATAGATCGGGAACCTAAGCAGTTTGCATATTTTCATCGTTTGATGGGATATTCGATTCTGTCATTAATTTTAGTGATCTATGCCTTTACCTCACCTAATACCAATTATCAAATCTATATTCCACCTTTCTTCCTCTTTTTACTTTTTGTTAGTTCTAAATTAGAACATTGGTTACAATATCAGTTTGATAAGAAAACTCAAAAAAGTGTTTTTTTTGCGATAGATGCAATTGTGGTGGCGGTTACTCTGGCTGGAGTACACCTCAATCTTGTTCCAACATTTATTGCGCTTTTTGCTTTATTTTACTCAGCAATTAATAGTCGTATTTCGTTTGCAGTTATTTGTTTAACAAGTCTGCTTGGTGCGATTATTTTCTATTTAAGCACTTTTTTCCTATTTGGTTTTCATCCATATTTTGAAGCCACAAGCCAAGAGTTAACTGTCATTACCTTACTTGGCTTGGTAATGTTTATAACCATTGGAAATTACTACCAACATCGTTGGGTTAAAAAGATTAGTCAGCAGCGTCAGCATTACTATGACCAAATGACTCGTTATATTGCTTTTGCTAATCAGTTAAGCCGTTATGCGCCATTACAACTATGGCAATCGATTATGCGTGGTGAAGCTGAGGCAAAAATTGAATATAAACGAAAAAAAATGACAGTGTTCTTTTCTGATATTCAGGGTTTTACTGAATTGTCGGAAACTCTAATTCCAGATGATTTAGCTTTCTTGCTTAATGACTATTTAAGTCATATGACTGAAATTGCGAAGCAATATGAGGCAACGGTCGATAAATTTATGGGAGATGCCATTCTCATATTTTTTGGAGATCCGAATTCGCAAGGGGTTGAACAAGATGCCAAATCTTGTGTAGAGATGGCAATTGCTATGCGTCAGCAAATGAAATTGTTGCGTGAGCGCTGGAAAAAGATGGGATATTCAGCTTTACATATCCGTATGGGTATTAGTACAGGTTATTGCCACGTTGGGAACTATGGGGCAACACATCGTATGGCTTATACGATTGTAGGTCGGGATGTAAATTTGGCGGCACGCTTACAATATGCTGCTGAAATCGATGAAATACTTATTTCGGATGATACTTATCAACTCATTAAAAGTGATTTTCTATGTGCACCTAAAACACCAATTTATTTAAAGGGTATTCAAGGTGCAGTAAAAACATGGCAAGTCATGGAAAAATACACTGGCAACAAGTCAGATCACCAACAATGGTTTGATTATGAATATAAAGGTTTCCATTTAGTATTGAACTTAGAAGAAGTGCAAAACTACGAATATCCCGAATTAGTTGAAGTGCTTGAAAAAATGATTCAACGCATTAAAGTTCAACAAACCTTGGTTAATACCCAAGGTGTTGCTCAGCTTAGACTCGAAGATGAGATTAAGCCAATAAATGTAGATCAAGAGCAAAATTAGGAATAAATTATATACATAAAAAAAGCTGCCAAAGCAGCTTTTTTATTATTAGGAGTTAATGATTTTCTGAAGCATGGTTAACAGTGTATTTAGGAATCTCAATTTCAAGATCTTCATCTACAATTTTAACCTGACATGAAAGACGAGAGTCAGGCTCTAATCCCCAAGCACGATCTAAAAGATCGGCCTCAACATCATTCATTTCTTCTAAGCTATCAAAACCTTTGCGAACAATCACGTGACAGGTTGTACATGCACAAGACATGTCACAAGCGTGTTCGATTTTGATTCCTTTGCTAAGCAAACTTTGGCAAAGATTAGCATTTTGTTCAACCTCAAATTCAGCGCCTTCTGGACAAATCTGAGCATGAGGAAGTACTTTAATACGTGGCATATTGATCACCTATACCTTTTAATTTGATTTTGACCAATCATCGAGCTTCGTGCCTTTTAAGGCATGGTCAATATGACGATTCATTCGTAGTGCTGCAAAAGCATCACTATATACTTTAAGTTGTTGAACTGAGTGTTCAATCGCTTGGATATCACTACCTTCAAGCTGAGCCTTTAATGATTCACGCGCAGAATTGAGTGCTTCAAGCTGCTTTTCTTCAAGTAAATCTGCATCTACTTTTAAGGCTTGCTCTAGAGCTTCGAGTTCACGTTCAGCTTCAACCTTAGTTTCTTTCAAATGACGAAGATTTTTGTCTTCTTCGGCATGTTGGAAACCTTCAATTAGTAAACGTTCTGTATCTGCTTCGGATAAACCATAAGATGGTTTGATATCAATATAAGCTTGCACACCAGAAGTGGCTTCACGAGCGGAAACAGTAAGCAACCCATCTGCATCGACTTGGAAAGTGACTTCAATACGGGCTTGACCTGCAGTCATGGGTGGAATTCCATGGAGTACAAATCTACCTAATGAACGGCAATGTTCAACTAAATCACGTTCGCCTTGAACCACGTGAATTAACATAGCCGTTTGGCCATCTTGATAGGTCGTAAACTCTTGACGACGTGCAACAGGAATAGCTGTATTACGAGAGATTAGTCGCTCAACTAAACCTCCCATAGTCTCTAAGCCAAGAGAAAGAGGGGTTACATCTAAAAGAAGCGAACCATCTTGGCTATTACCAATTAATTGGTTAGCTGTAATAGAAGCACCAATTGCTACCACTTCATCAGGGTTAATCGTACAAAGAGGTTCTTGGTCAAAAACTTCACGTACTGCTTTTTGAACTGCATAAGAACGAGTAGAACCACCAACCAAAACAACATTTTGAATATCGGTTAACTCAAGTTTTGCATCACGCAGTACACGTTTACAAACGCTAATCGTTTTATCTAATGCAATTTGAATTATGCTTTCAAAAGTTGGACGATCAAGAGTTAGTACATTTTCAAGTAGTCTTAATTCAACTGAATCTTGAGTTGATAATTGCTCTTTGGCTTGGCGTGCAGCTACCATAAATACGGCATAATCTTCATTACTTAATACATCAAGATTAAGTTGTTTTTTTGCCCATTTTACGATGAGACGATCTAAGTCATCACCACCTAAAGCGGTATGACCACCAGTCGCTAAAACTTCAAATACACCTTGAGAAAAACGTAAGATTGATACGTCAAAAGTACCACCACCTAAATCATAAATTACATAATTACGATCGGTCGCTAAATTACTTTCTTGATCTAACCCATAAGCTACCGCAGCGGCTGTAGGTTCATTTAATAAACGTAATACATTTAAGCCAGCAAGTTGAGCAGCATCACGAGTTGCTTGACGCTGAGCTTCATCAAAATAGGCAGGAACTGTAATCACAGCACCATTAACAGGATTTTGTAAGCTGTCTTCGGCACGATCTTTTAATTGTTTTAAAATTTCAGCTGAAATTTCTACTGGTGTTTTTCGCCCAGCACGAGTTTCAAAAGCAGGCATTTCATTTTCTGAGCCTGCTAACTCATAAGGGTGCTGAAACTTAATATCGGCTTTTGAACGACCCATAAATCGTTTAACAGATACAATTGTATTTTTAGGATCTGCAATGATAAATGGTTTGGCTTCTTCACCATAATGAGTTGTATTTTTTCCATAATGAACAATAGAAGGAAGTAATCTTCTATTTTGAACATCATTGAGTACTTTAGGTTTGCCTGATAACACTGTCGCAACTAAAGAATGTGTTGTTCCTAGGTCAATACCAATCGCAATGCGATGTTGGTGTGGGGCACTGGATTGACCCGGTTCAGCAATTTGCAAAAGTGCCATGAGTTAAATCCCTTGAAAATAAAGTAGAGAAAGCAAAATTAAAAATCATCATCTAAATCAAAGCTGTCTTCTTCATCTAACAGTTGATCTTCTGCTTTATCAATATCGTTTAAAACACGTTGAAAGAAGCGTAATTTACGTACGGTATCACGTGCTTCTGCCCAATCTTCTTCGCTGTAATCGATTTTGAATTCACGGACCAAACCATCAATCCATTGTTGTACTTCTAACCTTAAAGTACGTAAATGTTCAGATGATGCAGCCTCATCAAGTTGTTCACGAAGTTCTAAAGCAGATTGTAGAAATTCAAAATCACTAATAGATTGATCAAGGTGATGATCTTGCTTTTTAAGAGCTAAAAGATAAGCGGCACGGCTATCAACTTGTGAAAGCGTTTTAAAAGCTTGATTGATTTCACTTGATTTGATCAATGCTTGATCTTTGTCTGAGGCTTTGTCTGGATGATATTGCTGCTGCAAACCCAAGAAATTTGATTTTAAGCTTGCCAAATCTATATCGAGTGCCACAGGTAAATTGAACAACTCAAAATGATTCATTGGAAATGGGGTCCACGTAAATTAAATACATTAAAACAGTGCTGTTAAGGACACTGTTTTAATGGGGAAAAGGAAAGGAGACGGTTAAACAGTGAATGACTCACCACAACCACATTCACCCTTTTTATTGGGATTGTTAAATTCGAACCCTTCGTTAAGGCCATTTTTAACATAGTCCATTTCTAAGCCTTCTAAATAAACTAGGCTTTTCGGATCTACAAAAACCTTAACGCCGAACTGTTCGAAAGTTTGATCATGTTCATCGATTTCATCTACGAATTCGAGCACATAAGCCAACCCAGAACAACCAGAAGTTTTCACACCAACGCGAATGCCTTCACCCTTACCTCGGTTTTTAAGGTAATTGCTAATATGAGTCGCAGCATTTTCAGTTAAATGAATCATGAAAACTCCAACGTTTATAATGGTAACAAATTAAACTTTTGATTTTTTACCGCGATAATCTTCAATCGCAGCTTTAATCGCATCTTCAGCTAATACAGAGCAGTGGACTTTGACTGGTGGAAGAGCTAACTCAGTTGCAATATCAATGTTTTTGATTGCCTGAGCTTCATCAAGCGTTTTACCTTTTAACCATTCAGTTACAAGAGAACTTGATGCGATTGCAGAACCACAACCATAAGTTTTAAAACGAGCTTCTTCGATTACACCGTTGTCATTTACTTGAATCTGTAAACGCATCACGTCGCCACATGCAGGTGCACCCACCATGCCTGTACCAACATTTTCAGAGTTTTTGTCTAAAACGCCAACATTACGTGGATTTTCGTAATGATCAATTACCTTTTCGCTATAAGCCATTTCGCTTCTCCAAACCTCGGGGTCAGCCTAATATTAATATGAGGGTTAAAACACTAATTTCAATAATTAGTGTTCAGCCCATTCAACTGTAGAAAGGTCGATGCCTTCTTTGTACATATCCCAAAGCGGAGAAAGTTCACGTAATTTCTCAACAGCGGCTTTGGTAATTGTAAGCACGTGGTCAATGTCTTCTTCAGTTGTGTATTTACCAAAACTAAAGCGAATTGAGCTGTGCGCTAGCTCATCAGATAAACCTAATGCGCGAAGAACATATGAAGGCTCTAAAGTTGCAGAAGTACAAGCAGAACCACTTGATACAGCAGCATCCTTAAGCGACATCATTAAAGATTCACCTTCAACAAAGTTAAAGCTGACATTTAAATAGTTAGCAACGTTGTGAGTAGGGTGACCATTTAGGAAAACTTGTTCAAGGTCTTGTAAACCATTCCAAAGTTTATCACGGAGCTTACGAAGACGTTCTTGTTCTGCATGCATTGTTTTGCCTGCAATTTCAAAAGCTTCGCCCATACCTACGATTTGATGAGTAGCCAAAGTACCAGAACGCATACCACGCTCATGACCACCACCATGAATTTGTGCTTTTAAGCGAACACGTGGGCTACGACGTACATATAGTGCACCAATACCTTTGGGACCATAAATTTTATGAGCGGAGAAACTCATAAGGTCAATTTTCATAGTAGATAAGTCGATATCAACTTTACCAGCTGCTTGTGCTGCATCTACATGGAAAAATGTTTTATTGGCACGTGTTAATTCACCAATCGCCGCTACATCTGTCACTGTACCAATTTCATTGTTTACCATCATAAGAGAAACAAGAATAGTATCTGGGCGAAGGGCAGCCTTAACCATTTCAGGAGTAATTAAACCTGTTTGTGGCTGTGGCTCTAGGTAAGTAATTTCAAAACCTTGTTCTTCTAATTCACGACAAGGGTCTAGAACAGCTTTGTGTTCAATTTTACTTGTAATGATATGTTTGCCTTTAGATGCGTAGAATTGAGCTACACCTTTAAGCGCAAGGTTGTCTGACTCAGTTGCACCAGAAGTCCAAACGATTTCACGTGGGTCAGCTTTAATTAAATTTGCGACTTGCTCACGTGCATATTCAACTTTTTCTTCTGCCTGCCAGCCATAAGCGTGAGAACGAGATGCAGCATTACCAAAGGTACCGTCGAAAGTTAAACACTCCATCATACGTTCTGCAACTTGCGGATCTACTGGAGTGGTTGCTGCGTAATCAAGATAAATTGGACGTTTCATATCAAATACCTGTACCCGATAAAAGAGCTGAATCTGTGCCAGTCACATTTTGGCGTAATGCAACAGTTTGAACGTTGTCTCGGCTAATGAGATCGGCAAGAGTGATTTTAGCTAAATAGTCGGCAATATGATGAGAGAGTTCTTGCCATAAATCGTGAGTAAGACACATTGCACCATTTTGGCAGTTACCTTTATGGTCACAACGTGTTGCATCAACAGTTTCATTTACGGCTTCAATAATTTCTAACACAGTAATTTCATCAGCGTTTCGAGCCAAATGATAACCACCATTTGCACCGCGAACACTAGAAACTAACCCATGACGCTTAAGTTTAGCGAACAACTGCTCTAAATAAGCAACTGAGATAGATTGGCGAGCGGCAATTTCGGCGAGCGTGATCGTTTGTTCAGTTGGCTGCAAAGCTAAATCAAGTAGAGCAGTCACTGCGTAGCGACCGCGAGTTGTAAGGCGCATGATTCGATACACATGTTAAGACTAGATAATAGGATTTTATGAATCCCGACTAAAATAGTCAAGTTTTTTTATTTTTAATTCAAGTGTAGGATCAAGATAGAAAAAATAAGTTAGGCTACCCACAAATTATATATGAAATAAGCAATAAATATTAGGCTAATTATACCAAAGCACAAGTTAATGTTTCGTTGACGCTTTTGTAGGCGCGCTATTCGATTTTGATACTGTTTAATTTCAACCTGCAGTGAGTTTATTTCAGACCGTTGTTGATCAATTTTCTCAAGCAGTGGAGCAATTCTTTTACGCGAGGCAAGCGCTTCAGCTTCATCTGCTGTATGAAACCACTGTTTCCAGTCTGCTAATAGCTTAGGTAAAGTAAGATGAGAGATTAAATCAATAAGTTCTTTTTTTGTTTCTCCATCACCATCAATTCGCATGTTATTTAGACTGCGTTGATTTGAAAAAGCAAAAATTTTAATAAGATCAATGAGGGTACTATTAATTTCTAAGTCAATACGACGATCATGTGAGTAAATATCGAACAAAAGACCTTTTTCAGTAAATTGCACATAAAAATTAAAAAATGGCAAATAACTGTTAATACGGATAGTTATTTTATTTGCGATAAACTTTTTTGCTTGCAAGCGAAGCACACCATCATGGGTGAGAATAAATGAGAAAAAAGTTTCTAAAATAATTAGAACGATATTCAGCAACAGACGGGGATGTTTTTGTCTTTGTTGCGTTTCACTCATAAAAGTTTATCCTTAAATATTAGAGATTAATTGAGGGATTGAGACATCCTATCTCAAACTTAGCACAATGTCCTGTTAAATATATTGACATGACATGATTGTTTTGTAGAACAGTTTCATAAATGTATCAAGTCTTGACTTTGTTATTATAAGAATATTTTGTGGTTAAATAAGACTTCGTCTCTCTCATCCGATCAGGAGTTTAGATCAATGGATAATGCAAATATAGAAACACAAGTAGAAGAGCAAGGAGAAAAAAATAGATTAAAATCAAAAAGTTCTAGAAAATCTGCATTGGATTTTAGAAAGTATACTAAACAAATCTGGTTAGCAGGTCTGGGTGCTTTTTCTCGTGCTGAAGAAGAAGGGAACAAGCTATTTGACTCTCTAGTCAAGGTAGGAGAAGAGTTAGAGTCTAAAACTGGTGATTTAGCAGATACAACTGTTGGCAAAGTAACCGAAAAAGCTAAAGAGTCAGTATCGGATACAAAAGATAAGGTTGAAAAAATTCTAGATACGAGTGTAAATCATTCTCTAAATCGAATTGGATTGGTTACGCCAAAGGATTTACAGCACATTGAACAGCTTCTAGTTCAGTTGCATATTAAGGTTGATGCTTTAATTGAAGAAAATCAGAAATTGAAAGCAAAATTGAATGAAAAGTAAAAAAATGTAGGGATTTAGCAAATATATAACAGTTTTTTAGCATTTATTTTTGCTAAAAGCTCTGCTCTAGTATTGCGTTTTCCCCCAAAGCATTGCTATAAAGGCGTCATGGCCTTTTAAACTATAGCCTTGGACCTTAAACAAACGATATTAAGAGGATGTTTTATTCATGAATAAATCAGAATTAATCGATGCAATTGCTGAAAAAGGGGGAGTATCTAAGACTGATGCAGGCAAGGCACTCGATGCGACAATTGCGTCAATTACTGAAGCACTTAAAAAGGGTGACACAGTAACTTTAGTTGGTTTTGGTACTTTCAGTGTAAAAGAGCGTGCTGCACGTACTGGTCGTAACCCTAAAACTGGTGAAGAGCTTCAAATTAAAGCAACAAAAGTACCTAGCTTTAAAGCTGGTAAAGGTCTTAAAGATTCAGTTGCTTAATCTTTTAAGATGATTAAACGCGCCAATATAGGCGCGTTTTTTATTAAAAATCTGAATTGACCAATATTGCTCATTCATTCATTGTGGTTTTTCAGTTAAAATTCTCCCGAAATAAAATATTGGAATACTTATGGAATCGTTTCGTACAGTCATTAAGGGTTGGCTAGGCAAAGTCCTTTTAATTTTGTTTTTGACCCCTTTAGCGCTTGTAGGTATTAATGGATATTTTAATAGGGGAAACAAGGCGGATGTCGCAAAAACTGTAAATGGACAGGAGATATCAAAAAAAGACCTTGAAACTTTAACGCAAAGGTATAAAGAACAATATTTAGCTGCTGTAAAGGGCGATGAGAGTTTACTTAATTTACCGGTGATCCAAGCTAAAGCTCTTGATATATTGGTATCTCGTAATTTACTTATTCAGCAAGCTGAAAAATTAGGTATTTCTTTAAGCGATGCTCAAATCGAGCAAATGTTATCGCAACAGCCTAGCTTACAAGAAAATGGCCAATTTTCACAAAAATTATATGAAAATTATTTGCGTTCGATTGGAATGACAAGCCAAGGTTTAATTGCGAGTTTACGTCAAGATCATGCTTTAAAAATGTTGACTTCAACTTTCTCAGATTATGCTTTAGTAAGTAAAGTTGACGTAATGCAAATTGCGAATTTGCAAACAGAGCAACGTACCTTGCATTTGTCTAGTATTAAGTTAGATGCTTATAAAGCAGGTTTAACAGCTTCTAATCAAGAAGCTACGGACTACTATAACAAACATCAAAATGAGTTTAAGCAACTTGCTTCTGTTGATGTGGATTATGTTGTTTTATCTCCTTCTTTAATGTCTAAGCCAGCACCTGCAACGGACGCTGAGCTTAAACAGGCTTATGCAAAGTTTGTAGAGACCCAGCAAAAAGATGCTAAACGTATAGTTAAGCATATTCTTATTACGACTGATGGTCGTGATGATGCAGCAGCTCAAAAACTTGCTAAAGATGTATATGCAAAAATTCAAGGTGGTCTTCCATTTGCACAGGCTGCATCTCAGTTCTCTGAAGATCCAAGTTCGAAAGCAAAAGGTGGCTTAGTTGAAGCATATGCACCTGGCGTTTTCTCTGATGCATTTGATAAAACTGTTTTAAGTTTGAAAAGTGGGCAAGTTTCGCAGCCAGTAAAAACACAATATGGTTATCATATTATTGAGGCTGAAACTCAAGCCAATCAAATTCCTTCATTTGAAGCTGAAAAAGCACGTTTAACTGCTGAAGTTGAAAAAAATAAAGTTGCTAATATTTATTCAGATACTGTAAATAGTTTGAATGAAACGATAGTTGGTAATGATTCTTTAGATGCAGTTGTACAGCAAGTGAAAGGTACAAAAATTGAATCATTAAAAGGTGTAACTTTAGCTACTCAAAATCCACAATTAAGTGATCCTAATGTAAAAGTTAAATTGTTTAATGATGACGTGAAAAATGGCGATCGTAACGCTTCATCAAATATTCAATTAACGAATGGAGACACGGTTTGGATCAAGGTACGTGATTATCATGCTGCTGGTGTTAAACCATTCGCTCAAGCGATGAATGAAGCAAAAGCTAAAGTTATTGATGAAAAAGCACGCAATGCAGCTCAAGCTAAAATTGCTACAATGTTGACTGAATTTAAAACTCAGCCGGCTGAACAGGTTTTAGCAAAAAATAAAGTGCCTTTTGAATCTGCAGGTGTATTTACTCGTTCACAAGGTTTAAAACGTGCCATTGAACGTGCGGCATTTAGTGTTTCTGCGCCAAAACCTGGTATGTGGTCTGTTACAACAGCGAACTTACCAAATGAGTTAGTCGTTGTTGCTGTTTCTAATGTAAATTCAGCTGCCGTAAATGCTATGCCAGCCGACCAATTACAGCAGTTAAAGCAGCTTTATCGCCAATCTCGCGGACAGCAAATACTCGAAGACTATAGTGAATATTTAAAATCACACGCTAAAATCAAATAAAATTAAACGAATAAAAAAAGCGCTTCGGCGCTTTTTTTATTACTGATCTAGACTAGTGCCAATATAATTTTGCCTATACTGTTTAGGTGACAAATCAAATATTCTCTTAAATGCCTGACTAAATGCTGTTTCTGATGAATAACCCACTTTATTTGAAATTTGTTGAATTGATAGATTACTTGTACGTAGATATTGGCTTGCTAAACGAAAGCGATAATGTTGCAAATAGGTGAGTGGTGGTTCACCAATAATACTATTAAAAAGATTGGCAAACTTAGAACGTGACATACAACATTGTTCTGCGAGTGATTCAACAGTCCAGTTTACTTCTGGTTGGCTATGAATTGCAGATAGGGCATTACTTAACTCAGGATGTGTTAATGCTCCCAACCAGTTTTGTTGATCAGACATTTGCTGAATATGATCACGAATACATTCAATTAAAAGAATACTGACCAAGTGATCAATAATTTTGTCATGCCCGGGTTGAATCTTTTGGGTTTCGACTGCTAAAAAATAAAGTCCTATTTGCAACCATTCAGGAGGAGTTGTTTGGTTCTCTGGTTGAATATGCATGATAGATGGTAATGCATTAATAAGTGGCCCTGCCATATATGTATCAACTTGACAGCGTAAGCAGAGCAATAATGTATTTTCAGGTGCTGATGAACCTAGTTCAATTGGATCTTGTCGATGCCCTATAAACAAAGGGGTAATATCGACAGGATCTATAAGTTTATTGGCAGTCGCTTTTGAATCTGTAGAATGATGCGCTTTTCCTGAAGGGATTAAAATAATATCCCCAGCTGTTGCTGTTATTTTTTCTGATGCATTCAGTTGTATATATACAGAACCAGTTAACACAATATAAGCAAGTAAAGCAGATTGATCTTGTGTTTTAAAAGCCCATTCACCTTGTGCTTTGATATAGATGTATTCAGACTTATTTAAGTGGATATCATCAAAAAATTTACTTAGTGCATCCATATTTATGTGATCAATCATTATTTTAATAAAATTATAGTGAGCTATAGAAATAGATCAACATGTGTTTTTAGGACAAAAAAGTGGAAGAAAATGCCAAAGACTTCAACATAGGTTTTTTGGACGGTTACTACTGTTAAGTAAACACTATTTCTTTAACTATATAGACATATAGAAAAAGGAAATATAGCTATGAATGCACCAGTAAATGTTCAGCAAGAACTTATGCCAGTGCCTGCGTCTATGCGTGAAATAGATCGCAAACGCTTTTTATGGATGATTAGTCCTGCTTTACCTGCTATCGGTTTGGGTATTTTAGCTGGTTATCAGTTTGGTCCACGTCCTTTGAAGAAAGTCTTCGCATTAGGTGGTCCACTTTTATTACATGTCGTGATTCCTGCAATTGATACTATTATTGGGAAAGATGCTCGAAATCCGACAGATGAGGAAATTAAGCTTTTAGAAAAAGATCCATATTATTCACGTCTTGTGAAGAGCTTTATTCCTCTACAGTATGCAGCAAATGTTTATGCATGTTATTTAACAAGTCGTAAAACGACATCTTTTATTGATAAGATTTTACTTGGTATCTCAATGGGTGCAATTAATGGTATTGCGATTAATACAGCCCATGAGTTGAGTCATAAGCATGACCGGATAGACCATATTCTATCTCATCTAGCTTTAGTTCCTACAGGTTATAATCATTTCCGTATTGAGCATCCTTACGGTCATCATAAGCGTGCAGCAACACCAGAAGATCCAGCTTCATCACGTATGGGTGAAACATTCTATGAGTTCTGGCCACGTACTGTTATTGGTTCTTTTAAATCTGCAATAGAAATTGAAAAAAATCGTTTAAAACGAAAAGGTAAAGAATTCTGGTCTTCAGATAATGAATTATTACAAGGCTGGGGAATGACTGCTGCTTTTCATGGTTCTATGGTTGGAATCTTTGGCAAAAGCACAATTCCATATTTAGCAACGCAAGCTTTTTATGGCATTAGTCTTTTTGAAATTATTAACTATATTGAGCATTATGGTTTATTACGTCAGAAAAAAGAAAATGGTCAATATGAACGTACAATGCCAGAGCATAGCTGGAACAACAATAACGTAGTAACAAACTTGTTCTTGTACCAGTTGCAACGTCATTCAGACCATCATGCGTATCCGACTCGTCCATTCCAAGCATTACGTCATTTTGACGAGGCACCTGAGCTGCCAAGCGGTTATGCAAGTATGTTATTACCAGCATTAATCCCTTCATTGTGGTTTAAAATAATGGATAAGCGAGTTTTTGATCATTATAAAGGCGATTTAAACAAAGCAAATATTTCGTCAAAAAGACGTGCAAAAATCTTTAAGAAATTTGGTGTGGTTGATAAAGCGCTAGAGAGTACAGCTAGCGAATAAATAAAGATATTAATTCCTGAAATACGAAGCCCTCTAGTTTAATCGCTAGAGGGCTTTTGAGTTTTTGATATAAAGCTAATAAGAGAAGGGAAAAATCTCCTTTAATTATTATTTTAGTTCGCTAGAAGATTTACCCAGTTCTCGGCGGGCAATGATCAATTGCTGGATTTGCTGAGTACCTTCAAAAATATCAAGAATTTTTGAGTCACGTGCCCATTTTTCAAGTAACTCATCTTCGTTATAGCCAACGCTTGCAGCCAGTTCGACACACTTTAAAGTGATTTCATTACCTACACGGCCAGCTTTGGCTTTGGCAATGGAAGCTTCTTTTGAGTTTGGTTTTTTGTTGTCTGCCATCCAGGTTGCTTTCAACATAAGTAAACGTGCTGCTTCCCATTCGGCTTCCATACGGTAAATTTGTGCCGCAAGATTGGAAGTCTGTAAATATGGCGTTGAGTAATCTGGGTCTAACTGGTCTTTAAAAATTTCTTTAATACGTTCTAAAGAAGCTTTTGCACAGCCAATGGCCATAGCCGCGACTAACGGACGTGTATTATCAAAAGTCTCCATGACACCAGCGAAACCTTTAGCAACGTCGACTTCGGCATTACCTAAAAGATTTTCTGCGGGTACACGGCAGTCACTAAAACTAATAACTGCTGTATCAGAAGCTTTAATTCCTAACTTATGTTCAAGGCGCTCAACCTTCATTCCGGGAGTACCTTTAGGTACAACAAATGACTTGATTGCCGCACGTCCAAGTTTACGATCAAGTGTAGCCCATACCACGACCGAGTCTGCTCGTTCCCCAGACGTGACGAAAATCTTTTCACCATTTAAGATGTAATCACTACCATCTTTGGTTGCTGTTGTGCGAATAGCAGCGGAGTCAGAACCACAACCGGGTTCAGTAATGGCCATAGCAGCCCAAGTACCTTTAAAACGCTCTAGTTGCTCATCATTTGCAACAGCAGCAATTGCAGAATTTCCTAAACCTTGACGTGGCATACTGAGTAATAGCCCAGTATCGCCATAACACATTTCAATGATGCCTAGAGCTGTCGACATGTTGGTACCATTACGGACACCTTCATTATCTGTTTCACCACGTTTACCTGCACCCGCAGCACCTGCATTAATTCCTTCGCCACCTTCATTCATGCCATCAATGAGCGAAGCGAGCATATCGAGTTCTTTTGGATAAGCATGTTCTGCTTTATCGTATTTGCGGGAAATAGGGCGTAATACATTGATCGCAACATCATGTGCTTGATCAATCATCATTTTGAATTTTTTGGGATTTTGTAAATTCATGAAAATGTCCTCAGATTGATCTTAAGCATGTAAGCCAGAATGTAAAATTGCGGTCGCACGTAAATCACGATACCAACGTTCAACTGGGTGTTCTTTTGTGAAACCATGTCCACCCAGAATTTGCACACCATCTGTACCTATTTTCATGGATTTTTCAGCACAAAGTAGTTGGGCCAGATAAGCTTCACGATGGAATGGCCTACCTGATTCTGCAAGGCTTGCTGCGTTTAAAACAAGCATACGCATTGCATCAATTTCAATTGCCATATCTGCAATCATGAAAGCGACACTTTGACGATGTGAAATTGGTTCACCGAATGCAGTTCGTTCATTGGCATATTTGATACAGTAAGCTTTGACAGCTTCACAGGTACCTACCGCCATTGCACACCACATAAGATTGCCTAAATCTAAAAAAGCAGTGTAATCAAAATCTGTTGCACCTAAGCGTAGAGCAGGTGTGTGATTAAAGCGAAGAGTTGCTGTTTCTGTGGCTTTAAGGCCCATGGCCGGAGTATTTTTAATTGAAATTGTGTCACCGCATTGCACGACAAATACGTCTGGCTTGCCGTTAAAGTCTGCACTTACTAAAAACACATCAGCTAAATCACCTAAAATTACTAATGTTTTTTCGCCATCAATAAAAAACTGATCATTTTCAAGTGATGCTTTTGTTTTTAAAGCATAAGGATTAAATGCTGGAGTTGCTTCTTGAACTGCAAAGGTTGCTGTAATGTCTGATTCTTCTGCAAAACATGGTAGGTACATTGACTGAACTTCAGCAGAACCCCAACGTGTGATTGAATTGATAACGCTAAATGTACTAAGTAATCCTGCTGTAAGGCTAAAATCACCTTCAGCTAGTTTTTCAGCTATTAATAGATTACTTACAATATTTTGTTCGGTCGCGACCCCACCTAATGCCTCTGGAAGTGCATAGTAATTAAGTCCTAAATCTTCAACATATTGCCAAAGACTTTCAGGAAATTGAGCTGCCTGATCTGCATCATGAGCTAATCCTAATAAAACTTCTTGAGCAAATTGAGACATTGCTTCAGAAGTCATGTGTTGTTCTTCGGTTAGGCTTAAATCAAACAGGTTTTTCTTTTGTTGAGGTAGACGTTGTTGTGGAATTTGTTTAGGTTTAAATGCTTTCTGAGTCTGGCTTAGTGCTATAAAGCCAGCTTTTGAACCTTGGTAAAGTGACTTTTCAAGAAATTTACGTAGTTTGAGTTGATCAAGTACATCGCTTCCAGCTAATTTGGTGATCAGCGATAAACCCAGCCCTTGGGCTTTATTGATCATATTTGTCATGATTATGGTGTCCTAACACATTGTTATTGTTTTATGCTGACACGCAGTATAAGAAAAAACTATGTCGTTACTGACATTCAAAAAAAGAGTAGATAAATGGTAAAAACAAAATAGACTTGATTTTATGTTTTTGATTTTATAGGTGAAAATTAATTGTTAAAAATAATAATTTTGTTCGGATTGACTAGAATGACATAGAGCCATTCTAGTCTTGATAAAATTAAGCAAAATTACGAATCATACGACGTACATTTGTTTTGGCATCAATAACAGTCATAAACGTATATGCACCAATAAACTTACGGCTAATAAACATAAATTCTTTCGGTGGAACCGAGAAATAGCGTGATGCCATTGATTTACTTGCCTGCTGCATAACACGACTATGTAACTGGCTTTTTTTCCAGTCATAACGTTCGTGTTCATCCATAAGGCCCGCTGGCATATCTGGATTATTTGACGGAGTACTGAATGCTTCTGTCGCAAGTAAAAAAACGTCTGCCATGCCAGGTTTAATACTTTCAGGCATTCCATCGAAAAATTCATAGCCAGTCATTGCTTGTACCATTGCATGTTTATCATGTTGATAACCAGCTTGGATTAGATTACGTGCGACTGAGAGTAGGTGTTCATCGAACTGGCGGATCGCGCCGAAATCGAGTAATACGATTTTATCTTGAATATCTTGACCATTACCTAAACGAACGAGGTAGTTACCGAAGTTAGGGTCAGTCTGCATTTCACCCCATTCAAAAATTTCACGAACAGCTATCTCAAGAGAAGCTTCACCGAGTTGATTACGACGTTCTTGAGGAAGAGAGAGCATTACTGGGCTATTAATTGGCACACCACGTTCAAAGGTCATGCACAGTACTTGATTGGTGCAATATTCATCTACAATTGTAGGAACAATATAACGCTCGTCATCTTTTAAGCGTTCACCGAAACGACGCGTAGTAGCAGCTTCAACATCATAGTCAACTTCACGATGCATCATTTCACGTACTTCATCAAACCACTGATCAAATTCACGGGTTTGTGGGACCATACGTGTTAATTTAAGCATGTTTTTAAATAGACTCATATCTGAGTCAATTGCATTCGCAACACCAGGGTATTGAATTTTTAAAACTAACTCTAAACCATCTGATTTACGTGTTGCTCTGTGTACTTGTGCCAAGGACGCCGTACCAATCGGTTCATGATCAATTGTTAAATCATTTAATTTGGAACCAAGTTGTTCTTGTAAATGCGGTTTAATCGCAGGCCAATCTAAAGCGACCGTTTGGTTATTTAAAGTATTTAATGCTTGTGTAATTTCTTCAGGTAAAAAATGTTCACCATAAAGCGCCATCATTTGGCCAATCTTGACAATAGAACCCTTAAGTTTACCAATTTCAGAAACCAGATAATTCGCTTGTTCGCTCATCGCTTTTTTGCGTTTTTTCTCTTTTTCTTCCTCATTGGAAAATAAAGAGGAAGCGCTTGCAGTTGCCCAACGTGTTCCAGCAAGTAAAGAAGCTTTCGCGATTGATAAGCGTCGATCCATGGAAGAAGTTTTTAAACTCTTAAGCTTATCATTCTGATTTGACATGAAAATAGAATCCTATGCGCATCATGCAGCAAAACGCTGGTGATCTAAAATTGTAATGAATATTACATGTTTTGAACGTATTAAAATAGTTCTATAAGACTGAATGGTGAGTCGAACTTCTTATTTTGAATCCTAATTTTCATAAAATAGCCTAAGTGCGGCAATGGAAATTAAAAAACAAACCATTTAGAAAAATAAACTATATTAAAACACCGTGTTAGATGCTAATCACTAGATTACATTTTGTACTGAATTTTTAATTCAGCCTTCTGCATTAAGTGCATACGATTAGCTTGAATATGTTGAATGACCATTTGCTTGACGGAATCATGCATAAAACCAAGCGCATGAGCCCTTATAATGATGATACTAGGTAGGGTATAAAAAAAGTATTTAACATCCTCAAAAGTCGCATTATTAAAAATGCCTTGCTCGATTAAGGTCTGCTGTAAAAATTGCTTTTCATTTAATACATGATCTGAAGCTTCATGCCAAAAACGGTGACGCATTGCCATCAGATTATTGTGTTTGTAACTCATAAATTTGCCAGTTCAGACTTTAAATCTTGAATAAATATATTGGAGTCATCTACTCAATATCAAGTTCAGATTGTTTTTTGTTCGGTTTCTAATTGATTTTTCATGTAAATGATGTAAATAGCCTAAGCAAATTTTAAATTTTTATCTAAAATAAATATAATCAAAATTATTCCATTAAAATTTAAACTCATATGACTCCTGCATGTAGATTGTTAAAAAGTAATAAAATTGAATTTTCAATTCATGAATATGAACATGATGTGAATGCTAAAAGTTTTGGTTTAGAAGCCGCAGAAAAATTAAATCTTGCTGTGAATGAGGTTTTTAAAACACTTCTTGTCACTGATGAAAAAAATTACTTCGTTGCGATCATACCTGTTAATCATCAGCTCAACTTAAAAAAGGTTGCGACGGCGGTTGGCTGTAAAAAATTACAGATGGCAAATCCGAAAGATGCGGAGCGTTTGACAGGGTACTTAGTAGGTGGAATTAGTCCTTTGGGTCAAAAGAAACGCTTAAAGACCGTGATTGATGAATCTGCACGAGAGCTCAGCAAAATTTATGTCAGCGGGGGCAAAAGGGGATTAGATATTGGTTTAAATCCTAAAGATTTAGCACAAATATTAAATGCTCAATTTGTTGATGTACTTGATTGATTAAAAGGAGTGAATTTTAAATTTGACATATTAAATGAAAATGATTATCATTATTGTGTTGACGGTGTTTAGTTCTACCAGAAATCATGATAATAAAAAATAACTCTATTTTCTGGTATGTGTGAGTACCTGCGAGACATTATAAAAATATGTGGGTTCAAGTAGCGGTAAACGGAGCTAAGAAAAATAAACATTATCAGCGCAATAAAAAGAAGAAGCAAAGGTAGCAAGCGAGGATGGCCTGCTACCTTTGTACTAAAGCTCAGCTTCAGAATTATTTTCATTATTCAACTTTTTTGAGCTTTTAACTTAGCTCTGTAACAGATCACTTATATTTTTGATTAAATAATAATCACTAATGTTTCATTTATTATCAACCCGTATTTTTAGGCAGTTTTTTGTATACCCTGAATAAAACATGATCAAAAAAAGAGGTAAATACGTGCTTATTTTTCATGAAAAACCTGTTCACGGAGCTATCTTTGATATGGATGGGACAATGTTTGATACTGAACGATTACGGTTTCAAACATTGCAACAGGCATCTAAAGAACTCATTGGGCAGGAGTTTTCACACGAATATTTAATGCAATGTTTGGGTCTAAGTGCGACAACAGCGGAAAATCTCGCTCAACGTTTATATGGGGTAGATGTTCCCTATAAAGAAATTAGAAAAAAAGCCGATGAAATGGAACTGGAATATATACGTAAACACGGCGTACCTATCAAAAAAGGTTTAGTTCAAGTTCTTGAGCGTTTAAGAAAGTCAGGCTTAAGAATGGCTGTAGCCACTTCAAGTCGTCGAGCGATTGCTGAAGAATATTTAATTAACGCAAACGTTTATAAGTTCTTCGATGTGATTACTTGTGGTGATGAAGTACAACAAGGAAAGCCACATCCAGAAATTTTTCTAAAAGCTGCTAGCCAACTTCATTTAGATGCAAACCAATGTTTAATGTTTGAAGATTCTGAAAATGGTTTAACTTCGGCTCATACATCGGAAGGTCTAACAATTTTATTAAAGGATATTAAAGAACCAAATGATGAGATGCTGGAAAAAGCAGATTTTTATTATGATCAAATGTATGACTTCTTAACTGATCTTGATCAGTTTATTCCAGTTATGGATATGCCGGAAATATCGGAGTCATTTCCACAAAGTTTGAATCAACTAACGGTTGGAATACATGGCTTCGGAGCAGTTGGCGGGGGTTATATAGCTCAAATTTTGTCGCATTGGGATGGTTACACAAAACCAAGAAGAATCATTGCTTCAACTCGGAATAGTCTTTTTCGTGAAGCTGTAAATGCGTTTGGCACATATAGCATTCGCTATGGACAGTTTTCTTATGATGAATGCATTGAGAATATGACCATTGTTGATTCTGACAATGAACAACAAATGTTAGAGATGTATACCCATTCGAGTTTGATTGCGCTTTGTTTACCTGAGCAAGCTATTCAAGCTGAGTCAAAAATAATTGCAAAAGGGCTATATGCACGTTTTAACTCGCCACTTGAAACATGTATCGAACCACTAACTTTTTTAATTATTTTAAATAAAGTCGGTGCGAAATATTTGGTGATGAAGCATCTCAGAGGAGCTCTATTAGAGTTAACTAACGATGAAGATGTAACTGAGCATATTTTAAAAGAACATTACTTTTGTGACACTGTCGTAAACCGCATGGTTTCAAAACTATCTAATCAGAACTTATATCGCCAACTTCGTATTAAGCATCACTTTCTTGAACAGCATTTGGAAGATGTGGAGCAAGAAGAGCAAATCGAAATTGAAGACTGCAATAAATTGACTCAGGATCAGCAAAATCAAGCATCTTTGTATGTTGATAACATGCGCCGCAATTTCCAGCCTGGGCATATATTACAAAGTATGGATTTAATTTTATTCCATAGTGAAACAGATATACCAATTTATGTTGAAAAAGGTAGTCCTTTACTTGAAAAGTTGCGTCAGGTTGTGTTGGTTGAACAAATTACAGATATTCAGCTCATTAAAAACCGTCTATGGAACGGCGTGCATGCCATGCTTGCTTGGTACGCATCTTTACTAGGTTATGAATCTATTGGTATTGCTATGGGTGATCACTCAGTTAAAGCGTTTGCAGAAAACTTAATTAGAGAAGTAAAGCAAGGGCTTGCAATCGTATTACCTAATTATGCAAAAGATCTGGATCGAATGGCTCAAAGTTTTCTAGATTCATGTGAATATGCTTTTAAAGACCCTTGTCAACGAGTGGCAAGAGATCCACTTCGCAAATTAACTCATAATGAAAGAGTAATTGCATCAATTGAGGTGAATATAGGTCATGATTTGCCTTATAAAAACTTATTAAAAGGTGCTGCACTAGGGTAT
Organism: Acinetobacter sp.; assembly: GCA_031277915.1. Lineage (GTDB taxonomy): Bacteria > Pseudomonadota > Gammaproteobacteria > Pseudomonadales > Moraxellaceae > Acinetobacter. Next base: position 177,065 of record JAITLL010000050.1, read on the forward strand.
GCCTATGCGATTCAATATTTAGAAATTGAAGATGCTGATGCGATTAAACATTTACAACAGCAAATTCAGCAATTGGATATGAGTACTTCCCAAAAAAGACAACTTGAAGTTGAGTTAACACAATTAATTCAATATTTATTTTCTGAACAAGGCAAACAGCCTTTAAATATGAATATTACCAACTCCAAAAGTACGCGTACTCAATATGCTTAAGTTTGTTAAATAAATTAGTACTCTACATTTAAAAGGCAAACATGCTTTAATACAAAAATTGAATGATTTTGAATTAAAGCTGTGCTGTTAAAACCCTCGACGTTCATGGTGCCAACATCTATACGGGATTATCCTGAGTGGCATCTTGAGCGTCAAAATTATGCTTTATGGTATTTAGAAATTAATGATCAAAAACTAGTTGATTATTTAGATACGTTACGCGCGCATTTTTCAGAGTTCTTACTAGAACCCAATAACCGTCAATATCATATCACGCTGTTTATATGTGGATTTTTAAACCACGAAACCAGAACCTATCCTGATGACTTTATTTTTAGTGAATTTGAGCAGCAAAGAGAAATCTTAAGAAAAGAAAATTTTGCTCCGTTTCATTTAAAAATTGGTTCAGTCGACAGTTTTAGTAGTGCTTTATTTGTAGAAATCCAAGATATCAAAAATACCTTACCTCTAATACGCCAAAAGTTAGGTTTAGTTTCTAATGAAATTGCCGCTTTAGAATATTGTCCGCATATTACTTTGGGATTGTATAAAAAAGACTATAGTAGTGATTTGATTTTACATAAAATTTCTCAATTACCTGTACAATACAAACAGGCTGAATTTGACCTTAAAGTCGAGCATTTAACGTTTGGTTGTTATCAAGCTCAAACTTTACAAGGTAAGTTATATCCATCTCAGCATTTGTTCTTAGGTGATTCATGTTGCAACTGATTTTGGGTGGTGCTCGCTCTGGCAAAAGTCGACTCGCTGAACAAACAGCAATAAATACGCAATTAGCGGTGACTTATGTTGCGACGGCGCAAGCACTTGACCCAGAAATGCAAAGTCGAATTGAACACCATCAAAATCAACGTCCTGCTCACTGGTCTTTGGTTGAAGAACCCTTATTTTTAGCAAAAGCTCTGCAAAAAATTGACAGACCTAATCAAATTATTCTGGTGGATTGTTTAACGCTTTGGCTAACCAATTTGTTACTTTTAGATGATCAAAGTATTCAACAATTTGAGTGTGAACAGTTATTAAAAGTTTTACCTACGCTTGAGTCAGAAATTATTTTAGTAAGTAATGAAACGGGTTTAGGCGTTGTACCACTCGGTGAGATAAGCCGAAGGTTTGTCGATGAAGCAGGCCGACTACATCAAGCTCTAGGACAAATTGCAGATAAGGTTGTGTTTTGTGTGGCTGGTTTTCCAATGATTTTAAAAGGTGAGAAGTAAAATGAACTGGTGGTTAGAATCTATACAGCAACCTAATTTGGATGCAAAACAACAAGCTGAGCAACACCAACTCCAACTCACAAAACCTACTGGTGCCTTAGGTGATTTAGAACTGATAGCAGTTAAACTTGCCAGTTTACAGTCAAATGCACATCCACAAGTTAATCATCCATGGATCACCATTTTTGCGGGCGATCATGGCGTGGTTGAAGAAAATATCTCTGCATACCCTCAAGCCGTAACCCGTCAAATGCTGCAAAACTTCACGACTGGTGGAGCAGCAATTAGTGTTATTGCCAAATATCATCAAGCTCATTTGCAAGTGATTGATTGCGGTACAGTAGGTGAATCATACGAATATGCAGGTGTTGAACGTCATTGTATTCGTGCTGGCACAGCAAATTTTGCTAAACAAGCTGCAATGAATACTGACGAATGTCGTGCTGCCTTAGAGTTAGGTAAAAATAGTGTAGACACAGCTAAAGCGAATGGTGCAGATATTTATATTGCAGGTGAAATGGGTATTGGAAATACCTGTTCTGCTTCCGCCTTAGCTTGTCTTTTACTAAATGATACTGCTGAGCAATTGACTGGGGTGGGTACAGGAATTGGCGCCGATCAGTTAAGACATAAAATTGAAGTAATTGAAAAAGCTATAGAGCTTCATCATAAACATGTCGTTGGTGATGCATTTAAAACATTATGTGCTGTAGGTGGTTTGGAAATTGCTGCAATTGCAGGTGCTTATATTCGATGTGCACAAGTGGGTTTACCTATCATTGTGGATGGTTTCATTAGTTCAGTAGCGGCTTTATGTGCTGTGCGGATGAATCCTAAAGTACGTGACTGGATGTTGTTTGGTCATCAATCGGCTGAATATGGACATCGCCGTATTTTACAAGAACTCAATGCAAACCCAATTTTAAAAATGAACTTGCGTTTGGGTGAAGGTAGTGGTGCTGGTACTGCCTTAGCTTTAGTTAAAATGGCATGTGTATTACATAACCAAATGGCTACCTTTGCTCAAGCTGCTGTAAGCGGGGATAAAATTGGGTAATTTTAGGATCGATTTGCTCAGACACGGCGAAAGTCAATATAGTCATACTTTGCGTGGGCATTTAGATGATGAGTTAACAGAAAAAGGTTGGCAGCAAATGCAGTCAACTCTTGAGAAAGTTACAAACCAGACATGGGATGTCATTGTAAGTTCATCATTAAAGCGTTGTGCTTGTTTTGCCGAGCAACTTGCCAAAACAACTGAGCTACCTTTGCTTTTAAATGATGACTTAAAAGAAATGTATTTTGGAGACTGGGAAGGTATTTCAACTCAGCAAATTTATGAAACCTCACCAGAGTTACTGGCAAACTTCTGGCAAAAACCGACTCAATATTGTCCGCCTAGAGCCGAAACATTGATGCAATTTCAAACCAGAGTTTTGAAAGGGTTCCAGGAGTTGCTTGTACATATGCAAAAGCAGAACTGGCAGCATGCATTAGTTGTTACCCACGGCGGTGTGATTAAGTTATTGACTTGTTTAGCCGGACAACACCCTTTAGATGACTTATTGAAAATGCCGGCAGAACTTGGGAAATTATATTCTTTGGAATTTTTTGAAGAAGATGGTCAATTAACTTTTATACTGAAATAGCAGTTTTAAATTCTTAAATAATTGTTTTGTAATAATATTTAAAGTCATGTCATTGTACTGTCATTGCTAAAAATTAATCTATTGGTATTTCCTATTAATAGCTTATTTGACTTATGAATATTTTATTTAAAATGACATTGCTTGCCACATCAATATTACTTGTGGCTTGTAATAATAATGATCAAGATATTCAGACGACACCTACAAAGCCATCAAAATATTATCAAACTAAAACACCTTACCAACCATAACAAAATCTAAAAAACTACGAACAAGTTCCGAATGGATTCCAGCCAGTTTTTACTGAGTTAGTCGCACGTCATGGTTCAAGAGGCCTATCAAGTATTAAATATGATTTAGCCCTTTATAATTTATGGAAGCAGGCAAAAGCAGAAAATGCTTTAACGCCGTTAGGCGAGCAATTAGGTGCTGATTTAGAAGCAATGATGAAAGCCAACATATTATTAGGCTATGGTGTGGAAGGCATACGCCAGTATGGTTATGGTAATGAAACCATGACTGGTATTTTAGAACACCGTGGCATTGCAGACCGGTTATTGCAACGCTTACCAACACTTTTAAATTCGCAAGCATCTATATTGGTACAAAGTTCTGGTGTAGATCGCGCGGTGGATAGCACCAAATTCTTTACTGCTGAACTTATTAAACAACAACCGCAACTTAAAGATAAAATTGTTCCCGTGTCTTATACCAATTTATCGAGTACAAGTGTTCCAAGTATTTTAGATGGAGGTATTGACCGTTTTAAACTTTATTTTCATAGCTTAAATGCGGCTGAAGACTTAACTCAACCACTTAGTGCTAGCCAACAGAAAATTTATGATGCAAGTCAGACCTATCAAGATTTTGAAGCAAACAATAAAGATTTAACTCAAAAGCTAAATGAGTTATCAAAAAATACTCAGGCTGAAAAAATTGCCCAAACTGTACTTAATCCGATTTTTAAAGCAGACTTTATTAAAAAACTTGGTACAACAGGTTATAGCTTTAGCAATACTGGATCATTTACCGTTACTTCACCCAAAGGTGAGCAAATTACAGAAAAAGGTAAGGGTAAAAATACGATTGCTAGTGCAGTGGATGCTGCTGCATATGTTTATGAGCTTTATTCAATTTCTGGTGGTATGAAAGATGAATTAAAAGATATTAATTTTGATAAATATATGCCTCTCGAGGCAGCAAAATTTTATGCAGAATTTAATGATGCTAATGATTTTTATGAAAAAGGACCGGGCTTTACAGAGTCAAATCAAGTTACTAGCGAAATTGCACAAGGACTCAAACAAGATTTATTCCAACAAGTTGATGCCGTTGTAAATAAGGCCCAACCTTATAAAGCGGTTTTACGTTTTGCACATGCAGAAATTATTATTCCTCTAGCCACCAGCTTAGATGTGCATAATATGATGCAGCCTTTACCACTACGTCAGACTTATAATTATTCAACAAGCACATGGCGTGGTGAAGTAGTTTCACCTATGGCAGCCAATGTTCAATGGGATATTTACCAAAATAACCAAGGCTATACGCTGGTTAAAATGCTTTATAATGAAAAAGAGACTTTATTTAAGCCTGCATGTAACTATGCACGTTACACGCCAACCAGTTTTTATTACGACTACATCAAATTAAAACAATGTTATCAAATGCAATAGATTTTCAGTTTTTGAAGTCTTTCATGGGAATAGGGATTGCTATTCCCATTTTTATTTCTTCATAATTCAAGCAATTTAAAATATTAGATCAGTTAGAGACTTGGATATGACACCTTTTTGGATTGCATTGCAATTTTTAACTGTTCTACCTATTGAGTTAAAGACTACACCCACGGCGCAACAAAATGGTCGAGCCATTTTGTTTTACCCGCTGGTTGGGCTGATTATCGGTGGTATTCTGTTTTTTATTGCTTGTCTTTTAATCAAACTACCTATTGTTTTACTTGCGATCATCATTACGACTTTATGGGTTTGGCTGACAGGTGGATTGCATTTAGATGGGTTGGCAGATACAGCAGATGCGTGGGTAGGTGGTTTTGGTGACAAACTGCGTACTTTACAAATTATGAAAGATCCAAGTTGTGGCCCAATTGGAGTGCTCAGTTTAGTTATTATTTGTTTGCTCAAGTTTGCACTGGTTTATGTATTAATTGAACAACACCAAATGTTATTTTTAATATGTGTTCCTGCCCTCGGGCGAGTTGTACCATCTATTTTGTTTTTAACTACTCCATATGTTCGAGAAAATGGTTTGGGGCGTTCTTTGACTGATTATTTACCTAAAACAGTCTCATGGATAATAGCTATGATAGTTGTATTATTGCCTTTATATTGGGAATGGCTGGGGCTCATTGCCATCATTGGTTTTTTAATCAGTCTTGTTTATTTAAGACATTTATTTATAAAAAGAATTGAAGGTATTACCGGCGATACAGTTGGTGCAGCGATTGAGCTTAGTGAAACTGTGCTGCTTTTTACTTTTGTGGTGAGTTGTTTTTATTTATAAGTAGATAAAAGTTTGTGGCCCGCATAGTAGCCACAAACTTAAATTTATTTAATCACCAAAGTGATAGCGTACACCCGCTAAATAAGTGCGTGGAGCTGCTGGGGTATAACTTACTTCATTGTTACTAAATGAAGTACTTTCAGCGTAATGTGTATCAGCCACATTTAAAATTTGCCCAAATACTTCATAAGCTTTTTTACGGTAGTTCGCACGAAGGTTAAGTACAGTGTGTGTGTCCGTCATATTTTTGGGTATTGGCATTATTAATCCAATATGAGCCTACAAACACACCTTCTGCTGAAAGTAATAATTCAGGGGTTGGTTTAATTTGATATTCAAGTGTACCAAAAGTTTTTGGGGCACTCGGCATATCGTTACCGCTATAGTCGATAGTGGATGATGGCTGGAATTGTTCATAACGATGGCGAGCTAAATTACCCGAGAGTTTCAGTTTTTGGTCAAACTGATCTGAAACTTGCCAAGTTGCACCTACCTCAATACCTTCATGGCGAGTCTTACCTGCATTGCGAGTATCGGGTTTAGTGTAACTAATCACTTCATCTTCACCGTTTAAGCGATAAAGTGTAATTTCACCATCTAAACGATCATTAAATACTTTAAAACGGATACCTGCATCAATGTTAGTAAAAGTTGCTTCTTTCAAATTTTGTGTGACTAAATTTGCGCCGTAAAGAGTACTGACTTCAGGTGGAACAAAGCCTTGTGACCAGTTTGTATAAATGTCGATTTGTGGTGTGACATTCCAGATTGCACCAAGTTTTGGACTAGCCTTATGTTATGGTTAAACACGCCTACAGGGCGGCCATCTTCTAAATATTGATAAACCGCTGCGGTAGTTATCGGTTGACGTATGGACATCATATGTTGTTCGTTACCAATGTCGTTCATTAAAATGCCTGGTGTTTGGTTTACAAGTTGTCCAATAAAAGTGGCATGTTTATTTTGAATTTGCTCGCTATTAATTTGGCTAATTGCTGCAGGCGTTTTATTAAGTGTTTCACCTTCACGATTAGCCGTGACTACAATGGGGGCTAAGGTTTTTGTGTCACTCGTTGATGGTGTTAAATCGTCAGCAAAAGCCAGAGGGCTAGATGAGACAGATAAGCAGGCTGCACTTAATACAGATAAGCGAAATTTTAGCGATGACATATTTTAACCCTATAAAAAAGCAATAAGTTTTGAGTCCCTAAAAAATAGGGATAATAAAAGTTGCGTTCTTATAGAGCAGACGGCGGGGCGTGTTTAATGGGTAAAATATAGAAAGTACGGGGTGGTTCTAGCTGTATAGTCCACGTATGACACAGGCTTCGTACACGGGAATACCAACGTAAAATTAAAACAAAAATCAAAGCAATTAAAATTGCTGTATCTAGGCCATGCGTACAGAGCGGACAATGCTTCATGATTTGAGTAGCTAACGCGAAAACCTCTTGAGCATGCTGGGTATGAAATTTATTTTGAATAGATTCCATATGGTGATGAGCATGTGAGGAATGGTGTGCTCGATGTTAAAATTTTGTTGGTAAGGTGAATGCTCTAGTACCACTGGCTGGCAGTGACTAGGCATGGTGTATAACTCAGGTACGATACCAAACCAATTTTCACCAAAGTGGGCAAAAAAATGTGCCACTAAACACAGCACCATATTTTAGGAGGTCGTAGTGGAAAAACTCGTCGAAGTATAATCAAAATTGACTAGCCATCATAGATAAATTCAGAGCAAGTAAAATAAAAAAAGCCCTCATTTTTGAGGACTTAATTTTTTAATCTTAAAAAGATGAATTAACGATTTGGTAAAACATCTTTTAAAGCTTCATGCATTTCAAGCAGTGTTTTTTCAGTGGTTTCCCAATCGATACAGCCATCGGTTACTGATTTGCCATATTCCAGATCACAAAGGTTTTCAGGAATATCTTGGCGACCACCTTTTAAATGACTTTCAACCATAATACCTACGATTGACTTATTACCATCTAAAATTTGTTCAGTAATATTTTTAAGAACAAGTGGTTGTAAGTATGGGTCTTTATTTGAGTTGGCATGACTCGCATCAATCATGATTTTATTGCTTACTTTCGCTTTAGCTAAGGCATTTTCTGCTTCTGCAACAGAGCCAGCATCATAGTTTGGCTTACCATTACCGCCACGTAATACAACGTGTGCATAAGGGTTACCATTTGTGTTAATAATTGAAACTTGGCCGTCTTCGTTCAAGCCTAAGAAACTATGACCATATTTAACAGACTGCATGGCATTAGTTGCAACGGTTAAACCGCCGTCTGTACCATTTTTAAAACCTACTGGTGATGAAAGACCAGAAGACATTTCACGGTGAGTTTGGCTCTCGGTTGTACGAGCGCCAATAGCAGACCATGAAATTAAGTCTTGGTAGTATTGTGGCGAGTTAGGATCAAGTGCTTCAGTTGCACAAGGTAAACCTTTTTCATTTAACTCAAGCAAAAGTTTACGACCAATACGTAAACCTTTTTCGATATTAAATGAGTCATTCATATCTGGGTCATTAATTAAGCCTTTCCAGCCAATTGTGGTACGTGGTTTTTCAAAATAAACACGCATAACTAGATAGAGAGTATCTTTAACCTTTTCGCTTAGCGCTTTTAAGCGATCGGCATATTCGTGAGCAGCTTTAGGATCATGAATAGAGCAAGGACCAATAACGACAAACAAACGCTTATCAGAACCGTCTAAAATATCGCGAATAGTTTCACGGCCTTTTAGAACAGTTTGTGAAGCAACATCAGATAAAGGAAGTTCTGACTTAAGTTCAGCTGGTGTTACAAGAGTTTGGATGCTTTTAATATTAACGTCGTCGATATCTGGCTTTGAAACGGAATTTAAATGTGTAGTCATTGCTGTCACTGGTTCGATCATACTAAAGGTTGTTTTGTGTACTGAATATACCATGAAATAATTATGAAAATACTACATCGTATGGTATTTCAGTTTGGAAAAATCCTATTGATTTTACTATCTTTGTGTTGAGTTGCTTGTTTTTTCAGCAACCACGGTTTGTTCTTGTATCACAGGTGCCTTCGGTTTTGCTTTGACTGGGTGAACTATAAAGTTAACACCTAAGGCAAATAGGGTAATCCCTAAAATTTTACGGATGAGACGTTCAGGCATACGAGAACTAATTAGCGTACCTACAATAATTGCCGGAATAGAACCCACTAATAACCACATAAGCAACATAAAGTCCACATTACCCGCACTCATATGTCCAAGACCAGCCACTAAGGTTAGTAATACGGCATGCACAACATCAGAGCCAATAATTCGAATCATCGGTAGGTTCGGGAACATAATCACAAGTGCCATAATCCCAAATGCACCAGCACCAACAGATGAAAGTGTTACGAATACACCTAATATGATGCCCATAATCACAATATAAGTACGCTTATTTTGAATGGCTAATTGCTCATTTTCAGCTTGATTCGTTTCTTTATTTCTAAATTTATTAAAGAATTTCTCAATACGAGAACGAAAAATAATGGACACACCCGTTAACGTCAACATAAAGCCTAATACCATCGTTAATACAGACTTATAGTGTGTTGACTGACTTAAATAATGCTCAAGTATCCACGTGGTTCCAAAAGACGCAGGAATACTACCGACTGCTAGCCATAAAACAATAGGCCAAACAATATTGAGTTTCTTTGCATGAACCATCGATCCACAGAACTTTGAAATTGCGGCATAAAGTAAATCGGTGCCAATGGCGATATGAGGTTCGATTCTAAAAAGACCAATCAAAATGGGTGTCATTAATGATCCACCCCCAACTCCTGTAATACCTACACAGAAGCCAACTAACATACCCGCTAAGATAAATTCAAAAGCACCAGACATCTTTATCGCCACTTATCACGAAACGCAGCTATCTTATTCCTTTTAGAGATAAACTTTTGTCATGAATAATGATTTACTTATGCAAAAAAAAGCTAAGCAATGCAAATATTACTTAGTTTGTTTTATTTTTAATCATTATTTTTAATAACGAGATTACTTTGATGACTTCAGTGGATTAATCAAAAGGATAAGAATAAAAGTTAAGGGTGTTGCAAATATCCACCAACTGACAAAACCTATAGATAAGCCATTTTTTTGGATAAGAATAAATCCGCTCAAAACAAACATTAGAAAAGCAGATATCCTTAACAATGAGTGAGATTTTTGAGCTAAGGATTTGAAATGACCAGTTGATTTGGGCGCGCGATATTTTTCACTCGATATGAACAGGAAATACATACCAAGTAACGTCAAGAAAATGACAATGAACATCATGAGTTCACCTCAATTTTTAATTTATTCAGCTTTTTTTGAATTTTTTCTAAAGCTTTATGTTGAATCGGTTTAATTTTATAAAATATAAAAATGGCTAATGCCGCAAATAACCAAAAAAATATATCCACACGTGCAAACTCCCAATAGCCACTTAAGTTATTAACATACTGCTTTTTCAGTAAATAACTTATATTCAATATAGGGAGAACAAGACATAGCATAATAAAAATGCCCAGTTGAGTACGCCATAAATATTGTTTTTTAGTGATGAGAGCGATAATAAAGCTCATAAACCAGATGATGATGAAGCTATAAATTTCATAATTGATTGTAGTCGCTGTGACGGTAAATAAACGATTTGCATATAAATAGGCAAGTGTTGCACAAGGCAAACCTACAAATGTGGCAACATTTAAACGATCAACTAAATAGTAGCCAAAATGAAAATGTGTATTTTTACTCTGAATTTGACGTTTGAGGCTCCAAAGTAATAATCCCGAAGCAATCATTACACAGCCTAAAAGCCCAGAGAAAAATAAGCCTAGGCGAAGTAAGGGCTGAGCAAATGTTGCCATATGCAGACCATATACACCTGCATAAAGCGTGGCAATAGAACTATGATTACGCGTATCGCCTAAAACCTTACCAGTAGACGCATCTAGGGTGATCCGTGCCTGATTGCGGGTAATTGAGTAGTCTTCTTGCTGAATGAAGGTAATTTGAGCTTGATTAGTATTTGGATTTTTAACACTAATTGTCGATAAAGTTTGATTTCCCCAGCGCTGTTCAAGTTGGGCTAATAATTTTTCAATGGGTAAATTTTGCGAAGCATGCGATTTTGTGCTTTCTGAGACTGCTTTTGTACGTATCTCAGTAAAATATTGATATGTGTTTTCTGGATAGAGTTTTTGCATTCCCCACGGCAAATACAAATAGAAGAAAATTGCCAAACCTGTAAAAGTAATCGCTAAGAAAAAGGGGAGCGCGATAACGGAAGAAACATTATGAAAATCTAGCCATGAGCGCTGAGACTTAAAGGTGCGTAAAGTAAAAAAGTCGGTAAATATTTTTTTATGGGTAATAATGCCCGAGACTAGTGCAATTAACATAATGAAAGCTGCTAGAGATACAATAAGCCGTCCAAGCAATATAGGAACGCCAAAAAGTTGATAATGGAAACGGTAGAAGAAGTCGCCACCTTCAGTTGCTGAAAGTTTTAGTTCTTGACCTGTATTGGCATCGAGTGTGGCATTTCCATAACTGCCATCGGCTTTTTCCCAATACATGGTGTTAAGGGGACTTTCTGGGGTAGCAACATTTAAATACCAAGATTTAGCATCTGGTGTATGTTTTTGTAGGTACTGATAAGCGGTTTTGATTGCAATGTCTTGCTTTACTTCATATTGTGCAAGTGGCGGCTGCATCCATAAACTAATTTCATGGCGGTAATACGACAAACTTCCCATTAAAAAAATAGCAAATATGAGCCAACCGAAAATTAAGCCAGTCCATGAATGAAGCCATGCCATCGATTGGCGTATACCTTTATGCATAACCTACCATCTGTGTCATAAAAAAGAAAAGAGCACATAGCGCGATTGATAGTCCAGTCAGTTTCAATAAAGATTGGATACAAAAGCCTAAAATCACGAAAAACACATAAAATAAAAGTGAGATAAACGCTGCCAAAAAAATCGCTTCAGGTTTATCTAAGGTCAAATGAAAAATACCAGTAAGCCCAAGACTTAAATACGCCATACAGGCATAACCCATACCGAAAACGATTAAGAATCGATAGATAATTTTTATGCGATATGACATAGGGAGATTTAATGCTTTCGACATTTTTACAGGCACATAAAAAAATAAAAGAAGAGCCAACGCCTAAACTGGAGTTGGCTAGGGTATTAATATTTAAACTTTACAGCAACTGTATAGTTGGCCGAGGGTCCATAAAAGCCTTGGCCATTAGGGAAACTGTATAAATACTTCTTGTCGAAAATGTTATTCCCGTTTGCTTGAAGCGTAATATGGTTATTCACTTCGTAGCTTGCCATTAAATTGACTAAGGCATAAGCATCTTGTTTGATGGTGCTATTTGCAGTTGAGTCATACAGCTTTATTCCATCTTGCCATTGTAAGCCAGCACCAACTTTCAGCTTAGGTAAAACTGTTGGTGTATAGGTAGTCAACAAGTTAAGGGTTTGGTTCGGATTATAAGTTCTCGCTTCGCCACCATTTTTAAGATCTTTAATACTAAATTGAGCATAGCCAAAAGCAAGATTGACGTTATCAGTGATTTGACCTGATAAGCCAACTTCTAAACCTTGTGATTCTAAATCACTGGTTGGTACTTTTCGGTTAAGTGGATTTCCATCTGAGTTCCGTAGCGGGTAATTGTTTTGCTCAGTTTTAAATACCGAAAGTGTGCCTGTTAAACGGTTGTCTAGCCACGAGCTTTTTACACCCATTTCATAGCTTTTACCCTCAACAGGTTTTAAAGCTTGATTGGTATTTTGGTCGATACCGGTTTGCGGACGGAAAATAGAGGTATAACTCATATAACCTGTATATTCAGGCGTAAAGTTATAGGTTAAACCTGCATAGGGTGAAACTTTACTTTCACTATATTCCATGGGTGAACCATAGCTTTCGCCTTTACTTTCGGCTCTCACATAGTTTGCACCAAGTAAAAGTTTTAAATCTTCATTGAGATGTAAACGTGTAGCTGCATAGATTGAATCTAGATTTTGCGTATAGTTTGCAGCTTCTGTGAAATCTGACCACGTGATAGATTGAGGTGTCCAACTTGCCCAATTTGTAGTGGTTGAGTTGATCACATTACTGTCATTAATTGTTCCTGTAGATTGATTATCATGCTGAAGACTACGGACATAGTTATAACCTAAAGTTGCTTCATGTTCTTGATTAAAAAGTTTATAAGTTCCTTCAAGATTAAAATCTACAGCATGTTGTTCTTGATGCTCTTGACCACCCCATGGTGTCAAAGACACACCTGAACCATCAGCTTTGGGATAACCATAATAATAAAGGAGGCGACTATTATGCTTACTATCAAGATAGTTATAAGTCAGCTTAGCTGTCCATTGATCATTAATTTTTTGTTTTAATTCAGCAAAGGCATTTTGTGTTTCACTATCCCAATGTGCCCAGTCAGGGTTTGGGTTATATGAGTGATCATACGAAATTTGTTTGCCATTGGCATCAAGTAGGGGTAGAGCACCCCAGTTGTTTGCATTGGGTTTATTTTTTTCTTGGCTGTAACCTACGGTAAGTAATGTGGTATCTGTTAAATCAGCTTCAACAATACCAGCGAAACCATTTTTTTCTGAAGAATATCGGTCAAGGTATGAGTCACCAGTTTGCTCATAACCCATAATACGACCACGGACTTTTCCACTCGGTAGAATTGAGCCAGATACATCTGCTTCATAACGCTGAGTATCCCAAGACCCATAACTTAAACCGCCACTGGCTTGAAATTCTTGAGTTGGTCGCTTTCGAATATTGTTAATGGTTGCACTTGGGTCACCAAATGCGTTTGTTAAAGAGTCCGCACCTTTAACGACTTCTACACGATCATAAAAATAAGTATCAGGATTGGTATTGTTATAGTTATAACCTGAGAGGGGAAAACCCACGCCGTCAGTCAATATATTTGAAATCTCAAAACCACGAGCCATATAAGTAGTACGTTCAGTTTCTTGATTGGTCACTGTTACGCCTGGGGTATTTTTTAAAACATCACGGGTGTTGGTAAGGCCAAAGTCCTCAATTTGTTGACGAGTAACGACGTTAATAGTTTGAGGTGTTTCTTTAGCTTCTATATTAAGCTTGGTTGCGCTATTCGAGTTTTTAACAGTATATGCTTTGGTCTGTTCAGAAGATTGCTCAGCATTCGATGCTTTAACTTGAATCGTCTGTAAAGCTTGTATATCTGCGTCTTGAGCATAAGTGAGATTTACATAACAAATCGCGCAGGCGATTACAGAAAGTTTAAATGGTCGAGGTGGAATTGTCATAGTGATAAATATAATGTAAATAATTCTCATTTATTTTATTGTTTGTAAATGTAAGCTACAATTCAAATAACATTGTTAATTTAGATTAAAAAATAGTGAATAAATGTAATTTTAGATTATGGTGGACGGTGGTCTGTTTTAGTAAGTATGCACCTAGTAAGTGCAAGATTGATAAACCACTATGCTAGAATGCATTATTTCAAATTTTTAGGTAAATTGCCTTGGTAAACCGAAAACTTAAAATAGGCATTGTCGTTGGAGAAGTTTCTGGAGATACACTCGGCGTAAAACTCATGCGCAGTTTTCGTGAGCAGGGAATCGATGCCGAATTTGAGGGAATTGGTGGACCTCAAATGATTGCTGAAGGTTTTAACAGTTATTACCCAATGGAAACTCTTTCTGTGATGGGGATTGTTGAGGTATTAAAAGACTTAAAAAAGCTATTCGCCGTTCGGGATGGTTTAATCAACCAATGGACTCAGCATCCGGTTGATATCTTTATTGGTATTGATGCACCAGATTTTAACCTCAGACTTTCGAAAAATATTAAAGAAAAGAATCTTCCAATAAAAACAGTTCAATATGTCAGTCCTTCTGTTTGGGCGTGGCGCCAAGGGCGTGTTCATGGCATTAAACAAAGTATAGATTTAGTACTGTGCTTATTTCCTTTTGAAAAAGTTTTCTATGAACAATATGAAGTTCCAGCAGCATTTGTCGGTCATCCATTAGCTAAACAATTACCCCTTCAAAATCCAATCCAAGTTGCCAAACAGCAATTAGGTATTGATGAAAATAAAAAGCATATTGCTTTGTTACCTGGTAGCCGAAAAGGTGAAGTAGAGAGACTACTTCCGATGCTACTAGGTGCTGCCAATATTTTGCATAGAAAATATCCTGACATTCAATTTTTAATTCCCGCAATTAATGATGCCCGTAAACAGCAGATTACACAGGGTGTTCAACAACTAGCACCTCATTTAAAGGCTTGCGTCCATATTTTAGAAAATACAGATAGTGAGTCTAAAATTGGCCGTATGGTGATGAATGCGAGTGACATTATTGCTTTAGCCTCTGGAACGGCGACTCTAGAAGCCATGTTAATGCATAGACCGATGGTCACTTTCTATAAATTACATTGGTTAACCTATTTGATTGCTAAGCTTTTGGTGAAAATTCCTTATTATTCTTTGCCGAATATTATTGCTGGTAAGAAAGTAATTGAAGAGTTGATCCAGACAGATGCAACACCAGAAAGTTTAGCAGCTGAAATAGAAAAACTGATGAATGTGGAAACTGCTCAAATTCAAGTGATGCAACATTTAACTATGCATAAACAGCTTATTTCTGGAAATACAGAAGATCCTGTTCAGGCAATTTTACAATGTTTGAATAGTGAAATTTAAAGATTTGATTGGCTAATTGCTTTTAATCCTGCCAATGAAAACTTTTTAAAATGCTCAACTAAATCATGTAAAGGCATCTGGGCAATATTCTTAAGGGGCTCAGGTGCTTGAGCATTTGGCCCAGCTATAATGAGCATCATACAGGGCGTCATAACACTTAAAATACAAGGTAAAACAGCATGGTCATTTTCATCTAAGCCAGCCACCTGACTGATTAATTTACGAATAAGAAAAAACTTCCTCATACCTGCAAGTTCAATAAAACTTAGTAAATGCTCAGAAGGTGAAAACAGTTCACGAATAAACACTTTTCCATGCCAGACATCTTTTTCAGTTAATTTATGAAGTAATGTCTCAAGTAAAAAGCTTAATTTTTCTTCGGGAGAGTAAGTGCTTTCTATAAGTTCTAGTAAGTATTTTTCATCCAGATAGTGAGCGTGAGCTTCTACTAAAACGGCTTGATATAGCCCATCTCGACCATCAAAGTGATAATTAATTGTAGCCAAATCGACATTTGCGGCGTTGGCAATTGTTTTGTTCGCTGTTTGTGCAAAACCATATTGGGCAATTAATGGTCCTGCTGCTTCAATAATTTTAGACTTGGTTAAGTCACCATCACTTCGTCTAGATCTGGACATGTTTAACCCTAATTTTCATTCACCATAAAAGTATATCTTTTATTCAAAGATTGGAGTAATTTAAATTTAAATTGAATTTAAACTAAAAAATTGAATTTTATAAGAAGGATAATAAGATGAATAAAAAAGTGATCGCCATAGTCTTCATTGTTATAGCTCTGGTTATCATCGGCTTCTGGACATGGAAATATAATAATAAGAATCAAAAAGATAATAATTTGACTCTATATGGAAACGTAGATATTCGCCAAGTTTTACTTGCATTTGAACAGTCTGGCCGTATCCAGACACTTTTAGTTCAAGAGGGAGATAAAGTTCAAGTAGGTCAAGTACTGGCGACCCTGAATACCAATTCATTAGAAATTCAAGCAAAGCAGGCACAAGCACAGCTTAAAGCTCAGCAAGAAGCAATTGTTAAACAACAAGTAGGAGCTCGACCAGAAGAAATTAGCCAAGCAAAAGCACAACTTGCTTCTATACAGGCTGACCTAGATAAAGCCAGCAAAAACCTGCAAAGGTTACAAATATTGGTGAACAGCACCGATGGTCGTGCTATAAGTCAACAAGAGTTGGATTATGCTAAAAGCAATCAACATAGTGCCGAAGCAGCAGTCCGTGAAAAACAAGCCAATTTAGAATTGATTATTAAAGGTGCTAGACGAGAAGATCGTGAAGCGACTAAAGCACAATATGAAGCGACTAAGGCTAATTTAGATTTAATTCACTATAACCTTACTCAAGCTGAACTAAAATCTCCTGTAAATGCAATAGTACGAGCTCGGCTACAAGAAGTTGGTGATATGACAACTGCACAAAAGGCAGTTTATACATTGGCCTTGACCGATCCCAAATGGGTTCGTGTATATGTAAATGAACAAGATTTAAGTTCTATTCATATGGGGGGTACGGCACAAGTCATTCGTGATTCTTACCCAAATCAGCCTATCAATGGAAAAATTGGCTATATATCTTCTGTGGCTGAGTTCACACCTAAAACAGTACAGACTGATGAGATTAGAACAACTCTAGTTTATGAGGTTCGCATTTATGTAAATGACCCAAATGATCAATTGAAAATGGGTCAACCAGTGACTGTAAAAGTGCCACTTGTTTCAGGTGAGAAAGCTCATGACTGATAATGACGTAGTGGTTCAAGCTCATAATTTATCTATGACATTTAAAACTGAAAATAAAAAGTCAGCAGATATTAAGGCAATTGATGATTTGGATATGCAAATCAATAAAGGTGAGCTTACTGCTTTAGTTGGTCCAGACGGTGCAGGCAAAACAACTTTATTACGATTAATTGCAGGGTTATATAAAGCTAAATCAGGTTCTCTTCATGTGCTTGGGTTTGATATTGAAAAACACCCACAAGCTGTACAAGACCGTATTAGTTATATGCCACAACGCTTTGGACTTTATGAAGACTTAAGTGTACAAGAAAATTTAGACTTATATGCTGACTTACACGGTGTTGCAAAGGAGGTTCGCAGTCAAAGATTTAAAAGGTTATTGGAAATAACGGATCTTACTCAATTCACTGAGCGTCTAGCTGGGCAACTTTCTGGTGGCATGAAACAAAAGTTAGGGCTGGCATGTACTTTAGTTCGTTCCCCAGAGTTACTGTTACTTGATGAGCCCAGTGTTGGGGTGGACCCTCTATCAAGACGAGATTTATGGATCATTATTGAACAGCTTGTTCATGAAGAAAACTTAAGCGTTATTATTAGTACTGCTTATATGGATGAAGCAGAAAAATGTGCCTATGTATATATCATGTATGAGGGCAAAATTTTAAGACAAGGTTCACCAGAACAATTAAAAGAAATAGCACGTGAACAAACATGGCAAGTAAAACTTTCAGAGCAGATTAAGGCACGAACTTTACAAGCCAAATTGCTTAGAAACTCTGTTGACATTATTGATGCTGTTCCAAAGGGTGAACAAGTAAATTTTATTAGTCGCCAAAAAGAGTTATCAACTGATATTTTACCTGAAGGGCTAAAAGCGAATGCGCGACGACCTGAACTAGAAGATGCCTTTATGATGCAGTTGCAGCAGACCCAAAAGCAACGAAAAGAAATCTCTATTTCTGAGCAGACCTTTCAACTAGAACAAAACAATAATTTGAAATCAGAACAACCCATCATTGTTGTTAAAGATTTAGTCAGAACCTTTGGCGATTTTACAGCCGTTGCCAATACATCATTTGATGTACAGCGTGGTGAAATATTCGGATTACTTGGACCTAATGGCGCGGGTAAAACGACTACATTTCGAATGTTATGTGGGTTACTATCAGCAAGTAGCGGATATCTAGAAGTTGCTGGTAAAAACTTACGCACAGCTCGTGCTGAGGCTAGAGCCCAAGTGGGGTATGTCTCTCAAAAATTTGCGCTTTATAGTAATTTAACAGTTTTGGAAAACTTAAAGTTTTTTGGGGGAGCCTATGGATTATCAGGTAAAAAACTAAATCAACAAATTGATAAAGCCTTACAGCAATACGATTTAAAGCCACATATTAAAAGCGGTGATTTACCCGGTGGTTATAAACAACGACTATCTATGGCTGCTGCACTATTACATGAACCAGAAATTTTATTTTTAGATGAGCCTACAAGTGGAATTGACCCGCTTGCACGGCGATCATTTTGGTATGCAATTGGTGAGCTGGCAAATCAGGGAATTACCATTATTATTACAACACATTTTATGGAAGAAGCGGAGTATTGTGACCGCATTGCCATACAGGATGCTGGAAGATTATTAGCTTTAGGCTCACCACAACAGGTACGTATATTAGCAAGTAAAGATAAACATATCAGTGATATGAATGAAGCTTTTATAGCAATTGTGGAGCAAGCACGTGTATTAAGGCACGCTGTTTAGGAGGTCTACAATGGGGATTGCATTTTGGAATCGATTGACAGCACTAGTCCGTAAAGAAACTAAGCAGCTCATTCGTGATAAAAGTAGCCTCGCAATTGGTCTGGTTTTGCCTATTATCTTAATTTTATTATTTGGTTATGGACTTTCGTTTGACTTAAATCAGGCAAGAGTTGGTGTTGTCATTGATCAATCTTCACCACAGATCAATCAGGCTTTAGCTGGTTTAAATGGCTCGCGATATTTAATGAGTCAAGAGTTTCATAATTTATCTGAAGCAGAGCTGGCCATCCGAGATGGGGAAATTGATGCCATTTTGCATTTCCCTTCAGATTTTACGAATCGGGCACAGCAAGGTAGCGCAAAGGTTCAACTCCTATTAAATGGTACTTCCACCACCATTGCAACAGCTTTGGAGGGATATGTCGCTGGAGCTTTGGCTACAGCGCCGTCTATACAAGTTGACCGTGGTCAAATATTAGCAACGTCCAGCGCCATTAATATTGAACAGCGAATCTGGTTTAACGAATCTGGTAACAGCACTTGGTTTTTAGTCCCTGGATTAATGGTGTTAATTTTAACTTTAATTGGTGCATTTTTAACTGGTTTACTTATTGCCCGTGAAAGGGAGCGGGGAACACTAGAGGCCTTATTTGTCACGCCTGTAAGACCATTTGAAATTGTACTATCAAAGCTCATTCCTTATGTTGTTATCGGCATGATTGATATTATTCTCTGCATTGTTGCCGCCCACTTTATTTTTGAAGTACCCATGCGCAGCTCATTATTCTCAATTTTATCGGCTTCATTTTTATATTTAATTGTCTCGTTATTACTTGGTCTAACCATATCAGGCTTTGCTCAAAGTCAGTTTCAGGCAAGTCAAATTGCTTTATTGGCAAGCTTTATGCCCGCACTTATGCTTTCAGGATTTGTTTTCGATACACGTAACTTACCTTTAGTTGTGCAAATTATTAGCCAGTTACTTCCAGCTACGCATTTTATGATTTTAATTAAAACCTTGTTTATGGGAGGCGATGATTGGAAGTTATGGTTTAAAGAATGTGGCTTTTTACTGGGATATATCATTGTTTTGATATGTGCTGTGAACTTTTCACTGAAAAAACGGTTGAGATAAAGTTATGTGGCAGCAACTAATCGTTTGGCTGAAACACTTAAGTTTTTTAGTCAAAAAAGAATTCTTGACCATTTTTAGTGATCCTGCAAATAGAGCGATTCTATTTGTACCAGCCCTGATGCAAGCGCTTTTGTTTGGTTATGCTGCAACTTATGACGTTAACTATGTGGATTATGCAATTTTAGACCAGAGCAATGGACAGGTCTCACATGAACTAATCTCAAAACTAGATGGCTCTGGTATTTTTAAGCGGGTTGCAATACTTGAATCTACCGATCAAATTAAACAAGTGATTGATAGCCGTCAGGCTTTGGTCGTGATAACGATTCCTTCTGACTTTGAAAGTAAATTAAATAATAATCAGAGCTCTCCTATACAGGTGATTGTTGATGGGAGGAATTCATCAACAGCTGTTGTGGCAGGTTCATATCTAAATAAAATTATTGGTCAGTTTAATCAACAAAAATTCAATTCAGGCTTACCGATTAGTCTTGAAACAAGAACATGGTACAACCCAAATCAAGAGTCTCGTTGGAGCTTAATGCCTTCATTAATTGCGGCATTAAGTATGATACAGACATTACTTTTATCTGCTTTATCAGTCGCGCGTGAACGTGAGCAAGGTACGTTCGATCAGTTATTAGTTACCCCATATACACCACTACAAATTATGATTGGTAAAGCCTTGCCACCAATTCTTGTCGGGTTGATGCAATCAACCATTATTTTATTGATCATTTTATTCTGGTTTAAAATTCCAATAAATGGCTCTATTGGGCTGCTCTATTTTGGTTTATTAAGCTTTAATTTAGCTGTAGTCGGCGTGGGTTTATCGATTTCAGCATTATCTTTAAATATGCAACAAGCCATGCTTTTTACGTTTTTATTGATTATGCCTTTGATGTTGCTTTCAGGGTTACTTACGCCTGTAGAAAATATGCCGGAAGCATTACAAATAGCAACTTATGCAAACCCATTAAGATTTGGAATTAATTTGGTACAACGGGTTTATTTGGAAGGGGCAAACTTTGCACAAGTTAAATTCAATTTTATTCCAATGATTATACTTGGACTGGTCACTTTACCTTTAGCAGCTTGGTTATTTAGAAATAGATTATCTTAATTATATTAATTAAAAAGCCCCATTTTAGGGGCATTTTAATTTTACTTAAGCACGTACAATCAGCTCGTATCCCGTATATTTACGGATATTAATAACACCAATATCAAAAATTAAATATTGGCCTTTAATACCTTGCAATACACCACGGATTGTTGGTGTTTTATCCAGATTTAAAGACTTAATTTTTTCAGGATATTGTTCGACAGGGTAAACGAACTCACGCGGTAACTCATTTTCTAGTAATTCAACAGTTTCGTTAAATTCAATATTTTGGCTAAACTCTTCTCGAATAGTTTGAATTTTAGGTGCAAACTCTTCGATTAACTGATCACGTTGTTCAGTCAGTTTTAGAGGTTCAGCTTCGCCCTTAAGGAGTTTACGCCAATCAGTTTTGTCAGCAACCAATGAACCAAACATGGTTTCAAGTTGACCAGATAGGCGGCGTGATCCAACTTTTAAAATAGGTAAGGCTTGAGTCGCACCTTGATCTAACCAACGGCCAGGCATATGGCTAACACGGGTAATCCCCACTTTCAAAGCACTAGAATTTGCCAAATACACAATATGAGGTTGGAAACACACATTGTGGGCAAAGTCATCTTCACGGCACGTACCTAAATGATAGTGGCATGTTTCAGGTTTCATAATGCAGAGGTCACATTCTGCTTTAGTTTTAAAACACTTAAAACAGTGTCCTTGAGAATAAGATTTCGGTGTTTTAGTGCCACAAGATGTGCAATAAATGTTACCTGTCCATTCGATTTCTAGTTCTTGTCCTAAATTAAAAGGAAGATCAATTTCTGAGCGGTCTAATACAAATTTGTATTCAACATTTGCCTTGGTTGTCTGTTGATCAGTTACACTAGCATCTTTTAGGCCTGCATGCATTTTATGGCAAATGCCTTGTAGTTCCATAAAGTTTAA